>JACRCK010000239.1 GCA_016219065.1 Deltaproteobacteria bacterium
CGATTCGCATGCCCTGCAAAATTCCCCCGTCTTCCCGGAGCCTAACCCAAGTTACGCAGTTGAGGGGGGTGGAGGGGGTAAATACCCCGAAACTTCGGGAAGCGGGGTCGAAAAGTCTATACTACAAATCTGCCCCTCAGCCAGCTTTTGAACGACCGATCTCTGCAGGCGGCTTGGGATCGGCATCCCCAAACGGTAGAGGAGAACTTTCTGGCCTGCATCTGGCGTGGTCACGCAGGGCAGGCGGATGATTTTTCCGGTGTCGGTTGGCAGGACCACGTCCACCGCCTTGATTCGGTGCATTTCTTCAACCAGGGTGCGTGGGGCATCTCCCAGGCTTGCGCAGGACATCCACTTCTCCAGTGTCTTCCAGAGGACATAGGCCAGGAAGCAGATCAGGATATGCGCATCGACGCGCTGTTCCAGCTGATGCCAGATGGGGCGGAGTTTCAACTCGCTCTTCTGGGTCCGAAAGGCGCCCTCCACGTGCGTGAGCTGAATGTAGGTTTTCCACCACCGCACCGGATCGCCCTCCTCCCAATTGGTGCGCAGCAGATAGGCCCCTTCCGAAAGCGCCGCCCACTCCTTCCATTCCGTCTTTTCTGTCCAGGAAATGGAGAGCTTCGGACGGTTGGACTTTTTCGAATCCTTTTCTTTTGAGGGGGTGTGCATCACCTCCACGTCAAACAAACCGGCCGCCCGTGAATTCTGCCCCAGCAGCTTCCCCACCTTGCGCTCGGCCATCGCCTTCTCTGTCAGGTGCCCCGATTCCATCTGTTTCTTCAATTTCAAAAGCCCCTCCCGGATCCGTTTTACAAATCGTTCATGTATGGCCCTCTCTTTTTCCCGCCGGTCCCGGCTGCGGCACAGAACAAAATGTTCGTCTCCCTCCGGCCCCCGGCACATCCGGACCTCAATTCCTTCCTGGACCTGCGTCCACTCCTTCTCCAGCAGTTCCTTCTCAAAACGGCGCAGCATGGCTTTGGGGGTGCCCACCACATAGAGCCCTCCGCGCCGGCGGATAAACCCGAGATTTTTCTCAGAGGCGATTCCCCGGTCCATCACCCAAATGCGATTGGCCTTGCCGTATTTTTTCTCCATCTTTTCGACAATCTCCTCGAGGGTGGTGCTGTCATGGCGGTTGCCCGCAAAGACTTCGTAGCCCAGCGGCATGCCGTCAGTGGTCACCACCAGCCCGATACACACCTGTTTGCAGTCGGGGCGGTGGTCTCGCGAGTGGCCCCGTTTGGCTTTGGGATTGGCTTCGGCCTGCCCTTCGAAAAAGGCCGACGTCACATCGTAGAGCAGAAAATCAAACGATATGTGGAACAAACTCCCCATCCGCTCTTTCAGGTGTTGCTCCAGCAGATCCTTGTGGGGAAGCAGGACATCCATCGCCCGGTAGAGCCGGTCGGTATTGATCTCCTCCACGGGAGCCCCCAGCAGGTCCGGCAGGGCTGTTCGCAGATACCACGTGTCCTCAATGTGCAGTTCGCTCGACGGGTCGCAGAAACGGGCCGCCACCAGAATCAGGACCATCGTGCTCCACGAAATGGCTTCCTTTCCCTGCGGTAGGCAAGCGTCAAAGAGGGACCGCAGCCCCAGCTTTTCCCATAGGAGAAGAACCAGCCATATGTCCCCGAAATCCCGGGCGTGTTCCACCCGGATGCCGGAGAGATTGACATGCACCCACTCCGGTTCGGGGGACTGCTGAAACATCGATAACTGATCTGCCGGTGGTTCCCCGTCGAGGTTCTTCTGCAAACGGGCCCAGCCCTCTTTCTGGGAAGCCGTGAGCTCTCCCAGATAGGCCACGACCCGGTGACGGCTGCCGCCATTTTCCCGATATGACTCAACCAGCGCCCAGTAGCTGTGGGCCTTTCCGTTCTTCCGGCGGATATTGCGCTTCAAAAACATGCCCCTACCATGCCCTGGCAGAGCGCGGATTTCAAGGGAGTAGGTCTCTACTACAGAGGGTTTTGAAAAAGGATTTGCCGGGGGGACAGAGAAAAATATTTTGAATCAGGCGGGAAACCGGGGTTACGCACCCCTGCGTAACTTGGGCTAGCCGGCGGCCGCCGAAACGGTCAACGGGGCGCTCGAAACCTCCGGAGCGGTGGCCGGGCCCCCCGTGGAACCACTGCCCGGCGCC
>JACRCK010000243.1 GCA_016219065.1 Deltaproteobacteria bacterium
CCAACAGATCGTCCTGGATAAAGACCTCATTGCCGATATCCTGCCGCCCCCTGAATACATCATCGAACCTCGCCTGTTATTATACGAGATCGTGGAAGAAAAAAATAACGATCGCCTGAAGGAACTGCTTCAACAGTTCAAAGGCCTGACGGAGGAATTTGAGAAGCGGCATGCCTTTTGGGTCAAGAACCTGCCGGAAGGGCCATTAAAAGAAAAAATGGTGGTTTCATCTTATCGGCCCGCCCGAGCCTTTTTCGAGATCGCCAACCGGGACTTTGCTCCCGCTATCTTGCAGGGCGATCGGGAGAAAGCCCGGGAATTAATCAATGGAACCCTCGCCGCCAAGTATCAGGAACATCGCCGGTCCATCGACGAATTGGTGAAAATGGCCAATGCCCGTCTGGAAAAAACGGAGGCCGCGGCTTCGGACACGGTTCGCAATCGCACCATCCTGCTGATCGCCATCGGGACCACCGCCGTCGCTTTGTCATTGTTTTTAACCTGGTTTTTTGTAGAATTTCGAGTCGTACGCAAGATGAATAATGTCATCAGTGGTCTGCAAGGTTCGGTCCGGGAGGTTTCCCAGGTGGCCGCCAATGTATCGTCCGCCAGTCAGCAACTGGCTGCGGGAGCCTCCGAACAGGCGGCCGGTCTCGAAGAAACCTCTTCTTCGATGGAGGAGATGTCTTCCATGACTAGACAGAATGCCGATAATGCCCAGCAGGCTCATGCTCTGATGACCGAAACCACCCAGGTGGTTGACGATGCCAACCAATCCATGACCGAACTGACCAAGTCCATGAAAGACATTTCCGCCGCCAGTGAAGAAACGGCCAAGATCGTCAAGACCATAGATGAAATCGCTTTTCAAACCAATCTGCTGGCTTTAAACGCGGCCGTCGAGGCCGCCCGGGCCGGGGAGGCCGGCGCCGGATTTGCCGTGGTAGCCGATGAGGTTCGTAATCTGGCCCTGCGGGCGGCTACAGCGGCCCGCAACACGGCGGACCTGATCGAAAGCACGGTCAATAAGACAAGGAACGGTTCGCTGACGGTAGATAGGACCAATGAAGCCTTCACCCGGGTGGCCGCCGGTGCCAAAAAAGTGGGCGAACTGGTCGGCGATATTTCCGCTGCCATCCATGAACAAAATGAAGGCGTCCATCAGATCAACAAAGCCGTGTCCGAAATGGATACAGTGGTTCAGAAAAACGCGGCCGGTGCGGAAGAGTCGGCCTCCATGGCTGAAGAGATGAATGCGCAGGCGGAATTGTTGAAAGGATATCTGACCGAACTGCTAGCCATGATGGGCGGTAAGGAAATCGAAAGCAAGGACGGCGCCTCTCCCGGACGGGTCGCCTAAATCCGGCGGCACGGTAGAGGCCACCGTTTACCAAACACTATCATTTCACCCCGGGATACCGAAACAAGGAAATAAACGGGGTTTTGACCAGCGGGGCAGGCCTTCAGGTCTGACGGTCCGGACCTCACGACGGTTTTCCGGCCCGGCCCCCGTTCCATTTTCGCCAGGAACTGCAACCGCCTTGAGCGGATTTTATTTTCCCCCGAAGCGGGCACACCCCCTGGGACGAAGCCTTGACGCGGACCCGCTCGTCGACCCGCTCCCGTGGACCTTGCCATTCCTGGCAGATACCACACACCTCTTTGCTGCCATCCAGTTCCATAAACGTGGATCCCTCTAAATTTCCTTTTCGAAAAATTCCTTCCCTACACCGCAGTTGGGACAAAACCAGGAATCCGACAATTCTTCGAAAGCCGTTCCGGCAGCGACGCCGCCAGCGGGATCGCCCTCCGCCGGATCGAAGACAAATCCGCAGATGCTGCATACCCATTTTTTCTCGTTCATCTGAATCGCTCCTCTTTTGATCATCGGAGGGTTATTCACGCGAAACCGCAAATACGGCGCAGCCTTTCGGTACCCTCTTTTGCCAGAATCGTACCCAGCCTGAAATTACGGGTCTGGTGCCGGGCGGCCATGCCACGGTAATAATGGAGGATTTTGCCCGTAGCCGCCAGGGCCTGATCAGCGTCGAGATCACGGGCGATGGTGCGGGCGATCAGTGGCTCTTTCCCGCCGGCGCCGCCTACCATCAAGACCCAGCCCTTGGTCAATCCGATTAACCCCAGATCCTTGATCGCCGGTTCGGCACAGGAGTTGAAGCAACCGGAGATGCCGATCTTGATCTTAGCGGCAATTTTGGGAAAAGGATAGAAGGCCTCTTTCAGCCTGCGGGCGAACGCCAGCGTATCCTGTTGGCCGCGGATGCAGAAGGCGTTCCCCGGGCAGACCTTGATATACTGCTGGCACAAGGCCATCCCCGGTTGGATCGGGAGATCCAGGTCAGTGTAGACATTACCGATGTCTTGTTCCCGGATACCTATTAGGGCCAGACGGGCGTCTCCGGTGATTTTCAACGTCCGGGCCTGATATTTTTGGGCTACCTCGGCGATACGCCTGGCGCTCGGAAGGTCCATAACCCCTCCGGGCAGGTCAATCGGAATGGCATAGGTCTCTTCATCCCGTTGCAGGATGGCGCCTTTTGCTGGAAGATCCTCGCGTGCCACGACCGCTCCCCCTTTTTTAAATCAAGTCAGATGAAAGTTCGGGATCCGAAAAGGTCCCAGGCGAGGCCGGTTCAAGCATATATGCCGCAGGCAAAATACGCCGGCTTGTCCGGAACCTTCTTGACAAACGCGCTCTTCAGGGAACGCTGGGCATCAACCCGGCCAGGAATAATTGCTCAACCGGGCTATTAAATCTTTTACTGTTTCCCGGTTGTCGAAAATCAATCCCAGTGTGTCGCCGATTTGAACCTTCTCCCCCACTTGGCGCAGGATAACGATACATCCTGATGCTTCGGCATCCATCTCTAAAGAGGCTTTGGACGTTTCGATAACCACCAAGGGTTGGCCCTTTTCCACGCGGTCGCCATCTTTCTTATGCCAATGGGTCAAGGTCGGTTTGGAACTATATTTCTTCAATAAGGCGATATAACGCGGCAATTGAATCAAGGTGACCATAAAAACTCCTTTCCCGACGCCTTGAACCCCGGCCCTTATCTTGCAAGGGCCCTTTTGACCTCCTCCAAACCCAATTGGTCGATAATCCGCCCCATCCGGACCTTCGGCTGGAAATTTCCCGATTCGAACCAGCGGATGATCCTGTCCGTCATTTCAAGGGCTTCCCCGTCACCAAGCCTCTCGGCCACCGCATCGCCCAGCCGTGGTTTCGCGCCGCAGGTCCCCCCGATACTGATCTGCCAGCCTTCGGGCTTCCCCAGCAACCCCACTTCTTTGAAAAGGGGGGCATTACAGGCATATTCGCAGCCGGCCACTCCGATCTTGAACTTGGCCGAAAGGGGGCGTCCGTGGTAGCGGCGGTCCAGCTCCAAACCGACACCCATGGCGTCCTGTACTCCATGGCGGCAATAGGTGGTTCCTGGACAAAATTTGACCATACGCACACATAAACCGCTGGCGTAGCCGATGGGGCGTTCCACATCATGCCAGAAAGCATCCAGGTCCTTTTCTTCCAGACCGATCACGGCGATACGCTGGCCGGAGGTCATTTTCAAGGCGGCCGCCCGAAATTTTTCGGCGGCGGCCACTATTTTCCGGAACGCTTCAACGCTGACAAAGCCTCCCGGAATATGGGGGACGGCCGCGTAGGTTTGTCGGTCCCGTTGAATGATGGCCCCTTTTTCAAGGATATCTTCTTTCATCTTGCCGACCTCCTTTACGCTGGAGTTTTGGAGTACCACTCCATTACTCCAAGCCTGTTAGGGCTTCGGCGCCCAGTCCCAATTCTTCCAGCTTGGACTTAGTCGGGATGCCTGTTTCCTTATCCCAGCCCCTGATTTCATAGTATTCGTCTTTCATCTGTTCGAACTTCTCCCGGTCCAGGACTTCTCCCTGGTAAGGCCCTTTCTGGAGAGGCTGTTCGAAGAATTTCCGGGGCAGGTTGTCGTCCTGACGGCGCAGCCCCTGCCGGACGTCGAACAACCGCTCCAGGTTGCGGACCCGCTCGGATATTTTGAGGATCCGGTCCACCTCCCAGTCCTTGCCGGTGGCCAGGTTAAAGACCCGGCAGGCCATCTCCATATCGTTATAGATGAACAGCCCATAGAGCCATTTGCAGATGCCCAGGTTGTCGGCCACCCGCTCCATATGTTCGGAGATGACCGCCGAACGGGCCTTACCCTGGTAGGAGGTGGGTATGGCCGCCTGGGCATCGCCGAACTGTTCCCGGGCCACCTGCTGGAACCAGTCATGGGCATGATGCCAATCCACCTCCAGCAGGCTGCCCCGAAGCGGCAGGGGATCGCCGCGATGGCCTACGGCCTGCATCAGGCCCGTGCCTTTGAAGGAGCGAAATTCATAGGCATGGGGCGCCAGCCCTTTGACCAGATCCACCTTTTCCACGGCCTGGGGTCCGAAGGCCCGGGCCGCGGCCATCTGGCCTTCGGCCAGCAGGTCACCGTAGCCTTCGCGGGCCCCGATCTTGCGGATGGTGGTCAGAATGGCTTCCTTGCTGCCCCGTTCCATGGCCACCCCGTCGGTGTCCTTGGCGGTAATCAGCTTGTCGTGGTAAAGCTCCATCAGCAGACTGATGGAGGCCGAGGTCTCGGTGCAGTCCATACCCAGCTTGTTGACCAGCAACGTGGCCTCCCAGAAGACGTCCATGTCCAGATTCCAGACCGCCCCGGTGAAGCCGCTGAAGGGCTCGCATGAAGTCACGCCCTTCCCCAGATGGGGCACGGAAAAAAAATTCATGCAGCGGTTGGGACAGCAATAGCAGCCCACGTTCTTGAGCTGGTTCTTTTCCACGTAGGCCGGGCCCCCGTACTGGGTCATGATCTCCTCCCAGCAGACGTCTTCGAAATAGCCCACGGGGAAAAAGCCCATTTGATACATCATCTGCACCCCCCGGGCGACGCCCCATTGGGAAAGTTCCTCGTAGGCCGGGTGTTTACGAATTTCGTTGTTGATCTGGATCGACAGGTCCAGGAATTCCCGGGGCCTGGCGACGGCAATACTGCCGTTGCCCCGGACGGCGATGGCCTTCAAGTTCTTGGAGCCCATTACGGCGCCCATGCCGGTCCGGCCGGCCGCGTCGCCGGTCTCGGTCAAAATACAGGCGAAGCGGACCCGTTTCTCTCCCGCCGGTCCGATGCAGACCACTTTGATCTCCGGATCGCCCAGTTCCTGCTGAATCAACTTCTGGGTCTCGAAGGTATCCCGGCCCCAGAGATGTCCGGCAGCGCGGATCTCCACCCGCCCGTCCTTGATCCAGAGGTAGCAGGGGTCGGCGGCCCGGCCGGTGATCAGGAGATGATCGTACCCGCAGAACTTGAGCTCCGGTCCCCAATAGGCGCCGAAGTTGGATTTGGCCCGCAACCGGCTCATGGGGGACAGGGCGGTGACATCCACGCGCCCCGAACCCGGCAGGGCCGTGCCGGACAGGGGACCGGTATTGAAAATCAACGGGTTGGCCGGATCGAAGGCCTCGGTGCCCGGTTGGTAGTGATCATAGATCAGGCGCACGCCCAAACCGCGACCGCCCAGGTAGTCGTCCACATAGGGTTCGGTCGGTTCGGTAGTGATGTCGCCGGTGGTTAAATCGACTTTCAGAATGTTTCCAGTCCAGCCGTACATTTTCGTTTCCTCAGGTAAAGGGCCGGGGAAATCCCGCGGTGTCCCTAGGAAGTTCCCAGGGCCTGTTTGACCAACTGCGGCAGACAGGCGGCGTTGGCGACAAGTTTCAGGTAAGTCTCCCGGGTGATCTCTTCATACGTAATGGCGCCGGTGGGGCAGACCTTGACGCAGGTCGGATCGCCGTCGCACAGATCGCATTTCAGCACCCGGCCGTCCCGGCTGTCCACAAAGGTGGCGCCGAAGGGACAGGCAAACACACAACTGTAGCACCCGATACAGCGGGCGGCGTCCACTTCCAGGGCGCCGGTTTCATAATTGCGAAACGTGGCCTGTTGGGGACAGGTGATTTCGCAGGCCGGTTCCTGGCAGCGCCGGCAGTTGACGGGCACGTAAACCCCCTCCTGCTCCCACTTGACCACACGGACGCGACCCTGGGCCGGATTGCAGGCCCCTTCGTGTTTCAAGGCGCAGTAACTTTCACAGGAACGACATCCCGAGCATTTGCTCGCATCGATGATCAAGGTTTTCAAAGCCACCCTCTCCTCCGCCGTCTCTAAATTCTATGTTCGCTGTTGGACGTTCGATGTTCGCTGTTCATTTATTTTCCTGCTTAAAAGAGCAGCAGCGCCACCGCCGCTTTTTCTTTGATCGCCGCCGGAGCTTCTTTTTTTTGCAGTCCTCCCCGGACGACCTGCTCGGCCAGCAGGCACTTCAGGGCGTTGTTGGAGGTCCGAGGATCGATCACCGTCACGGACTGGACGATCCCTTCCTCGTTGACCTGATAGCCGTGCCAGGATAGACCCTGGGGGGTCTCCAGAGCGGCCCAGGTCGAGTCGCCGTGGCCCCGGGGTATGGTCCGCAGGACCGGACCGGCCAGTTTTTCCGGACTGCTCAGACTTCCCAGTATTTCCACGGCCTGAATAAGCTCCACCGCCAGGGCGCCGATGGCCGCCGTCAACGTATACACCGGCGGCGCCCCCAGGCATTCCCTGACCCGTTGTCGTTCTTCCTCGGCCAGCGGGGTAACCGCCTCCCGACCGGCATTGAAGCGGGCCAGGGGGCCCACCTGGAAAAGGCCCGGGGCCGGTACGACGCCCGGCCACCCCTTTTCCCGCAGATAAACGAAGGGTTGATAGGTCCAGGCCTCCCGGTGCCGGGCGAGGTCTTCGCCCAGCCGCTCGGCCGAAATCGGCTGGGGGCCTCCGCCCTGGGGATCGTTGAGGAGCGCCTGGCCTCCGGGGTCCAGATGTAACCCCGAAAGGGGCGGAATCTCGATCTGCGACCAAGGCGCCGCTCCCCCCCTGTCGGTCAGAACCTCGGTGCGCAGGAATTCGGCCAATTCCTGAACGGCCGGCAACAGGGAGGTGCCAATGGCGTCCAGGCGCTCGTAGGGCCCTTCCTTAAGATCGCGGCTGACCCCGCCGGTCACCGCCGTCAGTGGCTGCTCGTGCCGGCCGCCCAGGATGTCTTCGGCCTCCTGGGCCAGGGCGGCCTGGTGCCTGATTTTTTCCAGGACTCTCTTGGACGGCCCCGGCGGCCGAAGGCCCCGGCCGGAGGACAAAAAATCGGCCAGGGGGTCCTGGCAGCTCGTCATCAGGAAATATAACTTGCGCAGATGGGCGGAGCAGAACTGGGCCTGGAGCAGGGCCGCCCGCAGGTTTTGGGCCGTCTCCGGCGGCGCCACCTGAAACAGCCGATCCAGGGCCAGGGCGGCGGTCAGGTGCTCGGACGGTCCCAACAGGGTCACCAGGCGGGGCAGCTCTTCCACCGGCCGGCCGCAGCAGATGTCCTCCACACACCGGGGGCGGATGACCTGGAAGTACACCGACGGTTGGGAATCCCCGTTCCAAACGGTGATGCGGGACGGATCTTCCTGCCAGCGTAACGGTTCAAGGGTGAGGATCGGCATGCTTATTCCTTATCCGCCAGGGCGCATTGGGTGGCGAAGGTATACCGGTAGAAGGTGCCGCTCAAATCCGTAAGACCTGCGGCCAGCCGCTCGATTTCCTCTTTCCGGTCGGAGGCCAGGGTGGAGCCGATGGCCGAAACCATCTTAGCCCCGGGATCATAAACGGCTTCGGCTTTGCCGAAACACCCCCGGCAGGGCTGCCCTACTCCCGGGCACAGTCCGCCGCATCCTTCCCGGGTCGTAATCCCCAGGCAGACCAGGCCCTGTTCCAACAGACACCGGCCGCTCTCTTCGTATTTTTCATAGGGGCGCAGGACGGCCTGGAACTTTTTTTCCTCCTTGATCCGGCTGCAACTGGCGCAGACCGCCTTGTCGCCGGCCAGACAGGTCCCCCGGGGAGGGGCGATGCCGGCCAGGACGGCCGCAGCGACCCGGGCCGGCAACCGCCGGGCGGCGAAGGAAAGTCTGCCGGCAGCGCGGGGGCCGCAGACCAGGGCCTGAAACCCGGCCCACAACAGCGCCGGGGTGGGCGGACATCCGGGGATCACATAATCCACGGCCGCCACCTGCTCCAGGGCCGCCACCCGCGGCTCCCTTTCCGGCAGCCCGAATCTTTCACCGGCGGCGGCCTCCCCCGCCGCCCCCGGCCGATCCGGTCCCGCCGCCGGTTTCAGGTTCAGCAGCCCGGGCAACCCGCCGAAGGCGGCGCAGGCCCCGCAGGCCACCAGGATTTTGGTTTTGGCCCGCAGTTGTTCGGCCAGGCGCCGTTCGGCCGTGGTCGTCACGGCGCCGGTAAAAAAGCAGACGTCCAACTCCTCCAGGGCCTCCCATTCGGCTTCCCCCGATCCCAGCAGGTAAGGCCAATAGACGATGTCCAGCCAGCGCGAGAGGGACTGGACCTGATAGTGGATGTCTAAAATCGCCTGTTCGCAACCCCGGCAACCCGAGGCGGCGACGATGGCGATGCTTTTTTTCTTCGGATTCATGGGTTAATGTTCCTGGTTCCCGGTTACATCCTTCCGGTAACTGGTGGCCGGTTCAAAGTTCGGCGATCGCGGTTTCAATTCTTACCCGCCGCGCCGCCGCTGACGGCCTCACCGGCCTCCGCGTGACCGCTCCGGACCAGCGGGACGACCCCCGGGCGCGGCTTTTTATAAGGTCCCAGTTTGCGGATGGTATCGACCAGCTCATTCATGATCCGGGCATAGGGGCCCGAGTCCGAGGCGGCGATCCATTCCAGCCGGAACCGTTCCTTTTCGACCCCCAGCTCGGCCAGGAGTCGGCCCAGCAGGGGGGCGCGCCGCAGGGCCTTGATATTGCCGGCAATGTAATGACAGTCGCCGGGGAAACAACCGGCCACCAGGACCCCGTCGGCGCCGCTGGCCAGGGCCTTGACCACATAGCTGGGATCCACCATGCCGGAGCAGAATACCCGCACGACCCGGACGTTGGCCTGCTGGGTAAAGCGCGAGACCCCGGCGGCATCGGCGGCCACATAGGAGCACCAGTTGCACAGAAAGGCCATGATTTTGGGTTCAAAAGTGCTCATGCCAGTATCCCTTCGATTTGGGCGAAGAGCTGCTCCGGGGTGTAGTGCTGGACTGCAATGGCCGCCACCGGGCAGGCGGCGGCACAGGTGCCGCAACCCTGGCACAGGGCCTCGTTGATGGCGGCGGTCTTCGCCGCCTCGTCGAAAGATACGGCCGAATAGGCGCACAGGCCCACACAGGTCTTGCAGCCCGTACACAGCCGGACGTCCACGGAGGCCACGGTAGGCTCCACCTCCACCTCACCCTGGCCGAACAGGGCCAGTACCTCGGCGGCGGCCCCGCCGCCCTGGGCCACCGTTTCCGGGATGTCCTTGGGCCCCTGGGCGGCTCCGGCCAGGTAGATACCGGAAAGGGCGGTTTCCACCGGCCCCAGCTTGGGATGCAGTTCGATGAAGAACCCGTCCTTGTCCGTGGCGAGATTCAAGGCCCGGGCCACCTCCAGATGATTGTCCCGGGCCACCAGTCCGGTGGCCAGGACCACCAGGTCGGCCTCCACCTCGACGGGGCCGCCCGCCAGGCTGTTTTCACCGCGCACCACCAGGCGGCCGCCCTCCTCGAAGACTCGGGCCACCCGGCCGCGGATATATTGGGCCTTTTCCTGCTCGATGGCCCGGCGCAGGAACTCTTCGTAGCCCTTGCCGCCGGTGCGGTTGTCGATGTAAAATACAAAGGCCTGGCCGTCGTGATTATGGTGTTTAAAAATGCTCAATTGCTTGGCGGTGACCATGCAGCACACTTTGGAGCAATATTCCCGGCCTTTGGCCGGATCCCGGGACCCCACGCACTGGATAAAGACCACGCTCCGGGGCACCTCGCCGGTGCTGGGACGGATCACCTGCCCCTGGGTGGGACCCGAAGCGTTGCACATCCGTTCGAATTGCAGGTTGGTGATCACATCGGGATGGCGGCCGAAGCCGTATTCCGGATAGCTCCGGGCGTCGAAGATATCGATGCCGGTGGCCACGACGATGGCGCCCACCTCCACTTCGCGCAGGCGGGCCCGGGCGTCGAGGTCGATGGCCTGGGGACCGCAGTGGCGCACGCATTCCCCGCATTGGCAGCAGATGCTGCAGTTCAGGCACCGTTGTCCTTCGGTCCGGGCCATCTCCGCCGTAAAACCCAGCTCCACTTCCGGGAATCCCGGCCGGCGTTCGGCCACCGGCAGGTCGGGCCTGACCTGCCGCCGGAGGGGCCGGGCCCGGCCCCGTTCTTCGGCGGTAACCTCCGGATCCAGGGTCCGTTCTTCCACCGCCACGGGCCGCAGCCCGCCGTGGGCCAGGTAGTGATGGATGGACGCCGCCGCCCGGCGTCCCTGGGCCACGGCCTCGACGAAGCTGGCCGCGCCCAGACTGCAATCCCCACCGGCAAAGACCTGGGGCCGCGAAGTCGCCAGGGAGTCCGGATCGGTCCGGATCAGCCCCCGGCGATCCGTTTCCAGTCCGAATTGCTTCAACATCTCCAGGTCGGCGGCCTGACCGATGGCCGGAATGACGTAATCCGCCGCCATCCGGGTTTCCGATCCGGGGACCGGCAGCGGCCGCCGCCGCCCGGAATCATCGGGAGGGCCCAGTTCCATGCGCTGGACCTCCAAGCCGCTGAGCTTTCCGTTTTCACCGAGGAGCCGGGTGGGGGCGGCCAGAAACTCCATCCGGATACCCTCCCGTTCGGCCTCGTCGATCTCCCAGGCCGAAGCCGGCATTTCCGCCCGGGTCCGGCGGTAGAGGATGGTCACCTCGGCGGCCCCCAACCGCCAGCAGGTCCGGGCGCAATCCAGGGCCACATTGCCGCCGCCGATGACCACCACCCGGCCGCCCAGGTCCACCGCTTCCCCCAGGGCCACCCGGCGCAGCAGGTCCACCCCGCCGAGGACCCCCTCCAGGCCGTCGCCCTCGAGGCCCAGGCCCGTGCTCCGGTGCAGGCCCGTGGCGATGAAAAAGGCCCGGACCCCCTCCTTTTCCAGGCTCTCGAAGGTCACCTCGGCGCCGAAGGCGACGCCCGTTTTGATGGCCACCCCCAGGCTTTCCAGGTTTCGGATCTCGGCGTTCAGGATAGGCCGGGGGAGGCGGTAAGCGGGTATCCCCACGGCGAGCATCCCGCCGGCCACCGGGAGTTTTTCGTACACGGTCACCGGATAGCCTTCCAGGGCCAGATAGTAGGCGGCGGAGAGACCGGCCGGGCCGGCGCCGACGACGGCCACTTTTTCCGGGCGGGGTTCCCCGGGGGTCGGATGGTGGAACTCCCCCTGCTCCAGTTCCCGGTCCCCCAGGAAGCGCTTGGTGGCGCAAATGGACAGGGGCTGATCGACCTGTCCCCGTTTGCAGGCGGTTTCGCAGGGGTGAAAGCAGATGCGGCCGCAAATAGCGGCGAAGGGCATCTTTTCGCGGACCAGGGCCAGGGCTTCCTCGAATTTGCCGCTGCCGGCCAGGTTCATGTACCCGCAGACATTGACCCCGGCCGGGCAGGCCTTTTCGCAGGGCGGCCGGCCGGCGCGCTGGATCGAGTAGGTGTTGGGGATGGCCTGGGGAAAGGGCCGGTTGATGGGATGGCGGGTGGTCAGGCCGCATTCGAACTTGCTGGCCACCTCGATGGGGCAGACCTGCTGGCAGTCGCCGCAGCCGGTGCACTTTTCCAGGCTCACATAGCGGGGCTCCTGCCGGACCAGGACCTTGAAATTGCCCACGAAGCCGCTCACTCCCGCCACCTGGGATTTGGTCAGGATTTCGATGTTGGGATGGCGCCCCACCTCGCTGGTCTTGGGCGTCAACGTGCAGCCGGCACAGTCCAGGGTGGGGAAGGTCTTGTCGAACTGGGCCATGCGCCCGCCGATGATCTCCTCCTGCTCCACCAGATAGACCTTGTATCCGGCCTTGGCGATCTTCAGGGCCGCGGTGATGCCGGCGATGCCGCCGCCCACCACCAGGGCCTGGGGGTTGACCGGTTTCCTGCTGCCGTGCAGGGGTTGGTGATGGACCACGCGGGCCAGGCCGCCCCGGATCAGGTCCTTGGCCTTGCGGGTGGCCAGGTCGGGGTTTCCGGAGATCCAGGAACAATGCTCCCGGATATTGACCATCTCGAACAGGTACTGATTCAGGCCGGCCGCCGCGACGGCGTTGCGGAAGGTGGGTTCGTGCATTTTAGGCGAGCAGGAGGCCTCCACAACGCCGTCCAGCCCCAGCTCGATGATGTCGTCCCGGATCAATCGCTGGCCGGGCTCGCTGCACATGTATTTGTAATGCCGGCAGACCGCCACCTCGGGGCAATCGGCGCCGATCTCCTCGCTGATTTTGGCCACATCCACCGTTCCCGCGATGTTGGTGCCGCAGTGGCAGATGTAGACTCCGATCCTTTTCATGGGATGACCCCTTTGGCTTTCAGCAACGCCGCGGGACTGGTCAGGTGGCGCGGCAGGCCCAGATCCCGGTAGGACAGCCCGAAAGCCAGGCCCATGAGCTGGGTAAAATAGAGTATCGGCAGGTGGTAGGACGTGCCGTGCATTTTGCCGATTTGCGCCTGGCGCAGGTCGAGATTGGCCTGGCAAAGCTGGCAGGCCACCGCCAGGGCATCGGCCTGCCGGTAGACCGCCTCCCGAAGGAGGCGCCCGCTCAACTCGCAGACGGTGGCGGTCTTGCTGACCGCCAGGCTGGCGCCGCAGCATTCGGTTTTGAAATCCCAGGACAGGACCTCGGCCCCCAGCACCGTGAGGAGCTGATCCATGGAAACCGGATTTTCGGGATCGTCGAATTGCGTCACGGCCGCGGGTTTGACCAGGTAGCAGCCGTAGTAGGTCAAGACCTTGAGTCCGCTGAGCGGCTTTTGCACCCGGGCGCCGATGGCCTGAAGTCCCACGTCGTAACGTAAAAAACCCAGTAAGTTGCTGATCTTCAGGTCCTGATTCGGTTCCACCCCCAGGACGTCCAGGACCGCCTGGCGGGTCCGGGGGTCTGTTCGGGTCTCCTGCTGGGCGCTGAGCAGCCGGCGAAAACAAAAGGGACAGGGAACGACTACCTCCGCCGGCTGCTGGGCCTGGGCCAGGGCCAGATTGTGGGCGGCCAGTGAGCTGGAGAGCAGGCGATCCATTTTCAGGGCCGGAGAGCTGCCGCAGCAGGACCAGTCGGGGATCTCGGTCAAGGCGACCTCCAGATGACTACAGACGCCGCGAACCGATTGATCGAAGGCGGCCGCCGTCTCTTCCAGAGAACACCCGGGATAGTAGCTGACTTCCATAGGTTCAGGCCTTTTGCCCTTGTTTCTGCCGGATTTTTTCGAATATCCGGGTAACCTGCCGGTCGCGGCGGCCCGGGCGCAGCACGGCGGCCGGCGAAATGTTCCCCTTGAGCGCCAGGCGGGCGCCGATCAGGGCATCGGTAAAGGGCCGCAGCGAACGCAGGTTGTATTCCAGGACCGTGCGCAGTTCCCGCACCCGGCCGTTTTTTTTCACGGATTTAAGAAAAAGGTCTTCAAACAGATGGATGCCGGGTTCACTGGCCTCGATGCCCCGTGCGGCGGCTATTTCGCACAGGGCCGTGGACACGGCGTACATGTTGATCTCCACCGGACAGCGGCCGGCGCAGGTCCCGCAACTGACGCAATACCACCAGGTCGGGTCCCTCAGGGCCTCTTCCTGCATCCCGCCGAGGATCCGGGCGATGAGCCGGCGGGGGCCGCCCACGGCGGCGGAGCTGATCGGGCAACTGCCGCTGCATTTACCGCATTGCAGGCAGCGCAGCAGATTCTGGCCGCTGCGCTCCAGCACCTGTTCCAACAAGGATTGTTCTTCAACCCGGCCTTTCAGACGCAACATGGTTCGCTCTAATCCCGGAGGGCTGGAAAAATTTGGAATATTTTGACCGCCTCGCGCCGGCGGCGTTGGGCCACCACCAGGGAGGGTGTACCGTAACTCAAGGCTTCCGTGGGGCAGGCGAGCGCACAGGCCGGCCATAACCCGGCGGCAATGCGCCGCCGGCACCCGTCGCACTTGGCGATTTTACCGCTGGCCGGATTCAGTTGAGGATGCCCGAAGGGACAGGCCGCCGCGCAGGTCCGGCAACCGATGCACAATTCGGGGTCCGAAAAGACCAGGCCGTCAGCCCCCTTCTGCATGGCCCCGGCGGGACAGGCCGGCACGCAGGACGGTCGGTCGCAGTGCTGGCAGGTGACCGGCCAGTGCCGGGAGATCAGGCCCTGGTCGGTTTCCCAGGGTCCGGTCTGCAGGGCCTCGATGGGCCGGGGTCCCGGAGGCAGATCGTTTTCCAGCTTGCAGGCCGCCAGACAGGCCTGGCAACCGATACAGGCGGATTCCTCGATCATCAGGACGCCGCCCTGGCGTTGGGCCGGGGTCTTCATGGGATCATCGCTTTCAGACGGTCGCGGGCCTCTTCCGGGGCCTGGCCTTTGCGGTAAATCAGCACCCGGTCCGCCCGCAGGCGCTGGAGGGACCAGACCAGCCGGGGCGGCACCTGCCGGCTGATGGCCGCCGGCCCCTCGATGATCTCATCCTCCGACGCCGCGTTGATCGTCTCCCCGTTTTCCACTTCCAGGACCTCGGCAATCCGGGGATGGATCAGGATCCTCCGTTCATCTTCCAATTCCCGGGTCCAGGGCCACCACCGGCTGGCCTCACCGGATCGGGTGCTCGTCCGGGTGACCTGAAAGCTTAAGGGGAAAGCCGCCGGGTCGCCGGCGGGGGCCCGGGGGGCCCCGGCCGGCGGCGCCGGCAGCAGGGCCGTCTCCGGCGGGACGGCCCCGCCGTCCCGGCGCCAGTAGACCGGGACCGGGCCGGTCTCGATCTGATCCAGGGACAGCCCGGCGGTCTGGGGGCTGTGGTCAAACAGCCATTGGTAGAAGGCCTTCTGGTCGGCCAGACCGTTGGCCTTTTTCCAGGGGAAGTACTCCCCCCAGCCAAAACGCTGGGCCAGCCGCATCCAGAAACCCAGACCGGTGCGGCAGGCATCCGGGGGCTTGACCGCCCGGGGGCTCCAGCGGACGGCACCGTCATTGGTAAAACTGATACCGGCCCTTTCCGGCCAGCCCGTGGCCGGGAAGACCATGTGCGCGGCCCGGCGCGTCCGGTTGGAAAAGCTGCCGAAGTAAACCGACAGATCCAGATCGTTGATCCTTTTGTGCAGGGGGGCCAGGAAATCGCCCAGGCAATTACCCGAGCCGATGAGCGCTTTGATCTCCAGGGCCGCCAGGGCCTCCGGACCCGTCCGCTGCGGCAGGTAGGGAAAGGTCAGGCCCTCGTCCCGGGATCCCGCCGGCGGTACGGCTTCCAGGCCGGCCGTGGGGTCGAGCAAGGGCACCCCCGATTCCAGGGGATACCAGCCGCCTCCGGCCTGTTCCTGCCAGCCCATGGCCCGGGACAAGGTCAACCAGATTCCGTAATGGCTGGCCTGGGCCAGGCGTTTGGCGGTGATCAGGACGGCCGGCGTCCGGTGGGCCAGGGTCCGGGCCAGGGAGCGGATCTTTTCGGACGGCAGGCCGCTGGCCGCTTCGAAGTCTTCCGCGGGCCAGGCGGCATAGGAGTCCCTCCAGGCCTGGAAATCCCGGAAACGGTCTTGACCTGCCGGATCGACCTGCTGCTCTGCCAGCAGATTTTTCATCAGGGCCAGCCCCAGTTCGTTGCCCCGTTGGGGCGGGATCAGCAGGGCCACATCGGCTTGGGCGAGCGTGGTAGTAAAGCGCGAATCCACGGCGATGATCTTCGCGCCGCTGCGGCGGGCCTCCAACAGCCGTTGAAAGGCCACCGGATGGGTGGCGGCCAGATCGGCTTCCACCAACAGGATACAGCGACTTTGGGACCATTGGGCGCTATCCCAGGTCGGATGCCGCAGTTCGGCCGGTAAGGCGGGGTCGGCGGCCTCCTGCCAGGGGTGATAGACATGGGGGGTCCCCCAGAGGCGGGCAAAGCGCCGGGCGCCGAGGTAAAAGTCCAGACCGGCCTCCGGATCACAGCCGATGAGTAAAGAGGGGGCGCCGGACTGTTCCTTGACCCGGCGCAGGCGTTCCGCCAATAAATCGATCCCTTTTTCCCAATTGTCAAAAGCCTCAAAAGAGGTGTTCAATCGGGTGCGCGTGCCGGGCAGGGTTATCCGCTCGGGGGATGTGAGCCCCGGCACGAAGGCGATGCCCCGGGCACACAGGCGACCCCGGTTGCTGGGCTGGTCTTCGTCGCCCTGGATATCGACAATGCGCTCATCCTTGACATAAATCACCAGTCCGCACCCCACAGTGCATTCCTGGCAACAGGCGGCGACGGTTTGATCGTAATCCTTACGGGTTCCGGACATCCGTTGTAACGGCATGATTTCGAGCATGATCACTCCCTGGGGTTATCGGGGGAAAAAGCAAGGTTTGTGCCAGCCAAAAAAAATCAGGCTCATAGAGGCCCCGAATTTATTACCTGTTGAAAATACAATTCATTTAATCATCGGGCGGATAACGCTCCTTTGAGGTTACCGGGAAAAAAAACCCCAATTCCCAATCGGGAGTTTTGGTAATTGGCTGATAGGTAAATAAAAAACGGGGTTGGGGTCTATTGGGGCCAAAAGGGGTTTCAGGCGCAGGCCCAGGGCCGAAGGGGTCCGCACCGACAGGCCGGACCCTTCGGCTTATTGCTATAACTAATTAAATTAATTAATAATTTATTTAAACACCGGTTTCCGGTATCGAAGCAAATACATGGTGTGAATTTTGCAGAACGTTCTTGAAGCTATCCGTGATAATTCCAAACCCAGAGATCACATCTGCAGCAAGTCATCATCCTTTGCACGGCTTGGAGGGAGGTTCCAACAGAGGGCGGACATTGTATCCAATGGAGAACAGCCTTTTCCCTAAAGTTGATTATCTGAGGATTTCCATTACCGACCGGTGTAATCTGCGGTGCTTCTATTGCCAGCCGTCGGGGGAAGTCCCGATTTTCCATCCGCACCAAATCCTCTCCTATGAAGAAATCCTGCAGGTGGTCCAGGCAGCAGCCAAAGTCGGCTTTCGCAAAATCCGCCTGACCGGCGGCGAACCCTTGGTCCGACGGGATCTCCACCAGCTCATCAGCCGTTTGCTCGCCGTGCCCGGGATTGAAGAGGTCACCCTGACCACGAACGGCGTATTGCTGGAAGATCTGGCTTCCTCCTTATTCACCGCCGGCCTCCGGCGCATCAATGTCAGCCTCGATACCTTGCATCCCTTGAAATTCTACAGGATTACGGGGAATAATTTTTTTCATCGGGTCCGCCGTGGTCTGGAAAAGGCCTTGGCCCTGGGATTTGAGCCGATCAAGATCAACATGGTGGTTATTCGGGGGATCAATGACGACGAGTTGGAGATGTTTGCCCGCTGGTCCCTGGCCACCCCGTTTATCGTTCGTTTTATCGAGTTCATGCCGATCGGCCCCCGTAACGGCTGGCATCCGTCCAAGTTTGTTTCGATCGCTGAAATTGGTAGCCGCCTGAACAATCTGGGGACCTTGTCCCCCCTGGCCCCGGTGGCCTCGGACGGTCCGGCCCAGGTTTTTCTGCTTAACTCATCCGGCAAGATCGGTTTGATCGGGCCCCTGAGCCACTGCTTCTGCCAATCGTGCAACCGGATGCGGTTGACACCCGAAGGCCGGCTGCGCCCCTGCTTGCTTTCCGATCAGGAAATCGACGTCCGGGGCCTGCTGAGGGGCAACGGTTCCGAAGACGACCTGGTTCGTCTCCTGGATCAGGCCGTCCTGACCAAATCCAGACCGGTCAGATCTCTGGAACAATGGCCACAGAGCGGCAGCCGGGGGATGTCCCGCATCGGCGGGTAAGATCGCTACCGCTTCGAATTCAATCATAAAGGGGGTTGGTCGGAAAAATGAAAATGGCATCTGGGGGGGGGCGGCTTCTAAAAAGCACTTCCTAAAAAGGCCGCTGTATTTCGGCACAAACCTTAAACCAAAAAAGGAGGAGAGAGTATGACTACCGCCATTTTAGTCGCCATTGCCGTTATGTGGCTCCCGGTCGCTTTATTGAATCTGGGTAAGGGAGAGGCCAAAGGGACCGGCGCCGCCTGCGGCTTTGTCGGTGCCTGCGTGGTAATCAGCGCCATCCTGCAGGCCGCCGTTTTTAAAGACGGTTTTACCGCCGGATTGCTTTTCGCCCACGGCATCCTATACCTTTGTGTCTCCTACGCCTTGCTGGCCGGGCTGGAGGATCTCCGCTCCGTCGGCAATGTCAGCCTTACGGTGGCGCTGATTTCCACTATTTACATGATTCTTTTTCTCACCGGTGGGCCGGTGATGCCCGACGGCAAACAACTGGTCGCCCAGAGCAGCTACCTGGCCTTGGCCTGCGCCGGGTATGCCGTTTTGACCTTCGAAGTTTGGCTCGCCTTTTACGGTAAAATAGGCGGCGGTGTAGTAGCCTGGTCGCTTATTGTTTGGGTTTTCGTAGGACTTTGGATCCCCTCTTTCTTTCTGATGACGGCGGGCAAGCTTCCTTTCTAAAACAACCGACATATCCCGGATTCTTGCCTGGCCCCAGGAAAGCAAAGGCAAGAATCCGGTGTTTCTTTACCACCTTTTTTTGAGGCCCCATGGAACGCGAAGAAGCCTATATCGGTTTCCCCCCCCTGGCGGAAAAATCGACGATCGTTGAGGCCCTGCTTACGGATCCTCCCGGGATTCGCTGGCGGATCGTCCGCGACTTGTTTCAAATCAAGGACCAAAATGACCGCCAGGAGATCATCGAAACGCTGCGCCTTCATCTGGAGCAGATGGAAGATTGGCGAATTCGGAATAGAATTATTTTGGGACTCCGGGCCTTGCACCAAATCCCGCAGGAAACCGGCTACCGGCTGGTCCGGCTTCAAGGCGCCTTGACCCCGACCGAAGTGGAACAACGGTGGCCCCTGCATTCCTCCTGGTCCGACCGGCCCTTGTTGCCGGTGGTGGATTTCCACATCCATCCCAAAATGCCGGACCTCAAATTTTTTTCGGACATGCGCGCCGCCGGCGTCACCCACGGCGTCATTCTGGCCACGGACACGGATCCGAACGACCTGGACCGCCCCGAAGTGCGTTCCCGATTACACCAGGCTTTTTCCAGTTCCCCCGCCGCCCGGGGTTTAAGTTTCCAATCGTTGTTGCGTCATATCCGGGCGAGCCTCTACTCCCCCAGCCATGTCACCAATGAGGACGTGGCCGACTGGATCCGCGATTATCCTGACCGGCTGATCGGCTTTGGGTCGGTGAATCTCTCCAAAGACGGGGCCTATGTGCGGAAAAAACTGGACGAACTACAGCGTTTCCAATTGCGGGGCATCAAATTCCTGCCTTATTCCCAATTTTTTAACCCGGCCGAAAATGAACATATGGGGACGGTCATGGAGTTTTGCCGCCAGACCGGGGCCGTGATCCTTTCCCATTCGGGATGCGGTCCGGGGCCCTTTGAAATTATCGAACTAAGCCAGAATTCCCATCCGGCCCTCTGGAGCCAGTGGCTGGCCAAGTATCCCGATGTGCCGGTCGTCCTGGCCCATTGCGGTTCCTACAGCACGGCCGTCCCGGGGATCTGGCTGTTCGACACCCTGCAGTTGGGCCAAAAATATCAGAACCTCTATGTGGATCTGGCCGCCGTGGATTGGCTCCTGGATCGGGAAGTGGTGATTCGGGAAATCCGCAAGACCATCGGGTTCAATAGGGTCCTTTTCGGAACCGATTATCCTTTACCGCTGGCCTCCGGGGTCAGTTGGGCCTCCATCGTACAGCGGATCCGGGTGAATACCTATTTGACGTCGAAGGAGAAACAAAAGGTTTTGGGACAGAATGCCGCCCGCTTGCTCGGACTGGGGTAAGACGGCCGGGCTGACGGAGAACCGCGATGGATGAACAGGAGCTGCGCCAATTGGAGCGCCTAAGCCCGATCGTAGCCGTGGCCATTGAACTCGGCCTGCCGCTGCGCGGCAACCTGGGCCAATGTTTCCGCCGCGAGCGGCATACGGGGGAGGAAGAACCCACTTTGTTTTTTCAAGTGGCCCAAAACCGTTTTTTCTGTAAAACCTGCCGCGAAGTGCAGGGCGGCGTGGTCGATTTCGTCAGTCAACATCAGGGCTGGGATCGCCGGCAGGCCATCGACTGGCTGGTCCATCGACTGGAATTCGACCGGCAGACCAAGGAACGGTATTCCCATAAAGGCAAAAAGAAATAACCGGAGCATGATCGGAAGCAGCGCATGAGCAGCGACCAGAAAGATAAATCCCCAACGATCCGTCGGCAGCTCACGGCCGACCAGCAAAAAACGATCGAGGTCATCGTGACCGAGGCCCAGGAATCCGTTGCGGCCGGCCCCCCCCAGCCGGCCCGGCCCCGCGACGGGTCTCCTCCAGGTTCCGACAGCGCCTTGCAACAGGCCTGGGAGGAATCCGAACGGAAGCGCTTGATGCTGGTCGAGGCCCTGCATGCCTCCCGGGATCAATTACGTAAAATCCGGGGTCTGCCCGCCGAAGAGGAGGAGCGGGCCTTACCCTTCGGGTACTTCGTAGACAACGGTCGGGAAACCCCGGCGGGTCGGACGATCATCATCCGGCACCACGGCCGTCTCTACGAAGCCAAGGTGGAAGTGCCCGAGGACTTGGCCACGCCGGGGCCCAAGGGGGCCACCTTTCACGCCCTGCGCCAGCGCCGCCAGGATCGCAGCCGGTATGACCGCGATTTCCAGCCCGGGGAATTACTGCTGCTCAACAACGATCTGCACGTAATCGAAGCCCGGGGCTTCGACCTGATCTGCGGCAATCTCGCGACCGTCGATCTGGTTCTATCGGACGAAAAAATTCTCATCCGCACCATGGGCGATGAAACCATCCTGGTCAAGCGCGCTTATCCGATGATGAAGGTAAACCTGGTGGTGGGCGACAA
>JACRCK010000244.1 GCA_016219065.1 Deltaproteobacteria bacterium
TAATGAAAACGATAATTTAATGGAAAAAAAAACAGTCCGTTCTCCGGCCCACGGCGCCCGCCGCCGGAAAACCAGACCGGTTTCGGTAGGCGCGGTGAAGATCGGCAGCGGGTCCCCGGTCGTCATCCAGTCGATGACCAACACCGATACCCGGCAGGTTAAAAAAACATTAAGACAAATCAAAGAGTTGTATGATTGCGGCTGTGAACTCATCCGGGTGGCCGTACCGGATCAGGAGGCCGCCCGGGCTTTGAAAACCATTGCCGCCGCATCCCCTTTGCCGGTCATCGCCGATATCCATTTTGACTATCGCCTGGCCCTGGAGGCGATTCGCAACGGGGCGGCCGGAATACGTATCAACCCGGGAAACGTCGGAGGATTGCCGAAGGTCAAAAAGATCATAGCAATGGCCAGGGATTACGGGGTTTGCCTCCGCATCGGGGTCAATGCCGGGTCTCTGGAAAAGGACCTTCGAGCCCTGAGAGAAAAATCCCTGGCCGAAGCGATGGTCGTCTCGGCCCTGCGCCAACTGGAAATATTCGAACAGGCGAATTTTCATAACCTTAAAATCTCGCTGAAGGCCTCCGATGTCTTGGAAACGGTCCGGGCCTATCAACTGTTGGCCCGGCAGACGACCTTTCCTTTCCATCTGGGGGTGACCGAGGCCGGAACCCTTATCTCCGGAACGGTCAAGTCCGCTTTGGGGATCGGGTTGCTGTTATACCAGGGGATCGGCGACACGATCCGGGTCTCCCTGACAGCCCCTCCGCGGGAAGAAGTGCGCGTGGCCTACGAAATCCTGCGGGGTTTGAAACTCCGGGAGCGGGGCGTGGAGATCATATCCTGTCCTACCTGCGGGCGCTGCCAGATCGATTTGCTGCCCCTGGTCCGCCGGGTGGAACGGGCGGTGCGCCAGATAACCACCCCCTTGAAGGTGGCGGTCATGGGGTGCGTGGTCAATGGCCCCGGGGAAGCGCGGGAGGCGGATATCGGGATCGCCGGCGGCAAAGGGGTCGGGCTCCTGTTTGCCAGAGGACGGCTCTTGCGCAAGGTGCCGGAAGCGGACCTGATTACGTCTTTATTAGGGGAGATTGAGAGACTGGTTGCTGAGGATAAAAACAATAATTAATAATCAAGAATTAATTGTTAATTATTAATTATTGCAGTTGGTTAAAATTAAAATAACAGGAAAGGATAGCCCACTTATGCTTTTTTCCCAGATTTATCTCCCCACGTTGAGGGAAAAACCGGCCGAGGCGGAAGTCATCAGTCATCAGCTGATGATGCGGGCCGGGATGATCCGCAAGCTGAGTTCCGGCGTTTACAGTTTCCTGCCCCTGGGGGTTCGTTCTCTGAGAAAGATGGAAACCATCATCCGCGAGGAAATGGACCGGGCCGGAGCCCAGGAGGTCATCCTGCCGGCCTTGCAGCCGGCCGAACTCTGGCAGGAAAGCGGGCGCTGGGATAAATATGGAAAAGAACTCTTCCGTTTGAAGGACAGGCATGACCATGAGTATTGCCTGGGGCCGACCCACGAGGAGGTCATTACGGACCTGGTGCGTCACGAGATACGGTCGTACCGTCAACTGCCGGTCAATCTTTATCAGATACAGACCAAATTCCGGGATGAAATCCGACCCCGCTTCGGGCTGATGCGGGGCCGGGAGTTCGGCATGAAGGACGGCTACAGTTTCGACCGGGATGAGGCCGGGGCGGAGGATTCCTACCGGCAGATGTTTGAGGCTTACAGCCGGATCTTTGCCCGGTGCGGGCTGAAATTTAAATCCGTGGAGGCCGACAGCGGGACCATCGGCGGCAGCTTTTCCCATGAATTCATGGTCCTGGCGGACACCGGGGAGGATGCCATCCTGGCCTGCTCCCTATGCGCCTACGGGGCCAACGTGGAACGGGCCGTCTCCCACCTGCCGGTAGTCGGAAATCCGGAGGAAGAACTCCGGCCGGTCCGGAAGGTGGACACCCCCGGCCGGAAGACCGTGGAAGAGGTCACTCGATTTTTGGACATTCCGGCCACCCGTCTGGTCAAGACCCTGATCTATCAAACCCCGCAGGGACCGGTGGGGATCCTGGTTCGCGGTGATCAGGAGGTGAACGAGACCAAGGTCCGGCGGGTTCTGGACGCCGACGAGATCAGCCTGGCGGAGGAGGCCCTGGTGGAACAGGTAACCGGAGCCCCGGTGGGTTTTGCCGGGGCGGTCGGCCTGACCATCCTTCTGGTGGCCGAAGAGACCATCCGGGGAATGAAGAATTTCGTCATGGGGGCCAATGAGCAAGACCGGCATTTCGTGGATCTCAACTGGGAAAGGGACGTTCCGATTTCCCGCTGGGCCGATGTGCGCGAGGTCCAGGCCGGAGAGGGCTGTCCCCGCTGCCGTTCCCCGCTGTCCGCCTACCGGGGGATCGAGGTGGGGCATGTATTCAAACTGGGGGATAAATATTCCCGGGCCTTAAAGGCTACTTTCCTGGACGCCCAGGGTCAGGAACAGCCTTTGATCATGGGCTGTTACGGTATCGGCGTCGGCCGGACCGTGGCGGCCGCCATCGAACAGAATCACGACGGGGACGGGATCATCTGGCCCCTGGCCCTGGCTCCTTTTCAGGTGATCATCACCCCCACGGACGTGACGGCCGGATCCGCAACCTTCGAGACGGCCCGGTCATTGTATGACCAGTACCGGGCGGCCGGCCTGGAGGTCCTGCTCGACGACCGTGACGAGCGGCCGGGGATCAAATTCAAGGATGCCGACCTGATCGGCATCCCGCTGCGGATTACGGTAGGTCCCAAAGGGTTGCAGGAAAACGTGGTGGAATTGCGCCCCCGGGCCACAAAAACCGTGCAGCGGGTACCGGTTCCGCAAAGCCTGGAGGCGGTTCAGGCTTTCATTACCCGGGAGTTGGGGAAGATGTCCTAAAAATCAATAATAGGAGTGTTGGAGTAATACTCCGTTACTCCTTCCCCAGGAAGTTGACCATCCTCAGATGCTATCTTCTAAGAAGCTAAGTAGAATACCCGGATGATCCGCATTAATACCATTATTGATCAGATCCTGTCTTATTGGCCTCAGGCCAATACGGAACTGATCGAGAAGGCCTACGTTTTTTCGGCCAAAGCCCACGAAGGACAGGTGCGCCTTTCCGGCGAAGCCTACCTCTCCCATCCCCTGGAAGTCGCCTGGATCCTGACCCAGATGAAGATGGATATCGTGACCATCGCCTCCGGGCTGCTCCATGACGCCCTGGAAGACACGGCGGCCACCCCGGAAGTGATTCAGGAGCAGTTCGGGCCGGAAATATTGCGGATCGTCAACGGCGTGACCAAGATCGGCGCCCTCCATTTTCAGACCCATGAGGAAAGGCAGGCCGAAAATTACCGGAAAATGATTCTGGCCATGTCCGACGACATCCGGGTCATTCTGGTCAAGCTGGCCGACCGGCTGCACAACATGCGGACCCTGGGCTTTCACAGCGAGGAAAAGCAGCAGAAAATCGCCCGGGAAACCCTGGAAATCTATGCCCCCATCGCCGCCCGCCTGGGTATGCGCCGGATTCAAACCGAACTGGAGGACTTGTGCCTCTATTATATGGAAGCGGAAAAATATCAATATATCAAGCTGGGGGTGGCCAAAAAGAGGGAAGAACGGGAGGCCTATATCCGGGAGGTTCGGGAAGTGATCCGGAAAAAAATGGAGGCGGCGCACCTTCCGTGCCGGGTGGAGGGCCGGCACAAGCATTTCTACAGCATCTATAAAAAAATGGTCGACCAGAACCTGGACATCGATCAGCTTTACGATCTGATCGCCTTCCGGGTCATTGTTCGGGAGGTGGCCGATTGTTACGAAGCCCTGGGCCTGATCCACTCCCTCTGGAAACCGATCCCCGGGAAATTCCAGGATCACATCAGCCTGCCCAAGGCCAACCATTACCAGTCGCTGCACACCAAAGTCATCGGCCCCTTCGGGGAACGGATTGAAATCCAGATTCGCACCGAAGAGATGCACCGGGTGGCGGAAGAGGGGATCGCCTCCCACTGGCAGTATAAGGAAGGCCGGCTGGATGAAACCGACGCTAAGAAATTTACCTGGGTCCGCCAGTTGTTGGAATTCCAGAAAGATTATCAGGACCCGAAGGAATTTTTAGAGACCCTGCGTATCGACCTTTTCCCCGATGAGGTGTATGTCTTCACTCCCCGGGGGGATGTCAAAACCCTGCCCAAAGGGGCGACCCCCATCGATTTCGCCTATGCCATCCATACCGATGTGGGGCACCGCTGCATCGGCGCCCGGGTCAACAACAAGATGGTCCCCCTGCGTTTCACCCTGCACCACGGGGATATCGTCGAGGTGCTGACCAATCCCAACCGGACCCCCAGCCGGGATTGGCTCAAGATCGCCAAAACCTCCCGGGCCCGCTCAAAAATCCGGCAGTGGCTCAAGACCGAAGAGCGGAAACGCAGCATCGGCGTGGGCAAGGATCTGCTGGAAAAGGAGCTGCGCCGTCTGCAACTGAACGTCTCCCAGCAGATGAAGCAGGAAACCCTCCTGCAGTTCGCCCGCAGTTTTTCCTTTCAGAAAGTGGAAGATCTGCTGGCGGCCATCGGGTTCGGGAAGATATCCATCAAACAGGTGGTCAACCGGATTATTCCCCGGGGGGAAGAGGAAAAAGAAAAGGAGACCCTCCACCTGGAGGTTCCCCGAACACCGGCCAAGCCCAAGCAGGCCGGCGGGGTGACGATCCAGGGTATGGACGACGTCCTGATCCGCTTCGGCCGCTGCTGCGCGCCGCTGCCGGGAGATGCGATCGTCGGGTTCATTACCCGGGGGCGGGGGATCACCGTCCATGCCCGTTCTTGTCCCCGGGTGGCCGTCGAAGATGTGGAACGGTTGATTGAGGTAATCTGGGAGAAGGGCCGGGGGGCCTATTATCCGGTTAAGGTGGAAATTTCTTCCAATGACGATAAAGGGATGTTAGCCCAGGTGAGCACGGCGATTACCTCGGCCGAATCGAACATCCTGAAAGCCGAGGCCTACACCACCGTCGACCGGAAGGCTTTCTATAACTTTACCATCGAAGTCACCGATATTCGGCACTTGCAGATCGTCTTGACCAACATCAAAAAAATCAAGGGGGTCCTGAACGTGGCCCGGCTGGCCGGTTGAGATCCTGATAATTTGATTGGACCGATCGGTCGGATTCGACCGATCGGTCCGATGCTATAAGGCCCGGGTTACTTTTCCCGAACGCAGACAGCGGGTGCAGACGTTGACGTGGCGGACCGCACCTTTGGAGACGGCCTTCACCCGTTGCAGGTTGGGATTCCAGCGTTTATAGGTTTTATTGTTGGCGTGGCTGACATTGTGCCCCACTCGGGGCCCTTTGCCGCAAACGGCGCAAGTTTTGGCCATGATCAAACTCCTTCCTTCTTTAAATGTTGAATTTTGGTCATTCGAATTTGTTTCGAGTTTCGAATTTCGGATTTCGAATTTTAGCCAGGTCCTCAGCAAATGTCCTAGACCATCTTGACCGCCGGTTCGGCAGTCGGCCGGTCGACGATGGCTCCCAGATGAAAGGGTTTTTCCTCGAGAGCCGCCAGCTCCTCCAGGACGGGGTTCAGGTGAGCGGCGGATACAACCAGGACCAGCCCCACCCCATTGTTGAACACCCGCCACATCTCTTCCTGGGAAACAGCGCCCTGTGCCTGCAGCAGGGGGAAAATAGGCGGTACGGTCCACGACCCGAGTCGGATCACCGCCTGGCAATTCCCGGGCAGGGTCCGGGGTATGTTTTCCAGCAGGCCTCCTCCGGTAATATGGGCCAGACCCTGGAGGGGGAATTTTTTCAGCAGGGCCAGCACGGGCCGGACATAAATCCGGGTCGGTCTCAGGAGTTCCTCTCCCAGCGTCCGGCCCAATTCCGGCAGGTATTTTTCGTAATCCGCGGGCCGGTCAAAAATTTTCCGGACCAGGGAAAAGCCGTTGCTGTGCAGCCCGTTGGAGGCCAGACCGACCAGTTGGTCTCCGGGTTGGATCCCGCGGCCGTCGATAATCCGGTCCTCGTCGGCCAGGCCGACGGCAAAACCGGCCAAATCGTATTCCCCGGGTGGATACATGCCGGGCATCTCGGCCGTTTCTCCGCCGATCAGGGCACAGTCCGCCTGGCGGCAGCCTTCGACGATACCGGCCACGATGGAGGTCAGGGCGTCCAAGTCCAGTTTCCCCGTCGCCAGGTAGTCCAGGAAGAACAGGGGGGTGGCCCCCTGCACCAGAATATCGTTGACGCACATGGCCACCAGATCGATCCCCACCGTATGGTGCCGGTTCAGGATTTGAGCGATTTTCAATTTGGTGCCCACGCCGTCGGTGGAAGAGACCAGGACCGGTTTCCGGCAGGCCGAGGTGTCCAGTCGAAATAAACCGCCGAAGCCCCCGATATCGGACACCACTCCCGGGGTATGAGTCTGCCGGATCAGGGGCTTGATCCGTTCCACAAAAGCATTCCCCAGGCCGATATCGACCCCGGCTTCCTGATAACGCTGCGTCATTCCTGTCACCTGCTTGATGAAATAAACTCTAAATAATATTGAATCGGCAAAAAAAGTCAATAGAATTTAATAATTCCTCCGCTCGGGGTCGAAGGGTCTGGCCCCGGAAAATCAAGGGTCTATTGACAAACCCGGGAAAGGGCGCTAAACTTCTACGACTAAAGGTCCTGGCCACTTAAAGCGTTTCACAGGTAAAAAGGGGGAAACTATGTCTGAAAAGAGCATCACCGAAGTAACCGATGAAAATTTTAAAACCGAGATACTGGACTCCGCCCAGCCGGCGTTAGTTGATTTTTGGGCGGCCTGGTGCGGACCCTGCCGGGCGATCGCTCCGGTGGTGGAAGAGTTGGCGGCCCAATACGAAGGCCGGGTGAAGATCGGTAAATTAAACGTGGATGAGAATCCGAAGACCCCCGGGCAATATGGGATTCGGGCGATCCCCACGCTGATCCTGTTTAAAGGCGGAACCGTCGCCGAACAGATCACCGGGGCCGTTTCCAAAACGACCCTGGAAAACGCCATTAAGAAGGTGATCTAAGGAGCAGCCGGACCGATGGACACCACGATCCATGACGTTATCATCATCGGCGGTGGGCCGGCCGGCCTGACCGCCGGCATCTATGCCCAGCGGTCCAAACTGGCTGCCGTCCTGATTGAAAAAATGGCGCCGGGCGGACAGGTCCTGAGCACGAACTGGGTGGATAATTATCCCGGGTTTCCCGAGGGTATTGCCGGATTTGAATTGAGCGAACGGATGCGCCAGCAGGCGGAACGTTTCGGGCTGCCGATCGTAGCCGATGAAATCACCGGGTTTTCCCTGGAAGGTCCCCATAAGGTGATCCAGGGCGTGGAACGGCCATATCGAGCCCGGGCCGTCATCGTCGCTTCCGGGGCCATCTGGAAAAAATTAGGGGTTCCGGGAGAGGAACGGCTGACCGGCCGGGGAGTCTCCTATTGCGCTACCTGCGACGGCCCTTTTTATCAGGATCTGGAAGTAGCCGTGGTGGGCGGGGGCGACAGTGCGGTCCAGGAGGCCGTCTATTTGACGCGCTTCGCCAAAAAGATTTATTTGATCCATCGCCGCGATCAGCTCCGGGCCTGCCGGACCCTGCAGGAAAAGGCCCTGACCCATCCCAAGATCGAGCTCCTGTGGAACCGGGTGGTGGAGTCCATCGAAGGGGCCGATCAGGTGGAAGCCCTGAAGGTGAAGGACGTGAGCGGGCTGGAGGTGGAAACCCTTCCCCTACAGGGGGCCTTCATCTATGTCGGCATACAACCCAATACCGATTGGCTCCAGGGGACCCTCCATTTGGATGCCCAGGGATTTATCCCCACGGATGACCGGATGGCCACCAAGGTCCCGGGTGTTTTCGCCGCCGGGGATGTCCGTAAAAAGATGGTTCGTCAAATTTCAACCGCCGTAGGCGATGCCGCCACCGCCCTGTTGGCGGCGGAACACTATCTGGAAAATCTATGAACAGAGAAAAACGTAAGTCCCAACTGGCAGCCGGGGTCCGGTGGCTGGTCCTAGGACTCCTATTGCTGGGGCTGGGAGGGTGCGGCTGGTTTTCGAGCGACACCAAAAAAGAGCTGGAAGGGAGCGCCGATTCCCTGATCCAGGACGGGCTGGACGCTTACCAGCGTAACAGCTATGAAAAAGCCGTGGAGGCCTTTCAAACGCTCAAGGACCGGTACCCGTACAGCCAGTACGCCATTCTGGCGGAATTGAAACTGGCCGACAGTTATTACCTGAACAAGGACTACGAACTGGCGGCCACCAGCTACAAGGAATTCGAACGGCTGCATCCGGCCAACGAGGTCATTCCCTATATTGTTTTTCAACAGGGCATGAGCTATTTCAAGCAGATGCCGACGGTCGACCGTGATCAGTCGAGGACTATCCTGGCGGTCCAGGAGTTCAGTCGTCTGATAAAAAGTTTCCCCCAGAGCGAATTTGTTACCCAGGCCAAAGCCAATCGGGACCAGGCCCTGAAAAATTTGGCTACCCATGAATTTTTGATTGGAGAATTCTATTTCAAACAGGGAAATTGCCAAGCCGCCCTGGGACGCTTCGAGTGGATCAATAAAAATTATCCGGATATTCCGCCGCCCCCCAAGATGGCGTCCTATCGGGAAACCTGCCAGAAAAAGATGAGCGCGGGGAAATAAAAAGAAGGGCTTTGAAGACAAAAATACAATAATTAATAAGTGATCATTAATTGTTAATTATTAATTATTGTATTTTAATATTTTAAGGAAGGGTGGCGGAGAGAGAGGGATTCGAACCCTCGGTAGAGGTTTCCCCCTACACTCGCTTAGCAGGCGAGCACCTTAAGCCTACTCGGTCATCTCTCCGTTGTCTTACACCCGCAACCCTGACCGTAAATGCGGAGTCGACCCTTTCCTCCCGGTTCCTCTATCATCTTGACCTAAAGCCAGTTGGAAGTGGCGGAGGGAGAGGGATTCGAACCCCCGTTCCCCGGAAGGAAAGCGGTTTTCAAGACCGCCGCCTTAAACCCCTCGGCCATCCCTCCTCCGAAATTCGATGTTGGACGTTGGATGTTGGACGTTCGCCTTTATTTTTGAATTAAATTATTAACACACCCTCGGCCTTAAGTCAACCGGAAGAAGGCCTTGGCCCCCAGATCCGCATGCCGATAATCCCGATTTCATAAAGGATATAGAGCGGGCCCGCCATGAGCAGCATATTCAAGGCATCGGGGGTGGGGGTCAGCACGGCCGAGAGTATGGCAATGATCAGGATGGCGTAGCTCCGATAGCGGGTAAATATCGTCAATGGAACCAGTCCGATGCGGCCCAGCAGGATCATGATCAGCGGGAGTTCGAATACGACTCCGAAGGCCAAGATGAAGGTCAGACAGAAAGAGACGAATTTTCGGACGGAGATCAGGGCTTCCAGACTTTGGTTCTGAAAACCCAACAAAAACTTGGCCCCGTAGGGCAGGGTTATCAGCAGACAAAAACTGGCCCCCGCATAAAACAGGAAAACAAAGCCGAACCAGAAGCCGAAAAACATTTTTCGGGTGAACTGGTGGAAAACAGCTTGCAGGGCGGCTAAAATTTTGAAGAGGATAAAGGGGACGCTGACGATGAGGCTTAAAGCCAGGGCGATACTCAGCAGGGCAAAAAAGGTCTCGGTTAGGGCATAATAAGCCAGGGTAACCCCAACGTGTTGCTGTAAAAAATTTAATACGTCCCGGGCCAGCACGTAGCCGGCCAAGGCCAGGCCGAACACCACTACGGCGATCTGAATCAGGGATCGGCGCAGCTTTTCCAGAAAGACAATGATCTGGTCGCGGTTTTCGAATATTTCGGCTAAAGGTTTCATGACGGGAAAAGATGGGCAGACCGGCCGGCTATTTCAACAGATAGGTTTTGATCAACCGCTGGGTGTCTTCGGGGTTTAACTCGACCACGCGCCAGAGACCGTCCGTTTTCTTCAGGGCCAACCGTAACTGATCCTGCTCATATTTCAAGGTAATCAGGGAAACGTCGCCGCGGGTATGGAACTCCGCCAGCGACAGCAGCAGGAAGGACGAAGGCAGGGTCGGGTGGCCGGGGTCCGTGAGGTAGGCCTCCAGTTCCCGGCGGACCAGGGCGCTCAATCCAGACTGGGCCCCCGGAGCCAGCGTTATCTTGAATTCGCCGATGGCACCCAACCATTTTCCCAACGGATGATCGGAAGCGGTGGACTTTAATAGGTTGGAAACGGATTCGGCCACCTGCTGTTTCAGGATGCTGTCCAGGTCCACATGCATCAGCAAGCGGGCGACATCCCTATTTTTCAGGGCGGCGCCGATCTGATACAAGGCATAGCGGGGAGTCCCCTGGACCCAGCGCCAACCAAGACCCAGGGCAAAGGCCAGGATGATCAGCAGCGCGATTAAAACCGTTTTTCTGTTTTTTCCCGGAAAAGACCTCGGGGTTTCACCCAGCCCCCCGCCCCCGGAGCCTTTCCCGCCATCCGGCGGGATCGAGGGCGGGGGCGAAGTTTCGGTCCTTTGATTTTCAGTCATTGGAAGTGGCTTATTCCTGTTCCAGTCCGTGTTTGAGCATCCGGTAGCGCAGAGAGCGCAGGTTTATTTTCAGCAGGTTGGCCGTCCGCTGCTTGTTGCCCAGGCTCTTTTTCAGGGCCTGCAGGACCAGGTTTTTCTCTATCTGATCGAGCGTCTGGTCCAGGTCCAGACCTTCGGCCGGCAGGGTGATCTGGGGCGGTTCCTTAGTGGAGGCCAGCACACCTTTGTAGGCGGCCAAGGCCAGACTTTCGGGCAGGACAATGGTAGAGCGCTCCATGGCTACCGAACGCTCGATGATATTTTCCAGTTCCCGCACGTTGCCGGGAAAACTGTACTGGGAGAGGATCCGCAGGGCATAGGAGGATATTTTGTTGATTTTTTTACCTAAAACCCGGGAATAGTTCTCCAGGAAATGATTGGCCAGCAGCGGGATGTCCTCCGGGCGTTCACGCAGCGGGGACAGGTGGATGGAGATGACGTTGATCCGGTAGAACAGATCCTCCCGAAAACGCCCGTCCATCACCTCCTTCTCCAGGTTTTTATTGGTGGCCAGCACAAAACGGACGTCGACCCCCTGTTCTTCCGTGGCGCCCAGGGGGGTAAATCGTTTTTCCTGAAGCAGACGCAGCAGTTTCACCTGCATGGTGGGGGAAAGTTCCCCGATTTCATCCAGGAAGAGGGTTCCCCGGTGGGCCGTTTCCACCAGCCCGCTTTTATGGGTCAGGGCTCCGGTAAAAGCCCCTTTGCGGTAGCCGAAGAGCTCGCTTTCGATCAGGGTTTCCGGGATCCCCGCGCAGGAAACCGTTATAAAGGGTTGCTCGCGCCGGGGGCTGTTTTCATGAATCAGGTGGGCCACCAGTTCTTTCCCGGTACCGCTTTCCCCCGTGATCAGCACGTTGCTGACGACCTGGGAGGCCCGCTGCACCAGTTCGTAAACCCGTTTCATGTGGGGGCTCAAGCCGATGAGGGGTTTGGTCTGAAAGGCCAGGGGCGTGGCCAGTTCGACCGGTTGGAGGGGTTGCCCCTGGTATTTGGAAAAGGCGCTCTGGATGACCGATTTCAACTCGGCCAGATCAAAAGGCTTGGGAAAATAGTCGTAAGCCCCGGCATTCATGGCCTCTACGGCGGTTTCCGTGTCGGCGAAGGCTGAAATCATGATGACCTCCGTCTGAGGCTGGAGGTTCTTGATTTCTTTCAACAGGGCCAGGCCGTCCATGGGACGCATGCGGATGTCCGTCAGGACTACGGCATAGGGGTGTTTCCTGAATAACTGCAGGGCGTCGGGGCCGCTGGGAGCTGTGGCGACCTGGTAGCCTTCCTTGGCCAGCATGATTTCCAGCATTTCCCGGATGCTGGCCTCGTCATCCACTACCAAGATGGAGTTCATAATCATTTACTCCAGGTTGGGGGTTAATTGATTATAGACGATCCGGCCATCGACCATGGTCAACACCGCCTTACCCTTCAGCCGTTGGCCGTGAAAGGGGGAGTTTTTACTCCTGGATCGGAACTGCTGGACATCCACCTCAAATTCCAGGGCCGGATCGATGAGGGTCAGGTGAGCCGGCCCTTCGACCCGCAGCCGGCCCCAGCCCTCGAGGCCGAGAATGCCGGCCGGGCCCACGGTAAATTTGGCTAGGGCCTGGGCCCAGGTCAGGGCGCCCTTATGGACCCATTGCAGGGTCAGCGGCAGGGCGGTCTCCAACCCGATCATGCCGCTGGCGGCCCGGTCGAATTCCACCTCTTTTTCCAGGGAGCTGTGGGGGGCATGGTCCGAGGCGATGGCATCGATGGTGCCGTCCTTCAGGCCCTTCAACAGGGCCTGCTGGTCTTCGCGGGTCCGCAAGGGGGGATTGACCTTGGTCAAAGTATCGAAACCCACTACGGCTTCCTCGGTCATGGTCAAATAATGAGGCGCGGTCTCCGCGGTCACCGGTAATCCCCGCTTTTTGGCCTCCCGGATGATCTGAACCGAGCCGGCGGTGCTGACGTGGGCCACATGAAGCCGGCTTTCGGTCAATTGACAGAGCAGAATATCCCGGGCGACCATGACTTCTTCGGCAGCGGCCGGGATCCCTCTCAAGCCCAGCCAGGTAGAGGTCGGTCCTTCATTCATGACCCCGTTTTGGCTTAAGTTCAGGTCTTCACAATGGGAAATGATCGGCAGCCCGAAGGCTTTGGCGTATTCCAGAGCCCGCCGCATCAATTGACTGTTCATCACCGGGTGGCCGTCATCGGAGAACCCGACCGCGCCATATTCCTTCATTTCCCCGAATTCGGATAAACTTTCTCCGGCCAAGCCCATACTGATGGCGCCTATCGGAAAAACCCGGGCCAGGCGGGCTTCCCGGGCCTTGTTTAAAATGTAGGCACAAACGGATTGGTTATCGTTCACCGGCTGGGTATTGGGCATGCAGGCCACGGCTCCGAACCCACCGGCCACGGCCGCCTGGACGCCGGTCAGGATGGTTTCCTTATATTCCTGTCCCGGTTCCCGCAAATGGGTATGCATATCGATCAGTCCGGGAGCGACGATGAGGTCGTCGGCCGGGATCTGGATGTACTCCGTCAGGTCCTTCAGTGAGCGCCGGGGCGAGGCTGTCTGCAAGGCTCGGATTTTCCCATTTTGGATGTAAATGTCCATCCGGTCGTCGATCTGATTTCCTGGATCGATCAGCCGGCCGCCTTTGATCAGGATCTTCACTTCTTTTCACCTCCCAACAGCAGGTAGAGCAAGGCCATGCGAACGGCTACGCCGTTGGTTACCTGATCCAATATGACCGAATAGGGTCCGTCGGCTACCTCCGGGTGGATTTCCACCCCCCGATTGAGGGGGCCGGGGTGCATGATGATCACATCCTTTTTGGCCTTTTTCAAGTTTCCGGGTTGAAGTCCGAAAAATCGCGAATATTCCCGTAAGGAGGGGAAAAGCATTTGTTGCTGCCGCTCGAGCTGGAGCCGCAACATCATGATCACGTCGGCCCGGGGGATGAATTCCTCCAAACGGTAACCGACCTCCACCCCGTAAGCCTCCAGGTGCGGAGGAAGCATGGTAGGCGGCCCGGCCGCCATGACCCGGGCGCCCATGGTCTTCAAACCGATGATATTCGACCGGGCCACCCGGCTGTGGGTCAGGTCGCCGACAATCAGCACCTGGAGCCCCTGGAGGGTGCCTTTTTTTTCGCGCATGGTCATCATATCCAGGAGGGCCTGGGTCGGATGTTCGTGCAAACCGTCCCCGGCGTTGATGACGGAGGCCCGGATAAAGCGGGACAGCAGGTGCGGCGCCCCGCCCATGGGGTGGCGGATCACGAGAACGTCCGGATTCATGGCTTCCAGGTTTTTGGCGGTGTCAATCAGGGTTTCACCCTTGACCAGGGAACTGGTGCTGGCAGAGAGGCTTACGGTGTCGGCGCTCAATCTTTTGGCCGCGATTTCGAAGGAGGTCCGGGTCCGCGTACTGGCTTCGTAAAAAAAGTTCACCACCGTTCGGCCTCTTAAGGTTGGGACCTTTTTGATATCCCGGAAAGAAATTTCCTTCAGGGATTCGGCCGTGGTCAGAATAACCTCGATTTCTTCCCGGGTTAAGCCCTTCATACCCAGAAGGTGGTGGCGGCTGAAGCTCATGACGGGGCTCCGGTCAGGCGAAAAAAAACCCCCTCGGCCTCCAGGGACGAGGGGGTAGCGATGCTGGCGGAAAAAAACCAAAGCATAATGATTCCTTCAAATGGCCAAGTGCCGGGGGATCGGTTGAATGTACCGATTATTGTAAAGCCTGGTTAAAAAATTGTCAAGTGGGTTTAATGGATCAGCTTGCCGAGTCGGTTCCAGCGGACCCCGAAGTTCAAGCTGTCCCAGGACCAATAGATGATGAAAGCCTTTCCGATGATCGATTTTTGATCCACGAAACCCCAATAACGGCTGTCGTAGCTTTCATCCCGGTTGTCGCCCATAACGAATAATTTGTCCGGCGGGACCTGCAGGGGACCCAGGTTGTCCCGGGGCTGTTCCAGGATAGAAATGATATTCCGGTCGGTATGGACACCGAAAGAGTCATTCAAGGGTTGCTGATTGATAAATACTTTTTTGTCGACGATCTGCACCGTGTCTCCGGGCAGCCCGATAACCCGTTTGATAAAATCCTTCTGGGGATCGACCGGGTAGATGAAGACGATCACATCCTGACGTTGGGGCTGCCCGATCGGAATCAGGGTGTAATTCAGCGCGGTAAAGGGGACCCGGAATTTTACCCCGTACAGGAACTTATTGACCAGGATATGGTCCCCGATCTGGAGAGTGGGTTTCATGGACCCCGAGGGGATCTTGAAGGCCTGAACGACGAAGGCCCGGATGATCAAGGCCAGCATTATGGCAATGGCAATGGATTCGGCATACTCTCTGAAGGTCGATTTTTTCCGAAGCGGCGCTCCGTTTCCGTTGTTTTGTTTTTCCAAGACGACTCCTTCCTGATACGGCTGAAAAGCCGCCCCTCTTTTTTAACGGGAAAGTCCGGGGGAATCAAGAAAAAAGTCTTTCCTTAAATCAGGCCCTGTTTTAGAATAAAAAATTTCAAATTCGACCGTTTCCCGGCTTCGCGGGGTTCTCCGGTGAAGCCGGGGATAATTGGTTATGGATAACATGGGAGAATTCCACCAGCATCGACCTTTCAGCTTTTGCCCCCACTGCGCCGGCCCCCTGGGGAATCGTTTGTTAAAGCCGGGGGAGCCGGAACGGCTGGTCTGCGGGGATTGCGGATTTGTCTATTATCTAGACCCCAAAATAGCCGCTTGTACCGTTACTTCCTATGACGACCGGATTGTCCTGGTCAAAAGGGCCATTGAACCGGCCTACGGGAAGTGGGTGATCCCCGGAGGGTTTGTGGACCGGGGAGAGACTGTGGAGGAGGCCGCCGTTCGGGAAACCCGGGAGGAGACCGAATTGGAGGTCCGATTGACCGGGCTGCTTAATATTTATTCCTATCCGGGAAGTATCGTGGTGGTGGTAGCTTACACGGCCGCCCCCGTTGGCGGTGTTCCCCGGGCGGCGGATGAAGCCCTGGATATCGGGCTCTTCAAACCGGAGGAAGTCCCCTGGGAAGAGCTGGCCTTCCCCAGTACCCGGGATGCCCTGCAGGATTATTTGAAAAGATTTTATTATTGACATATCAGTTAGTTATGGATAAAATCCCACGATATTTTTTAGATTAAACGGAGTAATGGAGTAATGGAGTGTTGGTTTTTTAAAGACCCGGCCCCATTTCTCCATTACTCCAATACTCCATCACTCCCTAATCCCAACACCAATAACAAGGAGTTCATGACTTTTATGGCAACGATTAAACCCGAAAAATTAGCAGACCTCTCCCCGGAACGCCGGGGAGCTTTAATCACCAGGTCCATGGAAGATATCTCGGACGTTTATGAGGAAACCAGGGCCATCGTCCAGGCGGTTCGCCAAGACGGGGATCAGGTAGCCCTGAAACACTATACCAAACATAAGACCGACCTTACGCTGAAAGACCTGCGGGTGCAGCCGGAAGAAGTCAAAGTCGCTTATGGACAGGTGGAGAAAAAGGTCATCGAGGCCTTGAGGGCCGCTTCCCGAAATATTGAAAAGTTTCATCGGGCGCAATGGGAACGGGATATGTGGACGGTCGAGATCCGGGAGGGGATTCTGGCCGGGCGGATCATCAGGCCGCTGGAATCCATTGGGGCCTATGTGCCCGGGGGCCAGGCCAATTATCCCTCCAGCGTCCTGATGAACATTATCCCGGCGAGGGTGGCTGGCGTAAAGACCATAGTGGCCTGCACGCCGCCCAAGAGAGGGTTGATCGTCGATCCGGTGACGATTGTGGCCGCGGATATCGCCGGGGCGGATTACCTGTTTAAAATCGGAGGACCCTGGGCCGTGGCCGGGATGGCCTACGGAACCGGAACCATCCCCAAGGTGGATAAGATCGTCGGCCCGGGGAACAAATACGTGACGGCGGCTAAAATGGCGGTTTTCGGGATCGTGGACATCGACTCCCCCGCCGGGCCCAGTGAGGCCCTGATCGTGGCCGACGAGACGGCCCGGGCGGAATGGCTGGTCTGGGACTTCCTTTCCCAGATCGAGCATGACCCCGATGCCGGGGCGGTGCTGGTGACCCCCTCGGCGCCGCTCGCCGCAAGCATCTGCGAGATCATCAATCGGGAACTGCCCGGTTTGGAACGGAAAGAGATCATCGAACAGGCCTTGACCCGCCATTCGGCCATACTGGTCACCTCCAACCTGTCCGAGGCCGTGGACTTCGCCAATGAATACGCGGCGGAGCACCTGCAGATCGTCACCCAGGATCCCTGGATCATTCTCCCCCGGATCAAGCATGCGGGCTCGATCTTTATGGGAGCCTACTCCCCGGTGCCGGCCGGCGACTACGCCTCGGGCACCAACCACGTCCTGCCCACCGGCGGTTGCGCCCGTATGTTCTCCGGGCTTTCGGTGGACGATTTCATCAAGAAGCCCACCTTCCAGTATTTGAGCCGCCAGGGCCTTAAAGGCCTGAAAAATACCATTACCCTGCTGGCCCGGAAGGAGGGCCTGCCCTTGCACGCCAAGACGATCGACGTGCGCTTCGAATAA
>JACRCK010000238.1 GCA_016219065.1 Deltaproteobacteria bacterium
CCATATCCTGGTCCGCCACGAACAGGGGGCCGTCCATATGGCCGACGGCTACGCCCGGGCTTCGGGTCAGGTGGGCGTCTGCCTGGTGACTTCCGGTCCGGGCGCCACCAATACGGTCACCGGTATCGCCTCCGCTTATATGGATTCCATTCCCATCGTGGTCTTTACCGGGCAGGTGCCCACGGAACTCATCGGCAACGACGCCTTCCAGGAAGTGGACATCGTCGGGATCACCCGGCCCTGTACCAAGCATAATTACCTGGTCAAACGGGTGGAAGACCTGGCTCGGGTGATCAAGGAGGCCTTTTACCTGGCCCGCTCCGGAAGACCGGGGCCGATCCTGGTGGATCTGCCCAAGGACGTGCTCAAGGCCGTCACCGAGTTCAAGTATCCTAAAAAGGTGGAAATGAAGAGCTACCGGCCCACCTACAACGCCCATCCGGGACAGATCGAGAAGGCGGCCGCCTTGATCCAGAAGGCCCGGAAGCCGGTGCTCTATGCCGGCGGCGGGGCCCTCTCTTCGCGCTGCTCCCCGGAGATCATCGCCCTGGCCGAAACCCTGTCCATCCCGGTGACTTCGACGCTGATGGGCCTGGGCTGCTTCCCCGGGACCCATCCGCTGTCCCTGGGGATGCTGGGCATGCACGGGACGTACTGGGCCAATATGGCCGTGGGTAACTGCGACCTGCTGATCGCGGTGGGGGCCCGTTTCGACGACCGGGTGACGGGCAACGTGGACCGGTTTGCGCCGGAGGCGCGCATCGTTCACATCGACATCGACCCTACTTCCATCCGCAAAAGCGTGAACGTGGAAGTTCCGATCGTCGGCGATTGCAAGGACGCCCTGACCAAACTCAACCAGCGGATCCAGCAATGGCCCGGGCAGGACTGGCGCAAGGTCCGTCTCCCCTGGCTCGAGGCGATCCGGGAGTGGAAGACCTCGCACCCCCTGACCTACCGGCAGGAGGGGACGGAAATAAAGCCGCAGTTCGTGGTGGAAAAGATCTACGAGGTGACCAAGGGCCGGGCCATCATCACCACCGAGGTCGGTCAGAACCAGATGTGGGCCGCCCAGTTTTACCAGTTCGACCGCCCCCATTCCTTTATCACCTCCGGCGGGCTGGGTGTCATGGGCTACGGCTTTCCGGCCGCCATCGGGGCCCAGATCGCCTGTCCGGACCGCATGGTCTTCGACATCGCCGGGGACGGCAGCATCCAGATGAACATTCAGGAAATGGCTACGGCCGTAGCCAACAACGTGCCGGTCAAAATCGCCATCCTGAACAACGGCTATCTGGGCATGGTCCGGCAGGTGCAGGAACTGTTCTACAATAAACGCTACGCCCAGACGGCCCTGAAGGGCAACCCGGATTTTGTGAAACTGGCCGAGGCTTACGGAGCGGTGGGCCTGAGGGCCACCAAGCCGGAGGAGGTGGTCCCGGTGATCAAGAAGGCCCTGTCCATCCCCCGCACGGTGGTCATGGATTTCGTGGTCAGCCCCGAGGAATGCGTGTCGCCCATGGTCCCGGCCGGGGCGGCCATGACGGAGATGCTGCTGGTGTCCTGACCGGCGGACTTGCGCTGCGGTGAACCCACTGCAATTAATAAGTGGCGGGAGAGTCCCGCCGACACGGGATTTCCCGTCGAGCAAAAAGGCATTTTTGACTTTTTGCGAGATCATTTATGATGGATAACGGTCAAAATATAAAACATACCATATCCGCGCTGGTGGACAACGAACCCGGGGTGCTGTCCCGGGTGACCGGTTTGTTCAGCGGCCGGGGCTTCAATATCGAGAGCCTTTGCGTGGCCGAAACCATGGATCCCCAGGTTTCCCGCATCACCCTGGTGACCCGGGGCAGCGAACAGATCATCGAGCAGATCACCAAACAGCTCAACAAGCTGATCAATATCATCAAGGTGATCGACTTTACCAACACCGAGTTTGTGGAACGGGAGATGGCCCTGATCAAGGTGCGGGCCGAGGCCAGCACCCGGGCCGAGATCCTGCGGATCGTGGATATTTTTCGCTGCAAGATAGTGGACGTGAGCCTCCAGGACTACACCATCGAGGTCACCGGCAACGAGGGTAAGATCACAGCCCTGCTGGCGCTGTTGAGCCACTTGGGGATCAAGGAAATTGCCCGGACCGGAGCCATTGCCCTGGGCCGGAGCAAGAAGGAAGGAACCCTCAAGAGGGAAGCGGCCAAAGAATAGCTTGTAGGGGGTTAAACTCGAAATTCGAAATCCGAAATCCGAAACAAATTCGAATGACCAAAATCCAAAATTCGAAACGGGAGGACTCTGGTTGATCTTGCCCAACATGGATCTCACCAACCCCCGCTGTCTAAAATAGGGGGAGCGGTTTCGGTCATTTGAATTTTGAACTTTTGGATTTGTTTCGGATTTCGGATTTCGAGTTTCGAATTTAGCTTAAAGCAGTTTTCTTAATTTTTTATCACTCGATAGTTTAGGAGGTTGTGATGCAGATTTACTATGATCAGGACGCGGATCTCAACGTATTGAAAGGGATCAAGGTAGCCATTATCGGGTACGGCAGCCAGGGGCATGCCCAGGCCCTGAACCTGCGGGACTCGGGCGTGGATGTGGTGGTGGCCGAACTGGCCGGCACCGAAAACTATCGTCTGGCCCAGGAGCAGGGGTTCTCCCCGGTAACGGCGGAAGAGGCCTCGGCCCAGGCGCAGGTGATCCAGATCCTGGCCCAGGACCATGTCCAGGCCTTTCTTTTCGAAAACCAGGTCAAGAAAAACCTGGGAAAAGGGAAGACCCTGGTCTTCTCCCACGGGTTCAACATTCATTACGGGCAGATTCAGCCCCCGCCGGAAGTGGACGTGATCATGATCGCCCCCAAAGGTCCGGGCCATCTGGTCCGCCGCGAGTTCGAAAAAGGGGCCGGGGTGCCTGCCCTGGTGGCCATTTATCAGGACGCCAGCGGCAACGCGCTGAAAACGGGCTTGGCCTATGCCAAGGGGATCGGGGCCACCCGGGCCGGGGTGATCGCCACCACCTTCCAGGAAGAGACGGAGACCGACCTCTTCGGGGAGCAGGCCGTCCTCTGCGGCGGGGTGACCGAGCTGGTCAAGGCCGGGTTCGATACCCTGGTGGATGCCGGGTACCAACCGGAGATCGCCTATTTCGAATGCCTGCACGAGTTGAAGCTGATCGTGGACCTGATGTATGAGGGGGGGATCAGCCGCATGCGCTATTCCATCAGCGACACGGCGGAATACGGGGATCTGACCCGGGGGCGGCGGATCATCACCGAGGAAACCCGGCGGGAAATGAAACGCATCCTGGCGGAAATTCAGGGCGGGGAATTCGCCCGGGAATGGATCCTAGAAAACCAGGCCAACCGGCCGGTATTCAACGCGCGCCGTCGGCTGGAGGCGGAACACCGCATCGAAGCGGTCGGCAGCAAACTGCGCCAGATGATGAGCTGGCTGAAAAAATAACCCGTCCCCCATGCGCCTCCCGATTGCCAGGCAGGGACTCCCTTATATCGCGGCCGGTCTGCTCCTGGTGGTGCTGTTGGGGGCCTGGGGGAACCGCTGGAGTTTTATCCCGGCCCTGCTGCTGGCCGGATTCGTGACCGCCTTTTTTCGCGATCCAGAACGTAAAATTCCCCTGGAAAAGGGCGCGATTCTCTCCCCGGCCGACGGTCGGGTGCTACTGGTGGAACCCCAGGGGAAAGAGGGGGACGCCGCCGCGGCGGGGCTGAAGATCAGCATCTTCATGTCGGTCTTCAACTGCCACGTGAACCGCCTGCCGGTTACGGGGACCATCCGGGATATTTGTTATACCCCGGGTTGTTTTTACGCCGCCCACCAGGAGCGGGCCTCCAAGCAGAATGAGCAGAATGCCCTCCGCCTGGAAATGGAGGACGGCCGGGAGGTCACGGTGGTCCAGATCGCCGGGCTGATCGCCCGACGGATCGTCTGTTGGGTGAAGGTCGGCGACCGGTTGCCGGCCGGGACCCGTTTCGGACTGATTCAGTTCGGGTCCCGGGTAGACCTTTACCTTCCGCCCGGCATTCGGCTGGCCGTCCGGCGCGGAGACCGGGTCAAGGCGGGGTTGTCCGTCATGGGGTATTGGGCATGAAAATCAGAAGCCGAAAATTCAAAAAGCGCCGGGAAAGAAGGAGAGGCATCTACCTGCTCCCGAATCTGGTGACGACGGCCAGCCTCTTTTGCGGTTTTTACGCCATCATCGCCGCCATTCAGGGGAATTTTTACCAGGCGGCCATCTCCATCCTCCTGGCGGCGGTGCTGGACGGACTGGACGGCCGAATCGCCCGGATGACCCAGACCACCAGCGCCTTCGGGGTGCAGTTCGACTCCCTTTCCGATCTGGTTGCCTTCGGCCTGGCCCCGGGGATCGTGGTTTTTTTGTGGGCTCTCCGCCCCTTCAACCGCTTCGGCTGGATGGCGGCCTTCCTGTATGTGGTCTGCGGGGCCCTGCGGCTGGCCCGCTTCAATGTCCAGGTGGGGCAGATCGACCCGAATTATTTCATGGGTTTGCCCATACCGGCGGCGGCCACCATCGTGGCCACTACCATACTGCTGGTTTTCCAGATGGGCGGGACCAATTCCACCGGCTACCTGCTGATCCTGATTCTGATCTATATTTTGTCTTTCCTGATGGTCAGCAACCTGCGCTATCCCAGCTTCAAAGGATTGAAGCTGGCGGAAAAGCGGTCCTTCAATTTTCTGGTGGCGGCGGTGCTGCTGTTCGTCCTGATCGCCCTGGAACCTTTCGTAATGTTGACCGTGTTCATCCTCGGCTATGTCCTGTCCGGACCTATCGTCAGCGTAGTGTTATGGCGAAAAAAACCGGAACCGGAACCGGTGGAAAAGCCGGTCTGATCGCACAAACCTGATTTTTTTCCAGAAAAAAGAGAACGGTTATGGCTGAACGAATCATTATTTTTGATACCACGTTGCGTGACGGAGAGCAGTCCCCGGGGGCCAGCATGAACCGCGAGGAAAAACTGCGCCTGGCCCGGCAGCTCGAAAAGCTGAAGGTGGACGTGATCGAGGCCGGATTCCCGGTGGCCTCCCAGGGGGACTTTGAAGCGGTGTCCCTGATCGCCCGGGAGGTGCGGGGCCTGACCGTGGCCGCCCTGGCCCGGACCCAGAAGGCCGACCTGGATCGGGCCTGGGCCGCCGTGAAGGAAGCGGCGGATCCCCGGATCCATGTCTTCATCGCCACTTCTCCCCTGCATCTGAAATATAAGCTGCGCAAGTCCAAGGAAGATGTGCTGGAACTGATCCGGGAGGGGGTCGGCTACGCCCGCCGCTACACGTCGAATATCGAGTTTTCCGCCGAGGACGCCTCCCGCTCCGAGATCCCCTTCCTGGCCAAGGCCCTGCGGACGGCCATCAAGGCCGGGGCCCGGACCCTCAATGTGCCGGATACGGTGGGCTACGCCCTGCCGAACGAATTCGGGGAAAGGATCCGGATACTCCGGGAAAAGGTGCAGAGTCCCCCCGAGGTGATCTGGAGCGTCCATTGCCACAACGACCTGGGGCTGGCGGTGGCCAATTCCCTGGCGGCCCTGGACAACGGGGCCCGGCAGGTGGAGGTGACGGTCAACGGGATCGGCGAGCGGGCCGGCAACACCTCCCTGGAGGAGCTGGTCATGGCCCTGCACACCCGCAAGGACCGGATCCCTTATGTTACGGCCATCGACCGGCGGCAGATTGTTCCCACCAGCCGTCTGGTGAGCCGGATCACGGGCCTGGTGGTGCCGGCCAACAAGGCCATCGTGGGCTCCAACGCCTTCGCCCACGAATCCGGGATTCACCAGGACGGGGTCCTGAAGAAACGCAGCACCTATGAGATCATGACCCCCCAGGACGTGGGGCTGGACCAGAACCTCCTGGTCCTCGGGAAGCACTCGGGGCGCCACGCCTTTCAGGAGCGGGTCAGGGAGCTGGGGTATGCCCTGAGCCCCGCTGATCTAGAACGGGTTTTCGAGCGGTTCAAGGATCTGGCCGACAAGAAGAAAGAGGTGGTCAACGAGGACATTGAAGCCCTGATCGGTGACGAGGTCCTGCGCATACCGGACACTTACAAGCTGGTCTACCTGAACGTCATCAGCGGCAACGTGGCCGTCCCCACGGCCACGGTGCAGATCGAGGTGGGCGGCGAGATTTTCCAGAAAGCGGGGTTCGGCGTGGGACCCATCGACGCCACTTTCAACACGATCAACAAGATCATCCGGACCAAGGCCAAACTGCTCAGCTTTGCGGTGAACGCCATTACCGGGGGTATGGACGCCCAGGGCCAGGTCAACGTGCGCGTCGAAGAGGAGGGCCTGGCCGTGCTCGGCAAGGGCTCCGACCCGGACATCATCACCGCCAGCGCCAAGGCCTATCTGAATGCTTTGAACCGTTTGGAGTATTTAAAGAAAAACCCCATAAAGAAATTACGATGAAAAAGAAGCCGCAGACCATTACGGAGAAAATTCTGGCCGCCCATGCCGGGCTGCCGGCGGTGGAACCGGGACAGTTGATCCAGGCCCGGGTGGACCTCACCCTGGCCAACGATATTACCGCGCCCATCGCCATCGACGTCTTTCGGCGGGCCGGGGCCAAGCAGGTCTTCGACCGCCATAAGGTGGCCCTGGTTCCGGATCATTTCGTGCCCAACAAGGACATCGCCGCGGCCGAACAGGTGCGGCTGATGCGTGAATTCGCCCGGGAACAGCAGTTGACCCTCTTTTTCGAGCTGGGTGAAATGGGGATCGAACACGCCCTGCTGCCGGAGAAGGGTCTGGTCCGGCCCGGGGACCTGGTCATCGGGGCCGACAGCCATACCTGCACCTACGGGGCCCTGGGGGCCTTTGCCACCGGAGTTGGCAGCACCGATCTGGGCGCGGCCATGGTCACCGGGGAGACCTGGTTCAAGGTCCCGGAGACCATCAAACTGGTCTATCATGGACGCCCGCGGCCCTGGGTCTCGGGCAAGGACTTGATCCTGTTCGCCATCGGGGACTTGGGGGTGGACGGCGCCCTGTACCAGACCCTGGAATTTTCCGGACCGGCGGTGCAGCAACTGACCATGGCCGACCGGTTCACCATGGCCAACATGGCCATCGAAGCCGGGGCTAAGTCGGGCATCTTCGAACCCGATGAAATCACCCGAGCCTATATGCGGGAGCGTTCCCGCCGTCTGGGCCGGTTTTTTCATTCCGATCCCGAGGCGCGGTACGGGCAGGTGCGGGACTATGATCTTCAGGATATCGAACCGCAGGTGGCCTTCCCCCATTTGCCCGAGAACACCCGGCCCATATCCAAAGTGGGGCAGGTGCCCATCGATCAGGCGGTGATCGGCTCCTGCACCAACGGGCGCCTGGAGGACCTGCGCATCGCCGCCCGGATCCTGAAAGGGCGCCGGGTCGCGCCGGGCCTGCGGCTGATCGTCATCCCGGCCACCCCCTGGATCTTCCGCCAGGCGGTCAAGGAAGGGCTGGTGGACGTATTCCTCCAGGCCGGCGGAATTTTCAGCACCCCTACCTGCGGCCCCTGCCTGGGCGGCCACATGGGGATTCTGGCCAAAGGGGAACGGACCATCGCCACCACCAACCGCAATTTCGTGGGCCGCATGGGCCACCCGGAAAGTGAAGTCTATCTGGGGAGTCCGGTCGTGGCTGCGGCGTCCGCGGTTTTGGGCCGGCTCGGCGGGCCGGAGGAATTGGGGAAGATCAGGGGTGCACAAAAAAAATAATGCAAAATGCAAAATTAAAAATTAACCTACATCTTCTGGCGGCACCCTCCTGTCGAGGGAGAGACGTTTTGATCATTTGAATTTTGAACATTTGAATTTGTTTCGGATTTCGGATTTCGAATTTAAACTCCACCGGGGTTAAAGAGTAACATAGGAAAACCAATGATCTATAAAGGGCAGGCCTGGAAATTCGGGGACCACGTGGATACGGATGTGATCATTCCGGCCCGGTACCTGACTTCGTCGGATCCGCAGGAATTGGGTCGTCATTGTCTGGAGGATGCCGACCCGGATTTCGTCAAGAAAATGAAAAAGGGCGACTTCATCGTGGCCGGAAAAAATTTCGGCAGCGGCTCCTCGCGGGAGCACGCCCCCATCGCCATCAAGGCGGCTGGGGTCTCCTGCGTCATCGCCGAAAGTTTTGCCCGGATTTTTGACCGCAACGCCTTCAACATGGGGTTGCCCATCCTGGAATGTCCCGAGGCCGCCCGGGCCA
>JACRCK010000027.1 GCA_016219065.1 Deltaproteobacteria bacterium
GATAAAACGCTGCTGCAGGTCTTGCAGTGTGTGGAGGTGCTGACGGATGCGTGTTTTCATGGCTGGGGAACCCAACTCCTTCTATCCCATTTGTTCCGGCCTGTCAACTTGTTCCCTCGAGTTTGCGGCGGGCTTCGGCGCAGCCGGGGTCCAGGGCCAGGGCTTCCTCCCACCAGCGGCGGGCCGCCGCGGGCTGCTGCAACCCCTCATAGGCCAGTCCCAGGTAGTAGCAGACCGGGCTGTTGTGTTCTCCCAGGTCCCAGGCCTGGGTCAGCTCACCCCGGGCGGCCTCGTAGTCCCGGTCCTGGAGCAAGGCCCGGCCGTGCCAGAGCCGAAACAGCGCGTTGCCCGGCTCCATTTCCGTGCAGGTCCGAAAGATAGAAAGGGCGACCGGGCGGTTGATTTCCTTGAGCAGGTAGAGGGCCCCCAGTTGATTCAGGGAATAGGCGTCCCGGGGATTGGTCTTGACCGCTCCTTTGAAATAGGACAAAGCCTGGTCCCAATCTCCTTTTTTCAACCAGGCTTCCCCCAGGTATCTTTGGATAAAGGTTTTTTCCGGCCTCAGTTCCTGGGCCCGGCGAAAACAGTCCAGGGACTGATCGATCAGGCCGGCGTCGCGGTACAGCTTTCCCAGCCGGTAGTGGACTTCGAAGTGATCCTCATCCGCTTCCCGGGCCTGCTCGAAATAGGCGCGGGCCCGGGCCGGATCCTCTTGCCTGAGAGCGATCAATCCCAGATTGTAGAGGGCCATGTAGTTTTGGGGATCGGCTTTCAGCACCTGCTCAAATTCCGCCACGGCGGCCCTTAGATCCTTCAGATTGCCATAGCAGACCCCCAGGCTGTTGCGCAGATTGGGATTGTCGGCATTGAGGACCAGCCCCCGTTGATAGTCGCGCCGGGCGGCTTCTATTTTTCCCTGATCGAACAACTGATCGCCGCTGATATTCAAGGTCAGGTCATCCAACAGGACGATGGCGCCGGGGCCCAGCAGCCAGGCGTGGGCCAGGGCCTTCAGGGCGTTTTCCCAGACGTCCGATTTTTCGAAGGGCCCGTAAGGAAAGCCGGCGATACCGATATTGACGGTCGATTCCAGCGTTTCCCAGGCCAGTTTTTTTAAACACTCCGCGGCCTCCCGAACCTCGGATAGGGGACTCTCCGGTTGAACCAGAATAAGGGTGTCGAAACTGTATTGGGCCAAACGGGCCGGTTCGGCCAGGCAGCCGGCGCAGGCCTGGATCATTTTTTTTATAAGCCGCTGGAATTCCAACCGCCCCAGGAGATCCCGTTTCAACTGTAAATCACGAATCCGGATCAGGGCCAGGCCGAAGCGGGGCCACTTCAGGAAGTCCTGCCGGAAGGACTGGAGAAAGGCCGATTGGGTCGGCAACCCCGTGTCCGGGTCCAGAGGACTGCGGGAAAGGATCTGTTCCACGGCCTCCCCGCTTAAGCCGCCGGAAGAGGGCAGGTCCTTAAGCAGGGACAGGGTATCGCCGACCTGGATTTGTTCGAGGGGATCGTTGATCCAGCAGACCTCGGCCAAGGACGTTTCCGGAAAGACCTCATTTAAGGAAACCACGGCTTTGAAAGGCCGGGAGGAGACGCCGTTTCCGGAGACGCCGAAGAACATGGGCAGGCAGGCCAGTTGGGTGTAGCCCAGGGTGGTGACCAGACGGTTCATGCCCAGAATTTTTTTAACTTTGCCTCCCCTTTGCAGGACTTCCAGAAAACTGCAATAGGGCTGATTTTTTTGTTCCCGGGCCAACTCCAGGGCCTGCTCGGCCTTGCGCTCCAGGGCCGGAGGATTTCCGGCCGGGATCAGGGGCCGGTCCAGCGCTTCGATTTCCCCGGCCTGAAAATGATCAGGAAACAGGGCAAACCCTCCCCAGAGTTCCAGTGCCCCTGGGGTGCGGTCCGGTCCGGGGAGAAAGCCGAAGTGCCTCAAGACTTCCAGGACCAGCGGCAGCCGGGAAGGCAGATCGGTTGCTTCCGGTGCCTCCCAGAGGAGGGAGAAACGCCGGGGGGCGATCCGACCCACACTGGCCGGCCAGGGCAACTCGGTTTCCAGGGTCCGGGCCAGCTTATGGATCCAAAAGGTTTCGGTCTCGCTGCCGCCGGTGGGGAGGGCCGGGTCCGGTTCAAAGAGCTCCAGCGTCAAAAGTCCCAGGCGGGCGGGGGACCCGGTTTCCGATTCCGGACGGTCCAGATAAAGGCTGTGCGGGAAAAGCTTCCCCTGACGATAAAGACCGGCCGTTTTTTCGCGGATTTCCCGGAAAAAATGGTACTGGTTCAGAACCCGGGTATCCGGATCCCGCCGTTGTTCGGCCAGCAAATAGGCTTTTTCGAGGACCAGTTGGACCACCTTGATCAGAAAAGGGCGCAGGCGTTCCAGACCGGGTCCCCAGGATACTCCTTCCAGAATAATCTCCAGGCGCCGGGTGTGTCGGTCACCCAGGGGCAGCCGCAGGGTGGCCGAGGCCTCATTGAATTCGGGGGGCCCGCACCAGAAGGCCGGCGTCGGGTCACTGTCGGCAGAAAGGGCTTCCCCCTCAGCCGCCGTCGAGGACGGGATCAGGTACAGGTCATGAAAAGGAAGCAGGGGTTGGATTTCCCGGCGGATGAGCCCGGCCAGGGGCCACCAGTTCCGGGAGTCGGCTAAAAAGGGCAGCGGCATTTCAGGGATTTTGCGGGACAGCCACCCAGGCCGTCAGGCTTTCCCGGATGACCGGAATGTCCACTTCCTGGATGGTCCGCAGATCCAAGAGCAAGCGGTCCTTCTCTATCCGGCCGATGATCGGAATGGGCTGGGAGCGCAAATGGGCCTCCAGGTCGTTGACGGTGCCTTTCAGGGGCAGCAGGGCCAGGGCATAGGACGGCAGGCTGGAAAGGGGTAGCGCGCCGCCACCCACCTGGGATACGGTGGGGAGAACCTCCAGCGTGACCGAGGAAAGGTTGGAACGGTTCAGGTAGTGCAGGAGCCGCCGGGCCCGGCGGCGCAGGGCGGCCGGCGGGGTGGTGAGCAGGTTCAGGGTAGGAATCTCCTGCAGAGCCCGGGTCGGCTGGCGGTACAGATGGAGGGTGGCTTCCAGGGCGGCTAGGGTGAGTTTATCGATCCGCAGGGCCCGGGTGAGGGGATTGGCGCGCACCATTTGAATGACGGCTTTTTTGCCGACCAGGATACCGGCCTGGGGGCCGCCCAGGAGTTTATCGCCGCTGAAGGTAATGAGATCGGCCCCGGTCCGGACAGCTTCGGACACGGTCGGCTCTTTTTCCAGTCCGAAAGGGGACAGGTCCAGCAGGCTGCCGCTGCCCAGATCCTCCATGACGGGCAGGCCGTGGGTTTTTCCCAGGACCACCAGTTCCTCCAGGGAGACCTCGGAGGTAAAACCCAGGATGCGGAAGTTGCTGGTATGGACTTTCAATAACAGGGCGGTCCGTTCATTGACGGCGTTTTCATAGTCCCGGAGGTGGGTTTTGTTGGTGGTCCCCACCTCGTGCAGCAGCGCGCCGCTGCGGGACATGACTTCCGGGACCCGGAAAGAGCCTCCGATTTCCACCAACTGCCCTCGGGATACCACCACTTCCCGCCCCTGGGCCAGGGTGTCCAGGGCCAGGAGGACGGCCGCGGCGTTGTTGTTGACTACCAGAGCGGCTTCGGCCCCGGTCAATTCAGTCAGCAATTCCTCCACGTGGCTGTAGCGGCTGCCCCGTCGGCCCAGCGTTAGATCGAATTCCAGGTTGGAGTAATAGCGGGCCGCCAGTTCCACCTGAGCGGCGGCCGGACGGGCCAAAAGGGACCGGCCCAGATTGGTGTGGATGACCACCCCCGTCCCGTTCACCACCCGGCGCAGGTGATAGGCGGTTTTGGCCTTGATCCGGAGACCCAGTTCCTGCCAGAGATCCGGCGGGCTCAGTTGGGGTTCCCGCCCGGCCAGGAGATCCCGGCGTTTCTGCTCTAAAATTTCCCGCAGGAGTTTGATCACCAGGGGCCGCGGATAGGCGGATAAAATCTCCACCCCCGCCGGGTCGGTGAGCAGCAGGGTGACGGAAGGGATCCGTCTGAGGGCCGGGCCGGGTGACTGGGGCATGGTTAGATTTATACTGAAAACCCTCGCGCTTGACAATGAAAAAAATTTGCATTTGGGGATTGCCTTGCCGCTTTATCTGGCATAAGATCCAGGGCATGGAATGGAAACTCATCGCTACGGATTTAACTGGGGCCGAACGTTTGGCGCAGGAACTGTCCTGTCCCCCGCTGGTAAGTCGTCTGCTGCTCAACCGGGGACTGGCTGACGCCGAAACGGCGAAGTCTTTTCTCTCCCCCTCGCTGAGCCGGCTCACGGCCCCTTTTGACATGAAGGATATGGACCGGGCGGTAGCCCGGATCCTGAAGGCTATCCGTGGCCGGGAACAGGTGGCCGTTTTCGGCGACTACGACGCCGACGGCCTGACCGCCACCGCGGTGCTGATCCTTTTTCTGCGGCCTTTTCTGCCCGGAATCCTGGAGTATATCCCCCACCGGGTCCGGGAGGGCTACGGCTTGAGTCCGGCCGGGCTGGAGGCCCTCCGGCAACAACAGGTGCAGTTGATCATTACGGTGGATTGCGGCGTTTCCAACCACGAGGCCATTGCCCGGGCCCGGGAGCTGGGTATGGAGGTCATCGTCACCGATCATCACGAGGTGCCCCGGAAAGGGGTGCCCGAGGCCGTCGCGGTGGTCAACCCGAAGCAGGAGGGCTGTCCCTTTCCGTTCAAAGGACTGGCCGGGGTCGGGGTGGCTTATAACCTGGTGATCGCGCTGCGCCAGGTCCTGGACCGGGAGGGACTGTTGCCGGGGGGGAAGCCGAATTTACGGACCTATCTGGATCTGGTAACCCTGGGGACCCTGGCCGATATGTCCCCCCTGCGGGAAGAAAACCGCATTTATGTGGCCGAAGGGTTGAAGGTCCTCCAGGAGACCGAGCGCCCGGCAATACGCGCTTTAAAGGAAGTCTCCGGGATCAACCTGCAGGACCCGGTCAGCGCCACCGACGTGTCGTTCCGTCTGGCCCCCCGGCTCAATGCCCTGGGCCGTCTGAAGGAAGCCCGGGAGGGGGTCGAACTGCTGGTCACTTCCGAAACCGGGACCGCCCGGGCCCTGGCCGAGACCATGGACCAGGAAAACCGGCGCCGCCAGGAACTGGAGCAGGCCATGATCGAAGAGATCGAAATCCGGATCGCCTCCGATCCGGACCTCTATCAGCGAAAATGTCTGGTCCTGTCTTCGGCGGCCTGGTCACGGGGGTTGCTGGGTCTGGTGGCCTCCCGGCTGGTGGAGCGCTGGTTCCGGCCGGTCTTTCTCTTCGGTCTGGAAAACGGCCTGGCCCATGGTTCGGGCCGCAGCATCGGCGGTTTTCATCTGGTCCAGGGGTTGGAAAAGATGGAAGACCGCTTGATCCGCTTCGGCGGCCATGCCGCCGCGGCCGGGGCCACCCTTAAGGCCGACCTGCTTCCCGGATTCGCCCGGGACCTGGAGGAATTGGTGGAGCGGACCGTTCCCCCCGAGGCGTTCATCCCCACTTTGAATATCGAGGCCGAGGTGGACTTCCCGGCCCTGGTCAACGACGTGCTGCCCCATCTGCCCCGCCTGGCCCCTTTCGGGGAAGGCAATCCTGAACCCGTCCTGGTGACCCGCCGGGTCCGGGTCAAATCCTGCCGAGTCGTGGGCAAGGGTCACCTGCGCCTGAAGGTCCAGAACAAAGGGATCACCCTGGACGGGATCGGTTTCAACCTGGGGGACCTGCCGGTGGAGGAGGGCGATTGGGTGGATCTGGCCTACACGCCGGATTTCGAGAAAAAAGGTCCGAACGGCTACCTGCAGTTGCGGATCAAGGATCTCAGGATTTAACGCCCTTTTTTTGGGTCCAGCGGAACAGCTCCTGGCAGGTGTTGCAGAGGTCGGTACCCTTGCAGTCGGTTTCGCCGATGAGGCAGGAGGAGTTCATGACGCACAGGGGGTCGCGGCAGTGGGTCAGGCCGAAGGTGTGGCCCAGTTCGTGGACGGCCTCCTTGGCGATGCGCTCGAAATAAAGCTCCCGGTCCGGGTCCAGGCCGTAGAATTCCGGGCGGAGGCGGAAGAGGGAAATGATGGCCCCTTTTCCGGACACCTGGGCCTCGCCGAAGAGGTATTTCATGATGGGGATGAAAAGATCCACCGGGGTGATCCCCAGGACCTTCAGGGCGTCCCGGGGAGACCATTTCAGTATTTTTTTTAACAAGCCGGTGGAGAAATACTGGTCCCGGTGGGTATCGTAACAGCTCAGGGGCAGATCGCGGGGGGGGAGGGTGCGGACCGGCTGTTCAAAGGCCTGCCCCACGGCCGCAGCGACCGAGGTCAGGATTTCCCCGGACACCGGGCCCAGGGGCAGGAGGCAAATGGCCGGTTCGGGCATAAATACCTAAAACAATAATTAATAATCAATTGTTAATGGTGAAACGCTTTTCGTTGAAAGCAGCTTTCAACGGCGTGAGTATGATATGGGCGGGCGGGGATTAACCCCGCCCCTACTATCACGCCCAACGCCGAACGGCTTTTTTCGTATTTAATTCGATGTTGGACGTTGGATGTTCGATGTTGGTCAGTTGTCTTTCCGCTCAAACCCGTATTTCTTGATCTTATTATAGAGCGTCACCCGATCGATGCCCAGATCGGCGGCCGATTTGGAAATGTTCCAATGGTTCTCTTCCAGGATTTTCTGGATATGCTGTTTCTCCAGTTCTTGCAGGTTCTTGGAACTGTAGCCCACCGGGGCGCCGGGACTGGCCTGGAGAAAGGCAAAGTCGCCGGGCGTCAACTCGTGCCCCATACTGATCACCACTGCCCGTTCGATGGCGTTTTCCAGTTCCCGCACATTCCCCGGCCAGTTGTAGGCCATCAATTGATCCAGGGCCGCGGGACTCAAGCGTTCGATTTTTTTGTTGATTTCGATGGCGTAGCGCTTCAGGAAATGCTTGGCCAGCAAGGGGATATCCTCCCGCCGCTCCCGCAAAGGCGGCAGCAGAACGGTCACCACGTTCAGACGGTAGTAGAGATCGGACCGGAACAGCCCCTGGGCAATGGCTTCCTGGAGGTTCCGGTTGGTGGCCGAGATGATGTGCACGTCCACCTTGATCATGTCCGTCCCGCCCAGGCGGCGGAAAGATTTTTCCTGCAGCACCCGGAGCAGATCGATCTGGGTCTTCAGGGAGATCTCCCCGATTTCGTCCAGAAAGAGGGTCCCGCCGTCGGCCATTTCGAAGCGGCCTTTCTTGGTGTGCTGGGCTCCGGTGAAGGCCCCTTTCTCGTACCCGAACAATTCGCTTTCCAGCAGCGTATCGGGCAGAGCCCCGCAGCTCAAGGGAATGAACGGCTCGAACCGCCTCGGGCTGATGGCGTGGATGGCCTTGGCCACCAGTTCCTTGCCGGTGCCGGATTCGCCGGTGATCATGACGGTGGCCTGGGTGGGGGCCACCTGGCGGATGAGCTCAAAGACCTGCTGCATGGGAGCGCTCTTGCCGATCAGATCTTCGAATTCATATTTTTCTTCGAGTTTCTGGCGCAGGAGCAGGTTTTCCATGACCAGGTTTTTATGTTCCAGGATTTTTTTGATCAACAGCCCCACTTCCTCGGGGTCGAAGGGTTTGACGATGTAATCGTAGGCCCCGGCCCTGATGGCCTCGACGGCCGTATGCACCGAGCCGTAGGCGGTCATGAGGATCACCTCGGTATCCGGGAAATCCTTTTTGATTTCCTGGAGGACCTGGATGCCGTCCATACCGGGCATCTTGAGATCCAGGAGCACGATATGAAAGGGGAGTCTCCGGATCTTGCCGAGCGCCTCCGGTCCGTCCCCGGCGGCGTCGACCTGGTACCCGTCTTCCTTCAGCCAGTTGGTCAGGGATTCCCGGACGATCTGTTCGTCGTCGACGATGAGTATCTTCGGTTGTTCGGTCATGAACGGCTCCTTAAATGCAGCAATGGTTTTCGGTGCTCAGCCGCGTTCAGACCGACTCGGTCGGCCAGACTGAGTCGGTCTTGGCTCGGGCGGTACCCGGTGTTTTCAGGCTTCCCGGGTCCAGGCCCGGGCTGGGGTGCTTATTACCAGATTTAATCCGGGCGGGAACCGGCGTCGGCCGGCGCGCCTTCTTTTTCCAGGTAGGGCAGTTGGACCTGGAAGGCGGTTCCCCGGCCCGGTTCGCTCTCTACCTTGATGATCCCTTGGTGTTTGCTGATAATCCCGTAGGAGACGGAGAGCCCCAGCCCCACCCCCTTCCCTTCGGCCTTGGTGGAGAAAAAAGGCTCGAAGAGCGTATCCAGGTGTTCTTTGGGGATGCCGACACCGGTATCCCGGATTTCCACTGCGATCATCTTTTCCGCCGGCAGCCGGCGGCTGGCGATGGTCAGGGTCCCCCCCTGGGGCATGGCCTCCACCCCGTTGATGATGATATTCATCAGGGCCTGCTGTATCTGTTTGGCATCGCAGGTCACCGGGGGCAGGTCGGGGGCCAGGTTTTTCTGAAGCTGCACCCCGGAGATCTCGATTTTGTGGGTCAGGATGCTCAAGGCCTGCTCGATGATGTCGTTGACTTGCGCCGGTTCCTTGCGGACCACGGACGGCCGGGAGAAGGACAGGAGATTTTTGACGATCCCCCCGCAGCGGGCGGTTTCTCTTTCCATGATGGCCAGGAAACCGCGGATGTCGTCCATCCGTTCCGGGGGGATGGTATCTTTCTGAAAAAATTTGATGAGGAGCTTGATGTAATTGAGCACGCCGGCCAGCGGGTTGTTGATTTCGTGGGCGATGGTGGCGGCCAACTTCCCCAGGGAGGCCAGGCGGGCCGACTGGATCAACTGTTCCTGGGTGGATTTCAGTTCGTCGTAGGCCCGGGCGATCTCGGCAATATTGCGGCGGATCAACGCCTCGGCCTGGCGCTGTTCGGTCACGTCCTGCAGGGTGGTGATGGCGCCCTGGGTTTCTCCTTCGGGATCGGTGATAGGGGCCGACAGGAAAAAAATCTGCCGGCCGCCCTGGCCGAGACGGGGGAAAAAATCCTCCGCTTCATAGGCGCCGGGGATGAGGGAGGATTCCTTCAGCTCCCGGTCGCCATAATATTGCCGGAGGAGCGCCAAGTCCTTCTGGACGATACAGTCGGCCATCACCGGCCGTTCTTCCTTGTAGAAGGCCTGCCACTGGGAACGGGTCCCGATCATCTCTTCCTTCTTCTTCCCGGTCAACAGTTCGCAGGCCCGATTCCAGTGGGTCACCCGGCGATCCCGATCCAGAACGAAGGTGGCGATGGGCGAACCCTCCAGGATCCCTTCGATGGTCTTTTTTTCCTTCAACAGGGCCCGTTCGGCCCTTTTGCTTTCGGTGATATCCTTGAGCAGCAGGACGTAGCCGATGACCTTGGACTCGGCATCTTTGAGGACGTTTCCGGACAGCAGGGCTTCCATGGGCGGACGGTGCAGGACCCGGAGGTGGGTCTCCACCTCGCGGATCACTCCGGCTTTCTGGATTTCCTGGAGAAGGGCCGGCCATTCCGCACGATCCAGAAAAAGATGGTTGACATGGACTTTCTGCAGGGCTTCCCGCTTGGATTCATAACCCAGGAGGTTGATCCCGGCCAGGTTGATATCGGACAAGCTGCCGGTGATGTCGAACAGGAGGATGCCGTTCTGGGAGCCCTGGAAGATGAGCCGGTATTTTTCTTCCGATTTCCGGAAATCTTCGGTCCGGTCTCCCACCATCTTTTCCAGGTCCTGGGTATAGGTGTAGATCCGTTCGCTCATCTCATCGAAGGCTTTGGCCAGATCCCCGATCTCGTCGACGGAGCGCACGACGATCGCTTCCCGGCGGGTCCCGCTGCCGATCTGCCGGGTTCCCAGCAGCAGCTTTTTGATGGGCCGGTTGACGAAAAACAGGATGTAGGCCACAACCACGGCGGTGATGAAGGCGAACAGCGACAGGTCGAATAAAACGGTCTTGACGATGTTCCGCCGAACTTCGTCATCCAACCGGACCAGGGACATGGTGACTTCGAGCAGTCCCAGCTTCCTTTCCTCGGGGGCGTGGGCGTGACAGGCGGCGGTATAACAACTGGGTTCATTGGGGATGGGGGTGATGATGCTCAGGGCGTGTTTGAGCCCGGTGCCCTTCTCCAGCCGGGCCCGCTGGGACAGGGATAATTTTTCCAGCGGCTGGGAAGTGCCGTGGCAGGCGTTGCAGGCCGCGTCCTGCTTGGTCAGGGCCGACCCGACCTCCTGGGACCAGGAGGAATACATGATGACCCCTTTTTTGCTGAAGACCCGGATCCGTTCGATCCCCTCCTGATTGCCCAGGGCCTCGATGATCTTCAACACATGTTCCCGGTCGTTGAGCAGCATGCCGAAACGGGTGGAACGCTGTACCGTTTCACTGAAGCGGTCTCCCCGTAATTTCAACCGGTTCAGGAGCTGCTCCCGCAGATCATAAATGTTGAAGTAGGTGAAGGTCCCGATGGACAGGAGCAGGATGGTCCCCACGGAAAAGCCCATTTTCCAGGCCAGGCTTTTTCGCAGTCGGGAAAGGATAGGGGACAAAGACGGTCCTCCGAATCCGGCTGGTCGGGACCGATCGGCCCGGCGGCCCGGAGGCGCGAAAGGACCGCCGGCGGCAAAAAATGAATGGAACCGCTTTAGCCGTTCAAGGAATTATCAGACGGAAAAAAGCTTGGCCTTTCCTTTAGGAAAACCGGCCTCGAACAGGATCGGCGTTCCCGGGTGATCCGCAGCCGGACAGGGCCAGTGCAGGCCGCCTTTTTCGATCCGGGTATAGCTGAAACCAGCCCAATCGGGATGGCTGCGGGTTATTTCAAAAAAGGTCTGGTCGGGCGTGGTGCACGGCCCGGAAAGGCCCAGATGGGGGGCCAGGCCGGCCAGGAGATCTCCGGCCCAGGGGGCCGCCTGCGGCCCGAGATCGGCGCCACGGGATAATTGCACCCGCCGTTCCAGATTCATCCGGGTCCCGATTTTTTCGGAATAAGGCCGGGCCGGCAAAACCAGGTCGGCCAGCTCCGCGGCGGGGCTTAAAAACAGGTCCTGGACCACCAGGAAACCGTTTCCCGGCAAAGAGGCCAGTTGCTGCACCTGGTCGGCCGTCAGGTGACTGAAGGCGTAAGGATCTTCGGTCGTCAGAATCAAGCCGCGGATGGTTCCCGCCGCCGCCTCGGCCAGGAGATCCTCCTCCGTATAACCGGTCCGGGCAAGGCCCAGGGCGGAGGCGCCCAGGCTGTTGGCATAGGGCGGCAGGAAATAAAGCCCGCCCCCGGCTTGCCCCAGGTTTCCCAACAACAGTTGCAGGTTGATGAGTCCTTCCACCAGGGTCGGGTTGAAGGGTTCGCCCGCTTCCAGGGGCGGAGGGCAGATCACGGCCAGGGGTTTATGCTCGGCTACAAAGGCCAGGGCTTCCTCCAGTACAGGGACCGAAAGGCCGGTGCCGGCGGAAACCGAAGCCAGCGTAATCGGGGCCAGGGCTTCCCGGAGTTCCTTCAGACCGGTCGTCCGCGCCTCCAGATAGGAAGCGTCCTGCCGGTTTTGCTGCAGGATCCCGGCCAGCAGGCCCTGGACCAGCAGGCCGTCCTGGGGCGGGGGTACCGTCAGGCTGATCCGGGCCAGCGGACTCAGTTTGCCCGGTTTATCCTCCAGGATCATCAGCTCGGCCCCTTTCTGGACGGCTTGACGGACCTGGATGCCGACGATCGGCTGGCTTTCCAGGAGGTGGGAGCCGATGACCAGAATCCCGGAGCTGTGGCGCAGGTCTGCGGTGGGGTTGGTCGCCCCGGCGTAGCCCAGACGGTCGGTCATGATTTTTTGAACCGGGGCCCAGACGGAGGAGCCGCTGACAGCGGTTTTCCCGGTCTTGAGCCCTTCCCGGGCCAGCCGTTCCCAGAGAAAGAGTTCTTCATTGGTCAGGGTGGGCCCGAGCAGCAAACCCAGGGC
>JACRCK010000246.1 GCA_016219065.1 Deltaproteobacteria bacterium
AATGCCCAGAACATTGTTGAGATCGTGGGCGACGCCGCCCGCCAGGGTTCCCATGGCCTCCATCTTCTCCGCCCTTTGCAGCCGCTCCTCCAAGTTTCGTTTTTCAGCCTCCGCCTGCTTGCTCTCGGTGATGTCGCGGGGGATGGATAACAGGTGGGCAACTCCCTCGAGCATCAGCACCCTGGCCGACAGGAGGCCGGTGAGGAGGCCCCCATCCTTTCTGCGGAATTGGGCCTCCAAGTTTTTGCAATATCCCCCTTCTTGGATAGCCTGCACCAACTGTTCCCGGTCAGCGAGATCATACCAGATGTTTAATTCCTGAGGGGTTTTGCCGATCACCTCGTCCCGGGTATAACCGGTTAGGTCAAGGAAGCCTTGATTGATGTCTACATACCGGTCATTCTTCAAGCGGATGATGCTTAAGGCATCCGGGCTGGTCCGAAAGGCCAGCCTGAATTTATCTTCACTCAGTCGCAGAGCCTCCTCCGCCCGCCTGCGCTCGGTGACATCGATAATAACCCCGACAATGCCGGCAGCAGAGCCGTCCTGATCAGAGAAGATTGCTTTATGGAATACCACGTCATGCACCCGGCCGTCTGCAAAGGGTATGCGCGTTTCATAGACCTGAGCGCCTCCCTCCCGAAATAGATTCTGGTCGGCCCGGTAAAAGGTTGCGGCCACTTCCGGCAGCACGACCTCAAAAACGGCTTTGCCGAGAACCTGATCCTTGGGAAGGCCTAAAAAGTCGAGGAAGGCCCGGTTGCAATCCAGGTATTTCCCCTGGTTGTCCTTGTAATAGACCGGGGCCGGGATGGCCTCCAGGACGGCGTCCTGCAACTCCTTTTGTTTTTTTACCCGTTCCTCGGCCTGCTTATGCTCGGTAATGTCCCGAATGGATTCGATGGCGCCCAATGCCTGTCCATCGGGACCGTAAAGGGTTGCGGCGGTGTTCCACAGCCAGGTGGCACCCCGGCTCTGGAAGTCGGCCAGGTAGGTCTCGGAAACCAAACGCCGGCCGCTCTGCTGAAAAAAGGTGTAGGTCCGTGCGATTTCCTGATCCGGCGTCAGGGCCAGGTCGATCAGGACCGGGCGAGGTTTACCATAAAAGGGCACGGCATAAGCGTAGTCGCCCCTCCCCAGCATGTCGGCGGCCGGGATGCCGGTCAACCCCTCCATGGCTCGATTCCAGATGATGACCCGACCCTGTACGTCAATGGCAAAGGTGGCATCGGGCAAAAACTCAATCGTCTGAGACAGCCGCAACTCACTTTCCTGCAACTGGGCTTCGACCCGCTTGTGTTCGGTGATATCTCGGGCTATGGCTTGAAATCCGACTACCCGGTCCTCCTCGGTCAGCAATTGCGCCTGCTGGCCGACCCAAACCTCCCGACCATCCTTGGCCATCAAGGGAAATTCAAAATAGATATCTGAAATCCTGTCAACCAATTGTTTGCCAAAGATCCGAGCCGTTTCCTCCCGGAAATCAGGGCGGATCAATTTAAGGAAATGGCGGCCGACGAGTTCTTCTTTGGTAAATCCGGTAATCCTTTCCGAAACCGGATTGACATAAGTGAAATACCCCTTGAGATCTGTTTTGAAAATGATATCAAGGGCTTTCTCAGTGAAAGCCTGGTATTGAGCTTCTTCCTTTTGAGCAGCCTCTAATGCTTGTTTGAGCCGGACTTCTGCTTGCTCCAAGGCCTTCTTTCGGGCTTGTAATGGGGATAGGTCGATTTCCGTGGGCTTGGGGGGCAAGGGATAAGATTCCAATTTTTTTCTCCCAACTCGTTCGATCGATCCAGAATATCCAGGGGAAACCTGTGATTTCCAAAGAAAACTTTCAAGGGAAGCTCCACCCATTATTGTTCTGTTTTTAGCAAAAAGCAAATTTTCAGTCGAGTGTTTAAAATTCCGGAAATCAAATTTGAAGATCAACGGCTGACCTCTTTGGCCGGGCTCGTTTTGTATCAGCCGATCTTGCAGCCCTTGCGGCTGGACCAAGATTTTATCCTTGCCCCGTTTCCTTTTTCTATTTTATACTGCTTTCGTTGCGGTGCGGGTTCTTGGAAAATGGCGATGGCTTAGCGGATACCCTCGATGCCCAAAAGAATAAATCCCTCCCGGAGGCCCAAGCCTTTCTCCTCCAAGCCGGCCCCCGGTTCGGCCGATACGGGCCGGAAGCGGGCGGGGGAGCAAGGAAGCGCCGTTTGAAGGCCGCCCCGATCCATACCTCCCAGCCAGCCCTGTCCCGATTGAAGTTTTTTTTTGCCCTTTCCAGGACTCCCCATGGCTTGCTGGACCTGGCCACTCCCGCCCTGGCCGCCCTGTTGGGGTATGGAGTGTTTCCCCCGTTTCGGGTGACCCTGCTGGGGATCGTCACCGCCTTCGCCGGGTACACGGCGGTTTACGCCCTGAACGATCTGGTGGATTACCGGGTGGACCGGGAGAAACTGCAACAGGGCGGTTTTCGTGAAACCGATCATTACCTGGACGCCGTCCTGATCCGCCATCCTATGGCCTACGGGCTTTTGGGTTTCGGAGAGGGCCTGCTCTGGGCAGTTGCCTGGGGCCTGCTGGCCGTGGTCGGAGCCTATCTCCTGAATCCGATCTGCCTGGCCATCTTCCTCGGGGGCTGCGCCCTCGAAACGATCTATTGTCTGCTCTGGCGGACCAGTCACTGGCGCATTCTGGTGAGCGGCGTCGTCAAAACGGCGGGTGGGCTGGCCGCGTTGTTCGCCGTCGATCCCCATCCTTCCGCCGCCCTGGTGAGCGTTCTTTTTTTATGGCTTTTTTTCTGGGAAATCGGGGGGCAGAATATTCCGGCCGACTGGACCGACGTGGAAGAAGACCAAATGCTCCAGGCTAAAACGATTCCCGTCCGTTTCGGCCCGGACCGGGCCCGGGCGGTGGTCCTGTCCGCACTGCTCCTGGCGGTCGGGCTGGGCGCAGTGCTCTTTTCCTTTTCCCGGGTCGCCTTCAAGGTTCAGACCGCGACCCTGGCGCTGGGCGCCGGACTCTACTTCCTGATCCTCCCGGCCTACCGGCTCTATCGGACCAAGGGCAAACGGCAGGCCGCGGTCCTTTTTAACCAGGCCAGCTACTACCCGCTCTCCTTGCTGGTCGTAGTTACCTTGAACCTGCTGCTGACGGAGTTAAAGTGAAAGATCCGGGGTTGAAAGAGCTGGACGCCAAGGAACTGGCGGCCAACAACGGGCAGGAGGGCCACGCGGTCTACATCGCCCACCAGGGCCAGGTGTACGACGTGAGCGACAGCAAGTTGTGGAAAGGCGGCCTGCACATGCAACGCCACCACGCCGGCCGGGATCTGACGATGGATATCGAGAGTGCGCCCCATGGCCCGGAAGTCCTGGAACGATACCCGCAAGTGGCGGTCCTGAAAAAAAAGTCCCGGCCCGAGCGGGAGGTGCCGAAATATCTGGGGCGGGTCCTGTCCCGCTTCCCCATCCTCCGGC
>JACRCK010000245.1 GCA_016219065.1 Deltaproteobacteria bacterium
CGGCTAGGGCCAGCCAGGCCCCCCGGGAATAGGTGAACAGCAGGCAGGCCAGCATTGCGGCCAGGCAGACGGCATAAATGAGCTGCCAGTGAATTCTATTCTTTAAATTAATGATCCTGCTTATGGTCATGGGTATGAACAGGACTAGCAGGCTGCCCAGCACATTGGGGCTGGTGACCAGGGAAAACACCCTGGTGCGGACCCCGGCCTCGGCCTGGTCCACCCAGCCGGCGGGCATTTCCACCCCTACGATATATTGATATATGCCAATCAGCGCCAGGATTGTGGCCGTGGCGATGAGCCCCGTGGCCAGGGCGTCCAGCTGGCGGTGGTTGACAATGAGGTTAGCCGCCACAAAATACCAGAGCAGAGGTTACAGATAAGATACAGATAGCGGGGAAAATTAAAAAAAATTGCCGGCCCCCCCTTTTCACTGCAAACCCCGGTCCGGCGGCGGGTTTATTTTTTTTCTTCATTCCGGTCTGGAAGCCGGTGATGCCTGTGGTCCTGCCCTGTGAATTCACCGTTTTCTCGCTGGTTTTGACTCATGGCGGAAGCCAGGTCGGGGTATAATTTTTCAAGGCAGGAAGGGCAGAAGCCGTGGCTGAAATCGGCTTCCGAGTGGTTCCGGATATATTCCTCGATCTGATTCCAGTAGCCCTGATCGTCCCGGATCTTTTTACAGGAAGCGCAAATGGGCAGCAATCCGCTCAGTTGTTTGACCTTGGACAGGGCTTCCTGGAGGGCCGCCACCAGCCTTTCCCGCTCTTCGGCGGCCTCCAGCTCCTTGGTGACCTCGGTCAGGCAGCCCAGCGAGATGCTGGTCCGGTCTTCCGGATACCGTTCGATTTCGGCCAGGTCTTTCAGCCAGATAGTCCGGCCGTCCGCCAAACGGAGTTTATAAACCGCCTCGATGAGGCCGGTCTTCTTGACCTCCTCCCGCAACTGCTTCCGGAAACTGGCCAGCTCCGGCTGCTGGAGGACTTCTTTACGGATTCCCGGCTCCTCCGTCCGGTATTTGTAGACCCGCCGCTCGACCACGCTTTCCCGGAAAACCTTGGCCACCTGGGCCGGACGGCACCCCAGCAGCTCGCTCAACCGTCGGCCGGCGAATTCGTACCAGATGATGCGATCCTTTTCGTGCCAGGCCGCCAGGTAGCAAAGGGAAGGGTTTTCGATGGCTTCGAACTGACGGCTGCCGATTATACAGGCGGCTACCCGCTCCTTGAGGGGCTGGCTGTACGGGCCGGTCAATATTTTACCGCAATACGACGGGTCTTTTTCCCAATCCATGTTTTTGTGCCTGCCGCTTCAAAATTCCCCCCGATGTTAGGGGAAGAAAGAGGACACGTCAACCAGGAATTGCAGGGCCAAGACGGCCTCGAAACTTTATTGGACAAAAGGCTATTTATCTGTTATTGTGGCTATTTTGATAATTTCCCTTTAGTCAGGTTTTGCCTATGGCCCTGCAGGCCTTAAAAGGATTTAAGGACGTGCTCCCCGGAGAAAGCGATAAATGGGCTTTCCTGGAGCAGACCGCCCGAAAAGTCTTTGAAAATTACGGATATGCGGAAATAAAGACCCCCATCCTGGAAAGGACCGAGCTGTTCGCCCGGTCCATCGGGACGGCCACCGACATCGTCGAAAAGGAGATGTACACCTTCACTGACCGCAGCGGCGATTCGATTACCCTGCGGCCGGAGGCCACCGCCTCGGTTCTGCGGGCCTTCATCGAACACCATCTGCACACGCTGCAGCCCATCCAGAAATTGTTCAGCATCGGCCCCATGTTCCGGCACGAACGCCCCCAGAAAGGCCGCCTGCGCCAGTTTCACCAGATCAACGCCGAGTGCCTGGGCTCTGCTGGCCCCTTCACCGACGCCGAGATCATCCTGCTGCTGGTTCAGATTCTCAAAAGCGTCGGCCTGGCCGACGTCCGCCTGCGTTTGAATTCCCTGGGCTGTCCGGCCTGCCGGCCCTCTTTTACCGGCGCCCTCCAGGATTTTTTCGAGGAAAGTCAACAGTCCTTCTGCGAGGATTGCCGGCGCCGGATCAAGACCAACCCCCTGCGGGTCTTTGACTGCAAAGTGGAGCGCTGCCAGGAATATCTGCAGCAGGCCCCGGCCATCCCCGATTTCAACTGCCCCGCCTGCCGGGATCATTTTCAGACCGTGCAGGACCTGTTGGCGGATTGGTCCGTCCCCGTCCAACTCGATCCCAGGCTGGTCCGGGGGCTGGATTATTATTGCCGGACCACCTTCGAAGTCAGTGCCGTGCACCTGGGCGCCCAGGATGCCGTGGCCGGCGGGGGGCGCTATGACGGTCTGGTCAAAACCCTGGGCGGGCCGGATCTGCCGGCCATCGGCTTTGCCATCGGGATCGAACGGGCAGCCATGCTGCTGGCCGGGGAAAAGCCCTGGACTACGGGACCTTTCGTTTTTTTGGCGGCCCTGGGAGAACCCGCCCGCCGTCGGGCCTTTCACTGGCTCCAGTCCTTGCGGGAGCAGGGGGTTCCCGCCGAGATGGAACCCGAAGAAAAGAGCCTCAAAAGCCAGTTTCGTCGGGCCGACAAATTACAGGTCCCTTATGTGGTTATCCTGGGCAGCACGGAACTGGAAAAAGGCCGGGCCGTAGTGCGTCTCATGGCCGACAAGACCCAGGAGGAAGTGCCGCTACCGGATTTGGTTGATTTTTTCATCAGCCGATATAATAAGTA
>JACRCK010000240.1 GCA_016219065.1 Deltaproteobacteria bacterium
AGCATTGTCATTCCCGTTTATAACCGGGCGGTCGAGATCGGGGAGTGTCTCGAATCGTTGGCCGCCCTGCGCTACCCCCGAGCGCAATTGGAAATCATCGTGGTGGATGATGCCTCCCGGGATGAAACCGCCGCGGTGGTGCAACGTTTTGGAGTCCGGCTGATCACCCTACCCCGCAATCAAGGGCCGGCCGCGGCCCGCAACGCCGGAACAGCCGCGGCCCGGGGAGCAATTATCGCCTTTATCGACAGTGACTGTACCGCCGATCCGGGATGGTTGGAGGACTTAGTCCCCTATTTTGAAGATCCGCGCCTGGTCCTGGTGGGCGGGCGGGTGGAAGGCTTCTTTCGGGAAAGCCGGATGGATCGTTATGAAGAGGTCTGCTCGGCCCTGGACCTGGGCCCCCGGCCGCTCTTGGGCCGCGGGGAGCGATCCGTTTTTTATGTCCCCACCTGCAACCTGCTCGTTCGCCGCGAAATCCTCCAGCGGCACGGCGGGCTGGATGAGACCCTGCGCGTGGGAGAGGATGTGGATCTATGCTGGAAACTGATGGCCGCCGGACAGCACCTGACCTATGTTCCCCAAGGCATCGTCCGGCACAAACACCGCAACCGCTTTTGGGCCGGTTACCGGCGTCGGTTTGATTACGGCACCTCCGAAGCCCTCTTGTACGCGCGCTACCCCAAGATTGCCAAACGATTTCCCTGGTCGGCGGGAGGGCTCGGCCTTGGGCTGGGGGTCCTGGCGGCTCTGTGGATGCGTTCGGTGATCTGGCTGACTCCCGTCGCCGGAATCCTGCTGGGCGAGACCATTTACCGCCGGGTTCGCCTGGCTGGGAAAATGGGCTTAACCCTGGGCTGGGGCCCTATTTTTCAGGCGGTGGCTCGAGACCATTTCCGCTTGCTATCCGGGCTCACCTATCATCTGGTGCGGTACTACCTGCTGTTGCTCATCGTTTTGTGCTGGGCCGTCAGCGTCTGGGCGCCGCTGTGGGTGGCCTTGATCATCTTGCCGACGCTGGTGGAATACCGGCGCAAGAAACCGAGATTAGGGTTTCCGTTTTTCACCTTCTTCTTTTTAGCCGAACAGGCCTTTTATCAGAGCGGTGTTTTCTGGGGCTGTATAAAACAAAAAAGTTTTAGGCTCTACCGGATCGTTTTTATCCGGACCGGCTTTGGACAATCCTTATTCCCGGACCGCGCGGGCCGGCCGATTTAGAGATCCGGGAGGAAGGTTCGAGAATGTCGATTAATCACTGCTCCCGGGAACCGTCCGATCCCCTGGAAAATAAGCTGGCCAGGCTGAAGGCCCTATTACGGGAAATGGAGGGGGTGCTGGTGGCCTTTTCCGGGGGCACCGATAGCACCTTGTTGCTCAAGATGGCCCGGGTAGTATTGGGAGACCGGGTCCTGGCCGTGACCGCGGTTTCGGAAATCACCCCGCGCCAGGAGCAGGCCGAGGCCGTGCAGTTGGCCGGTTTGATCGGCGTCCCCCACCTGCTGGTGCCGACGGCTGATCTGGACGATCCGGCCTTTGCGGCCAATCCGGAGGATAAATGCTACCTCTGCAAAAAAAGAAGGTTGACCCGCCTTAAAGCCCTGGCCCAGGACCGGGGTTTTCCGGTGGTGGCCGACGGCGGGAATGTGGATGATCTTAAGGATTATCGCCCGGGGCTGAAAGCTGTCAGCGAACTGGGAGTCCGCAGTCCTCTCGGTGAAGCCGGTCTCGGCAAAGAGGACATTCGCCGGATATCCTGGGAAATGAACCTTCCGACCTGGGATAAACCCGCCTCGGCCTGCCTGGCCTCACGGATTCCCTATCATCACCCCCTGACGGCTGAGAAATTAAAACAGGTCGATGAGGGGGAAATTTTCCTGCGAGGCTTGAATATCTTTCGGCAGGTCCGGGTCCGGCATCACGGGACCCTGGCCCGCCTGGAGGTCGAAGGTCCGGATCTGATCAAACTGGTTTCCGAAGACATCCGCCAAGCTGTGGCGGTCTATTTCAAATCCCTCGGGTTCCAATATGTGGCCCTGGATTTGGAAGGGTATGCCACGGGAAATCTCAATCGCGAAATTCCCGCGAACAGGAAATGAAAGCAATGGACAGACAGCAACTGAAAGACTTATTGGAAAACATCCGGAGCGGCCAAGTCAGTATCGAAGCCGGCCTGGAGCATTTAAAACGACTGCCTTTCGAAGATTTGGGGTATGCCAAGATCGATCACCATCGCTGTCTGCGCAATGGTGTCCCCGAAGTGATCTATTGCCAAGGCAAAACCCTGGAGCAGATTCAGGGCATTGTGGGAAAGATGGTTAAACATCACAGCAACATTCTGGCCACGCGCGCCGACAGCCGGGTTCAGGAGGCCATTTTGGAGATCACCACGGACTGTCAATTTTACCCCCTGGGCCGGATTGTGGTCGTTAAGCCGCGGTCGGTGGAAAAGGCCGGGCGGATTGCCGTGGTGTGCGCCGGCACTTCCGATATTCCCGTGGCCGAAGAAGCGGCCATCACCGCGGAAACGCTCGGCAACCGGGTCGACCGCCTCTATGATGTGGGGGTGGCCGGCCTGCATCGCCTGCTTAATTCCTGCGCCGACCTGTTCCAGGCCCAGGTGGCCATTGTCATTGCCGGGATGGAAGGCGCCCTGGCCAGCGTGGTCGGTGGGCTGGTTTCCTGTCCGGTGATCGGGGTTCCAACCAGCGTGGGGTACGGGGCCAGTTTCGGAGGAGTGGCCGCCCTGCTTTCCATGCTGAACAGTTGCGCTTCGGGCGTCTCGGTGGTGAATATCGATAACGGTTTCGGGGCCGGATATCAAGCCAGTCTCATTAACCAGCTCGCGGTCGGCGCCGAGCGCAAAGTGCCGGAATCTCCCGACGATCCGGTCGACCCGACCGGGTTGAAAATCCCGGTCTCCGGGGGAAGCCCGTTGACCGGCAGGGAGGGGATGAAAAATGAAGATCGCTTATTTTGACTGTTTTTCCGGAGCCAGCGGCGACATGATTCTGGGGGCCCTCTTGGATGCGGGTTTGCCCTTGGAGTATTTAAAACAGGAACTGGCCAAACTGTCTTTGTCCCATTACGATCTGCAGGTCCGGAAGGTGGTTAAGAACGGCTTGTCCGGCAGTCAGGCCCTGGTGGCCATCGACCAGGATCATCACCATCATCATCACCGGCATTTGGCGGACATCCAGGCGATCATTGAAGGAAGCGGACTGGATCCGGCCGTCCAAGAAGACAGTGTGAAAATTTTTACCCGTCTGGCCGAGGCCGAGGCCCGCGTGCACCGGACGGAGGTGGGGGCCATCCATTTTCATGAGGTGGGGGCCATGGACGCCATCATTGACGTGGTCGGCGCGGTTATCGGCCTCCGGGGACTGGGCCTCGAAAAAATTTACTGCTCGCCCTTCCATGTGGGTACGGGGACCGTGGAATGCGCGCACGGCACGCTGCCGGTCCCGGCCCCGGCCACGGCCGAGTTGATCACCGGCCTGCCGGCTTATGCCACCGGGGTTCAAGGAGAGCTCCTGACCCCGACCGGGGCCGCCATTTTAACCACCCTGGCAGCCGAATTCGGCCCCCTGCCGGCCATGACGGTGGAAAGGGTCGGGCTGGGCGCCGGCGCCGCCGATCGTTCCCTGGCCAACCTGCTGCGCCTTTTCATCGGACAGACGGCGTCGGAAGCGGGTGCCTACGAGGTGGAGCAAACGGCGGTTATCGAAACGACCATCGATGACATGAATCCCCAGATCTACGATTTTCTGATCGAAAGGGTTTTACAGATGGGGGCCTTGGATATTTTTTTTACCTCGGTGCAGATGAAAAAAAACCGCACCGGGGTCCTGGTAACCATCCTCTGCCGTCTCGAACAATTGGCCGGGCTGGTCGATTTTATTTTCCGGGAAACCACGACCATCGGACTACGCTGGCGGCTGGATCAGCGTTTTCGGCTCCAGCGCAACATCCAGGAAGTCAGCACCCGCTTCGGGCGGGTCCAGTGTAAAGTGGCCCGGCTCGACGGCCGGACCGTCAACATCGCCCCGGAATATGAGGATTGTAAACGGATCGCCCGGGAGCAAAGTGTTCCGTTGAAAAAGATTTGGGAAGAAGCGCAATTCCAGGCCGCCGAAATGGATCGGCGGGAAGCAATTGCAGAAAAAGGAAGTCTCAACCATTAATCAGGCAGAAAGGAGAAAAGGAATGGAGAAAATCTTGCGGATCATGATGGGGCCGGAGGATAAACCCCAGGCGATCGATGCACCCCTGGGAGATTATGCCGGATCGGGCGGACGGGCCATGACTTCCGCCATAGTCGCCAAGGAGGTGCCGCCCCTTTGTCATCCCCTGGGGGCCGAAAACAAATTGGTCATCGCCCCGGGTCTATTAAGCGGCACCACCGGGGCCATGTCCGGCCGGTTGTCCGTCGGCTGTAAAAGCCCGTTGACCGGCGGGATCAAGGAAGCCAACGCCGGCGGTCAGGGCGCTCAGGTACTGGCCAGGCTGGGGTATGCGGCTATTGTGCTGGAAGGGAAACCGGCGGACGATACCCTCTATTTTCTCTATATCAATAAGGACGGAGTGAAGATCATTCCGGACAACGGACTACGCTACCTGGGTAATTATGACCTGGTGGACCGGATGAAAGAGCGCTATGGAGACAAAATAACCGTGATTTCCATCGGCCCCGCCGGTGAGCGGAAAATGAGCGCGGCTTCCGTGGCCGTCACCGATATGGAGTTGAGGCCCACCCGTCACGCCGGCCGCGGCGGTGTCGGCGCGGTTATGGGTTCCAAGGGGGTCAAGGCCATTGTGCTCGATGACACCGGCCTGAGGATGAGACCTCCCAAAGATCCCGAGAAATTCAAAGAAGCCAACCAGACCTTCGTGGCCGGTCTGAAAAAACACCCGGTTACCGGGGAGGGGCTCCCGGCCTACGGAACGAACGTCCTGACCAACGTGCTCAATGAAGCCGGTGGGTATCCGACCTATAACTTCAAGCAGGGACGTTTCGACGGGGCGGCCAAGATCAGCGGCGAGGCCCAGGCCGGACTGGAAACCAAACGGGGCGGTCTGGCCACCCACGGCTGCCACCGGGGCTGCGTCATCCGCTGCTCCGGCGTCTATCATGACAAAGACGGCCATTATCTGACCAAGCAGCCCGAATACGAGACCGTCTGGGCCCACGGCGGAAACTGCGGCATCGACGACCTGGACACCATCGCCCAGCTCGACTTCCTGGATGACAATTACGGCGTGGACACCATCGAGATGGGGGCTACCATCGGCGTGGCCATGGAGGCCGGTTTGCTTAAATTCGGAGACGGTCCGGGGGCCATCAACCTGGTCAAGGAGGTCGGCCAGGGGACCCACTTGGGCCGGATCCTGGGTAACGGTGCGGCCGTGACCGGCAAGGTCTTTGGGGTGGAGCACGTTCCGGTGGTGAAAGGGCAGGCCATGCCGGCCTACGATCCGCGGGCCGTTCAAGGCATCGGGGTCACGTATGCCACCAGCACCATGGGGGCCGACCACACGGCCGGCTATGCGGTGACGGCGAACATCCTGGGTGTGGGCGGCCAGGTAGACCCCCTCAAGCCCGAAGGGCAGATCGAACTCTCCCGGAACCTGCAGATCGCCACGGCGGCTGTGGACGCCACGGGGATGTGTCTTTTTATCGCCTTTGCCGTTCTGGACCAGCCGGAGACTTTTCAGGCCCTGATCGATATGATCAACGCCTTCTACGGGTTGAACCTGACGGCCAATGACGTGGTGGAATTGGGTAAGTCGATCCTGAAGGCGGAAAGGGACTTTAACCAAAAAGCCGGGTTCTCGGCCAAACAGGACCGGCTGCCGCGGTTTTTCCAAACCGAGAAACTGGCCCCTCACCAAGTGGTTTTTGAGGTGAAAGACGAAGATCTGGATACCGTTTTCAACTGGTAGCCTTTCGGCTATCAGGTTCGTTCCACGGGGAGCCTGGGCACTCGGGGGCTCCCCGTTTTTATAAAACGGAGCGAAGGGTTCGGCCGTTTTGGCGGGTACCGGACCTGCGCCGCCTTCTGTTAATGCTTGATCTTCAGGCAGAAAATAAATTAATATGACCTCAGTGAAGATGGACCCGCAGCTTTCGATTAAAACCGCTCGGCTGATCGCCTTCTTCCCTATTTTTCAGCAGGGGTTCAGCGTTCCGATCCAAAAAAAGCAGACCATCCTGGATTTCCTCTGCGAAACCAACGGCCTTAACCCCAAAGTGGTGTACCGGCAGATCCAGACGCTTTTTCTAACTGGCAAAGCGGTTGATGAGATGAGCGGGACGCTGATCAAACCGGGGGATACCCTGGCCCTTTCCGCGGCCCTACCCGGCCTGGCGGGGGCGACCATGCGTTCGGGCGGCCTTTTGGCCGGTTTCCGCTGCGCCATCACCCATCGGGAAGGCCCGGCTCCCAGCACCCTGGCCAAGGGTCTGCTGACCGTCAAGCTGTTTAACCAGGTGATCAAGGCCCTGGGGCCCTCTTTTTTAAAGCAGGGTGTTTTAATCACCGTGGAGCAGGTGCGAGAACTCCTCCGCGGCCTGGCCGCGGAAGACTGGTCGGATTGTTCCGGTTTGGAGATCAATGGGCAACCGGTCGATCCGCGGGATTGGTCTTGGCCGGATTGGCCTCAGGGCCGGGGAGTGGTACGGCTCCAGGTACTATTCGAGTAGCGCAGCGCCCCAAAGTCGTAACGCCGAAACAACCGACGAAACGCGAACCCGGAGCAGAAGGCCATGCTTAAAGCAGCGACCATCAAGTCCAACGAAGTACTTTCCCGGCGCCTGGGCCGGCAACTGGGCCAGGCCCTTATGCAGGAACTGGGCCAGGCCCCCAAAGCCTGCTGGCTTTTCACCGCACCGTCTTCCGGGATAGCGGATCTGCTGCAAGGCCTGGGGGAGAGCCTGAGCGGCTCCAGCTTGGTGGGCTGTTCCAGCGATGGAGAGATCTCGGAGGCCGGCTTGAGCAGCAATTCGGTGGTCCTGGGCGGCCTGGCCACGGATCGGATTGACTTTGAAGTCGTCACGACCCACGGTCTCGGTCAGGACAGTGAAGGCGCAGGGCGGCGACTGGCCGAGGCCTTTTCCAAATCCCCCAATTATATCCAGATCTTTTCAGACGGTCTGACCGGAAACGGCTGCGCCATCTTAAAGGGCCTCACCGCCGTTCTGGGGGAGCACATCCCGATTGCCGGCGGGACTGCCGGCGACAACGGGAAATTTCTGAAGACCCTGCAATTTGCCGGCGATCAGGTCTATACGGACGCCCTTTGCGGCATCGCCTTTTATGGGGATTTCCGCCTCGGCACGGGTGTGCGCAGCGGCTGGTCGCCGATCGGGCTGGCCAAACGGGTCACCCGTTCCCGGGGTAATGTGCTGTATGAATTGAACGGTGAACCGGCCTTGAACGTCTACGAACGCTTTCTGGGACGTCATGCCGAAAAGCTCCCGGTCATCGGGGTGGAATATCCGCTCGGTCTGGTGGAGCCCTGCGGGGAGGCCGGCCAGGAGGAATACCATTTGATCCGGGCTACCATGGCCGTCAACCGGGAGGAGCGTTCCATCACCTTCGCCGGAGAGGTCACCGAAGGGGCCTTGGTCCATCTGACCTGCGGTGATGTCTCCTCCATCCTGGAAGCGGCCGGACAGGCTGCCGGGCTGGCCAAAGCCGCCTTGAACGGCGCCGCGCCCTCCCTGGCCTTCTGCTATTCCTGCATGGCCCGTAAGATCGTCCTGGGGCGCCGGACCGAAGAGGAAATCAAAAGAGTCCGCTCCGAAATCGGGACCTCCGTGCCCATCATCGGGTTTTATACCTACGGTGAATACTGCCGGATCTCGACCGGGGGGCCGAACTATTTCCACAACGAAACGATTACCCTGAGCCTGCTCGGAATGAAATGATGTCCAGGATTCAAAGCCTCGAACAGCGGATCCAGGAGTTGGAAGAGTTGCTGGAGCATTCGGAGCGCAAGTCGGACATCCTGACCAATCTGCTCAAAGAGGCGACCGCTGAATTCAATCAGGTCCTGGAGAAGGTCAGCACTTCGGAGGCGAACTTTCGGGCCATTATCGAAAACGCCCCCGAGGCCATCTACATCCTGGATTTGGGGAACCACCGCATACTGGACTGCAATCCCTTTACCACGCGTTGGTTGGGCTATCCCCGGCCCGAGCTCCTGCAAATGGGGATCGAACAGATTCTCACCCCGGGCGCCGAGGGGGTCATCGAAAATATCCGCAAAGCCGCGGCCGAGGGCGTGGTGCACATCCAGGAGAGAAGTTTTCAAAAAAAGGACGGCTCTCTGGTGGATGCCGAGGTGACCGGGATGGTCGTGGAGGTCCAGGGGAAAAAATGCTTTGTGGCCCTGGCCCGGGACGTGACCGAACGCAAAAAAAACGAAGGGTTGCTGCGCTACAAGGAATTGTTCGACAACGTCATCGATCCGGTTTTTATCAGCCATTCCCAGGGGGCCTTTCTGGAGGTTAACGACGTGGCCTGCCTCCGACTGCAATACCCCCGTCAGCAGTTGTTGAAGCTGACCTTTACCGATATCGTCCGGCCGACCCAATTAAAGGTTTTGCGCCGGATGGGGGAAAAGGTCCGCTCCGGGGAAACGGTTCAATTTGAAATCGAGACGGTTACCCAATCCGGCGAGGTCATCCCCTTCGAATTCCATTCGCGGCTGATCGATTTTCAGCGTAAACCGGCGGTGCTGAGTGTGGCCCGGGACCTGAGCGCCCGAAAACGGATGGAAGAAAAGCTGATCCGCAGCGAACGGTTGTCGGCCGTAGGTGAAATGGCCAGCGGCGTGGCCCACAATTTCAATAATCTGCTGCAAATGATCCTGGGGGGCGGCGAAGCGGCCTTGAAAAAGCTCGCTTCCGGAGAAATCCGCAAAAGCCGCGAGGCCATTTTGACCCTGATGGAAGCCTGCCACCGGGGGGCGGATATTGTCCGGCGCATCAAGGAATTTACCGCGGCCAAGAACGAGGGCCTCGATAAAGCCAAGGTCTTCGATCTGGGCGACTTGGTTTCCGAAGCCGTGCAACTGACGGCCTCCCTTTGGGCCAATCCAGCCAATCCGGGGAAATACCGCCTGAACTACATCCGGCCTTTGGGGGGCCTGATCCGGGGCAATCCGTCGGAACTGTACGAAGTGCTGGTGAACCTCATCAAAAACGCCCTGGAAGCCATGCCGGAGGGGGGCACCCTGACGATCTCTCCCGAGGCCCGGCAGGAACATATTTATTTATCGATCACCGATACGGGAAAGGGGATTTCCGAGGAAAACCGGCAACGCCTTTTCCAGCCCTTTTTTACGACCAAAGGCGAAAAGAGCAGCGGACTGGGCCTTTCTTCCAGTTACGGCATCATTAAAAAACACGGTGGGGATATGGTCGTTAAGAGCGAGCCCGGGGCCGGCGCCACCTTCACCATCATTCTGCCGCGCGCCGGGACCCTGGCCGAAGAAGAGCAGAGCCAAACCTTGGCGGACCGAACTCCGGCGGAAACGAAAATAAAATTTTTACTGATCGACGACGAAAAGAATATTCTGAAGATGATGGAGATGTTTTTTGAGGATTCCCCGGTCGAGCTGACGACGGCCGGCACCACCGAAAGAGGGCTGGCCGCCATCTATGGGGACCGCTTCGATGCGATCCTTTGTGATTTCGGCATGGACGGGATGAACGGCCTGGAACTCGGGCGGGCCGCCTGGGATTACGCCCGGCAGACCGGCTGGCCGAAGACCCCTTTTCTACTCTATACCGGTGTGGATAAAAAGCTCGATCCCGAGGAGTTGTCCCGGTGCGGTGTGGATTGGGTGGTGCGCAAACCGATTGCCTGCACCGAACTGCTGCGCATCCTTTATAAGATCCACCAGGAGCATCAGACCTCCGGCCTCTGCTGAGGGGAGCGTTCTTTTTCCTGCCGGCGCAAGACCTTGAGGATATCCGGTCCGCGCCGGAAATAAAGAAAGCTGTGATTGGTGGACAAACCACCCACATAGGGATAGTCGTCCAGGAGATACCATTCTTCCAGCCGGCTCAACCGCTGATACAGCCGGTTGACCGCCACGGCGGAAAGGCGCCGCTCCGATTTCCAGACCGGTTCCGGTGTCCGCAGGGGATTGTCGTCGAAGTGTAACGCGCTGACCCCGAAGCGCTGGGGCTGCGCATACATCCTGGAGCCGGGAAGCACCAATAACAACCCGAGCACGTAGTAGGAAAGGCGATCGACGTTTTCTTCGAGAAAACGTACGGTTTTCTCCCCATCGGCTTCCGTTTCTCCCGGGAAGCCAAAAAAGCCCATGGCCTGGGTGGCTATCCCCGACTGGTAGAAATTTTTCAGGACCTGCCGGGTGGTACCCACCCGATTGCCCTTGGCCATGGCTTCCAGGATTCTCTGGCAGCCGCTTTCAAAGCCGATGGCCACGGTGTTCAAGCCCGCCCGGGCCAGGAGCCGGCAGACCTCCGGGGCATAGGCGGCCTCGGCCCGCAGATCGGTATTCCAGATAAACGTCCGGCCGGAGGCCAGGACCGCTTGGCTGAAGCGCTTCAGGTATTGCGGATCGATCACGTCGTTGCTGAAATTAAAATGGTTTGATCCGTAGCGGTCCGCCAGGGCCGCCATTTCCGCCACGGCCTTGTCCACGGGGACCGTCTGATATCGGCGGACCTCCTGGTCCCCGTAACGGTTCTGACAGAAGACGCATTTCCCCCAATAACAACCCCGGCTGATACAATAAGGCAGGACTACTTGAGGACTCAAGTAGGAGGATAGATCGAGGTCGGAATAGTCCGGAGGCGGCTGCGTCGCGATATCGGTGTATTTAAAAAGGGGGGAGCGCCGGATCTTCCCGGTGGCTCGTTGGCGATAGATCAAATTGGGGACTCCGGCCGGCTCCCCGCCGGAAGCGGTCTGGGCCAGCAGGGCCGCCCAGGGTTCTTCCCCTTCCCCAACCACCAGGGAATCGGTACACTGAAAAAATTCCTCCAGCCGGGATTCATCCAAAAGCATGGCCCATTGGGAAAGATAGGCGCCCCCCATGGTCACCTGGATCCGGGGGAAGCGCTCCTTGATCAGGCGGCCCAGCACCAGGGCCTGGGCCGATTGGTTGGCAAAAACCATGGAAATGCCCACCAGGGCCGGCGGGTTAGCGGCCAACAGCGGGAAGAGGACTTCTTCATAATAGCGAACGTAAGGGTTGCATCGGACTCGCCGGTGCTCCAGGACCGCCGGCCAGGTCTTGAGCCCGCCGGCGGAAGGGTACTCGGAGGCCGTGAGAGCCGTGGGAAAATGGACGGCGCTCAGTAGACCGTAAAAGGTGTTCAGGGCCAGCCGGGCATTCTGATACTCCCGATAGTCATAAAAACGGTCCGGATCCCGGAAAATTGCCAGACTGTCGGCAAACCAGCGCGGTCGTCTGCCGGGCGCCAGGGCCGCCAATAAAGCCAGGTAATGTTGCTGCCCGAGGACCCCCAGCGCCGGTTGGTTATTAAGCCCCTCTAGCAACGATGCGGCCTGATCGAGCAGGGCCGCTATCCGGGAGGGGCGGGTCAGGTATTGGAAGGCCTCGATCCCCAGATCCTTGACCTGCACCCGAAATCCCTGACGGGCGGCGTACGCTTTCAAATAGCCCAAAGCCGGATAAGGGCCGGTCAAATCACCCGGAGGAGGTTGCAGTAAAAGGGCCTGGAAGGCCGGGGTTGAATTTTCCATTTTCAGCCGGCCTTGACGCGAAACTCATAGGCCGACCGGAGGAGTTCCCCCAGGGTATTTTCCAGCTCCGTTACTTGTCGATACAGCGGGTTCCCGCCGGCCGGCAGGTAGGCGGGAATGGCCTTGGCCTGGCCGGTGCATAACGAAATGGTCTCGAGGCCTTTGACCGTTTTGAGATACATTTTGTCCGTCACCGGCAGAAAAAGGTCCATGATCCGGCGGATCCGGTAGACTAGTTCCAGGGGGAGCCCTTCCCGCTCCAAAATGGTCAAGCAGACACCGCGAAACTCCTCAGTGGCGGTTTTGATTTCCATAGGCCTTCCTTTTTATTTCCTTTCCAGGAGTCCGCTGAGGGGTGATTTTTCTAAGACCGTCCGCGCCACCACCCGATAGGCCGGTTGATTGAGTCGGTGAAAAGCCGGCGAATGGCCGTAAACCGGGATCTGCCCCAACCCTTGGGTCAAATCGCGAACCTCGATCAGGAAGCGATCGATGGTTTCAACCGGAAAGACGAAGGATACCCCCCCGAGGATGATTTCACCGGTCTGGTTCAGTTCGGCAAACAGGGCCAGGGTCTTCCAAAAATGCAGAGCACTACCCCGGACGGCCTCGGCGGATTCAAAACAAACCCGAGCCAGTCGGGTGCTTGGTTCCTCCAGTGCGCTATTAAAAAAATCCTTAAAAGGACGTAGATTTACTCGCAGGATTTGACCGCCGGCCGAGATGTCTTCCAGGACCGGTTCACGGGGCGCTTCTCCCGTCCGGACTTGTCGCAACTCCTCGAGTAAACGGTGGCCGAAGCGAGTGGGATGATCCAGCGTATGCCCTACGCCGAATTCTCCCTGATGGAGGCACTTGTAAAGGTCCACGGGGCTGTGGGCCCTGGGGATGCGGAAGGCCGGGCCGGAAGAGTCGTTTCGTTGCCAGCTATGGTGCTGTACTTCATGGAGCAGATACTGATCGATCACGATTTGCCGCACCCGGGCCCGTTCGCGGCCGGCGTCGATTTTCGGAGCCGCCTGATCCGGGATCTCCAT
>JACRCK010000241.1 GCA_016219065.1 Deltaproteobacteria bacterium
AAAGGAATTGTTCCAGTGGGCCGATCAAATCCCGGAGGCTCTGTGGAGCGACCTGAGTATTCGAACTCATCCACAAGCAGCGGAGGCGGTTGGGGCGATCTGGGACGGGGTCACCTTCAAAATCTCCTTAATCAACATCGATTATACCCTCGATCCCGCCCAGCGACGAATCACCCAGACCCACTTTCCCGAGCGGCCGGTCAGCTACCAGGCCGGGGTGGTACTGCTTACCACCCTGGCCGCTTCCAAAGGGGTGCCGCCGAGCGGCCGGATGGTTGTACCGGAGGAACTTCCCGGCGGCCGGGCCTTCTTCACCGGCGCCCATGCGGTGGCTACCGGCCCGTTGGCCAAGGGTTTCGAAAAGGACCCCGATCGATTGATCAAGCGAGCCCGGGGTTTCGGCGGTGAAACGATCGATGGAGCCGACGTGGCGCTGCGGGTGCCGGGGTTGCCCTATGTCCCTTTATACCTTCTACTGTGGCGGGGTGACCGGGAGTTTCCCGCCAGGGCGATTATCGGCATCGATGCCCGGGCGCATTTCCACCTGGATTTGGCGGGCGTCTTGGCTTTGACCAACCTGCTGGTCTATCGCCTCTGCAAGTAACGGATTGTGGAGCAGTCGGTCCAACCCCGCTATTGAATGTAGAGACCTGGGGCCGGACCGGGCGGGTACTTTACTAGGCTTCGCTCAGGGCAGCAGGCTGACCCAACCCGTACTCTTGAACCACCGGTCCTCGAGCACTTTCAGGTCTCCATCCTTTTCCAGGGCGCCCAGGAAGTTCTGCACCCAGTTGATCAGCAGAGGATCGTTCGGGGGCAGGGCAACACCGATCGGTTCGTATGAAAAGGGCTTGTCCGGTGTGCTTAATTTTGCGTCCGGATAGCGGTAGACCGACACCATGCAGATCGGGTAGTCGGCCACCATGGCCAGGGCCTGGCCGTTCCGCACCATGGCCACAGCCCGGTCATAGTCGTCGGCCAGCACGAGTTTGGCCTTGGGGATCATCTTTTCCACGAAGGATTGGCTGGTCGATCCCTTCAGCGCCACCAGGACCTTGTCGGGGCTATTCATTTTCTTGATCTCATTGACAGACTCGACGTTTTCCGTCTTGGTGAGCAGGGATTTTCCGGAAGCGAAGTAGGGGCACACAAAGGCTACCTTGAAGTTCCTCGTCGGAGTCATGGTCATAGCGGAAAGGACCATGTCCACCTTTCCGGCCTTTAGAGCCGGCAGGAGTTCGTTGAAGGGCATGGGCTTCACGGTGAGCTTGACTTCCATGCCCAGGGCAAAAATCCGCGCCAGATCCATTTCCATGCCGATGAACTGGCCGTCTTTCGCTTTCATGTTCAAGGGGGGCATGCTGGCCGCGGTACCAACCACCAGTTCTTTCTTTGCCATGATCCTGTCCAGAACGGGGGAAACACTCGGGTTTTTGTCTGCCGCGAAACCCTGACCCCCCACGGCCGTCAGAACCAGGGCTATGACCAACGCTGCCCAATTAACTTTTTTTCTCATTATTGTTCCCTCTTTTCCGGGACCGGAAGATCCGGTTTAATTACAACTCAAGGGGCCGGGGGAAATCCGGGATTAGACCGCTGCTGTTCACGATTGACTCTCGGGGCCCAACCGTTCCACCCTTAATTCTCAAAAAACGTTGTTGCGCGTAGAGCGGAAAAATCTTAAATTAAACGGTTCGAGGCCCGAAATACCCATGGTCACGGGTGCCTTCAGGGCCATGGTAATATTCCGATTGGTTTGCTTACGAGGTGTACTCATCATGAAAAAACTGCTGTTAATCATCATCCTGGCTGCCGGACTGACCGGCTGCACCTACCTGGGGACCGCGGCCAAGCAGGCCGGCTATGCCGAGCAACAGAGTCAGTCGCCCACCCAACGGGTTTACAAGCACATGCTCGAGACGGATAATTTTTTTGTCTTTGGAAAAATTCAGAACGAAGTCGTTCTGAACCGGGAAGCCGTGGCGGTCCTGGCCCTCTCCGACCTGTATCAAAAAGACGAAATCGTCGATGTCGGCCATTTCACCCGAATCGATTCCTATTTCGGGCTCATCCTGCCGGAGGGCAGCTATCAATTGCTGGTGGTGAGCGATTTGAACCGGGACGGCTTTTATGACGGATCGGAGGTCGTCGGGCGGCGGTCCCTGGCCCTGGGCAGGAAGGAGCTGCCCGAGAAGGTCCGGGGAGGGGTCGATCTGGATTTGAGCGTTCCTTTGGAAGCTCATTCCGGCGTCCCCTTCAGCGTTCCGGTGCGGAAATCCGCGGAATCGGCCGAATCGGTCATTTACCCCAAGGGGACCATCCGCTCCCTGGACGACGCCATTTTTTCGCCCGCCATGGCGACGCTGGGCATGTACGAACCGGCCGCCTTTCTCGAAGAGGCCCCCATGATGTTCTACGCCCTGGAAGAGGATGTGGGCTACAAGGTCCCGGTGGTGTTCGTGCACGGCATTGACGGGACCGTCCGGGATTTCCGGGAAATCGTGTCCCGCCTGGACCGGAGCCTGTACCGGCCCTGGTTTTTTTATTATCCCTCCGGCAACGACCTCGGCCAATTGAGCGAGATGTTTTACAATATCTTCCTTTCCGGGAAGGTGATCCCCCTCGAGGATATGCCCCTGGTCATCGTGGCCCACAGCATGGGCGGCCTGGTGGTCCGGGACGCCCTGAACCGGGTCAGCGGGAGAAAGGGAGAGGTGAAGACGAAGCGCTTGATCACCATCGCCAGCCCCCTGGGCGGGCATCCGGACGCCAAGCTGAGCGCCAAAGGGCCGCTGGCCATTCCCTCCTGGCGCGATATCGCCCCGGAAAGCGATTTCATGCGCCGCTTGCGGCGCCAACCGCTGCCCGGCGACCTGACCTATCACCTCATCTACGCCTACGGCAATCCCGGCAAGATCAAACTGGGGGAGAACAGCGACGGCGTGGTTCCCCTTTCCAGTCAGCTTTTTCCTCCGGCTCAGGAAGAATCGGCGGCCCAGTTCGGCTTCAACGACACCCATACCGGGGTGTTGAGCAATCCCGAGGCCGTTCGGCGGATCATAAAGATCATCGAGGAAGTACGCCCGCCCTTTCCGGACGATCATTTGCAGGAAATGCTGAAAGGGGGCTACGCGGTAAAGTTGGGGCAGGATTATCCGCCCCTGGGGAAATATTCCATCCAGACCGTCGGACACTGGATGGAGGCCCTGGCTGCGGGAAGCATCCGCCCCTTTCATCCGGCCCAGGAGCATTTTGTCCGGGTCTGTCGGGGGGAAGAGTCTCCCGACAACGACGTCGAAAAGGCCTGGCTCCGGTTCGTTAAAGAGTATCCCGACCGGAGCAGCTTGCAGTGACGAACCAGGTCAGGGATGGACTCGGATCTCTGGTTACCCTCGGCTTGGCCAACTACCTGGATCTGACTTCATGAGTAATTGGATGTCCCTACGGTATTTTCGTATTGATTCGATGTTGGACGTTGGATGTTCGATGTTCGACGTTCGTCTATTTTTAAAAGGTTTCCATGCCGTTCATGACCGTTCGCGATCTCCGGATATATTTTGAGCTCCGCGGTGCCGGCCGGCGCGTGCTCGGCATCGGCGGCACGGGAGGCGACCTGCGCCGCTCCCCCACGATCTTCGAAATGCTCCCGGACCAGGGCTTCGAGATCCTCGCCTATGACCAACGCGGCCTGGGCCAAACCTCCCGCCCGGATAAGCCCTATACCATGGCCGACTATGCCGACGACGCGCAGGCCCTGCTCGAGGCGCTGGGGTGGGAACGGTGCCCGGTGGCCGGGTTCTCCTTCGGGGGGATGGTCGCCCAGGAACTGGCTCTGCGTTATCCGCACCGAGTGGAACGCCTGGTCCTGGCCTCCACCAGCAGCGGCGGGGCGGGCGGCGCCTCCTTTCCACTGCACGAACTCGCCGTCTTGCCGATAGAGGATTATATCCGCCGGTTGATCTCCCTCAGCGATATCCGGCGGGATACGGCCTGGCAGGCCGCCCATCCCGCGCAGTTCCGGGCGCTCTTTGATCCGATTCAGGCGGGGCTGCGGGTGGGGGCCGACGAACCCGGGCGCCGGACCGGGGCCCGCCGCCAACTGGAGGCCCGGGCCCGTCACGACACTTATGAGCGACTCCCTGCGCTTAAAATGCCCGTTTATATCTGCGGAGGACGGTACGACGGTATCGCGACCCCCGCGGGCCTGGCAGCATTGCACAGCCAAATCCCGGGATCGCGGCTGGAGGTCTTCGAAGGGGGGCACCTCTTTTTCACCCAGGACCCGCGGGCGATTCCGCGCCTCAGGGCCTTCCTGCGGGGAGAACTCGACGCTTAGTAATCCATTTCACGAATATGATCAGGTATTATTGATCTCGTCATCCTGGACGAAGGCCATCCCGCCGCCGGCGACAGAGTAGTCCAAGCTGACAACTACTCTGGATCCCGGATCTCGTTTCGCTCGTCCGGGATGACGGGTGAAAATAAAGTTTTCCAGATTAAGAAATACCGGTTTCCATCCATGGTTATTCCTGTTTTTTCCTTATACAATAATAAAATTTTCACTAAACCCAAAACGATAAAAATCAAAAATTGAAAGGAGGAAGTACCCATGCCCTACGTTGACGGCTATGTCATACCCGTGCCCGAGAAAAACCTGAAGACCTACATCCAGATGGCGCGAATGGGGAAAAAAATGTGGCTGGAAAACGGCGCCCTCGACTACAAGGAATGCGTCGGCGATGACCTGGAACCCAAGTGGGGGACCCCCTTTCCCAAAATGTTGAAATTGAAGCCCGGCGAGGTGGTGGTGTTTTCCTATATCGTCTTCAAGTCCAAGGCCCATCGCGATCGGGTCAACGCCAAGGTGATGAAGGAAATGGAAAAGATGGGCGAGCCCAAAGACATGCCTTTCGACATCAAACGCATGGTCTATGGCGGCTTCAAGGTCCTGGTCGAGGGGGCCGGCAAGGATACCGGGCGTTAGACGATGACGACGACCGGGTGAGGCCCCAAGAAAATGCGGAAAATAATCGTATCGAATTATGTTTCCCTGGACGGTTTCTTTGCCGGACCCAACGGAGAAATTGACTGGTTTGTGTGGGATGAAGAAACGGAAGGATACGCCATAAAGCTGGCGGCCTCGATAGACACGATACTGTTCGGCCGGGTAACCTACGAGTTGATGGCCGGCTACTGGCCGACCGTCGCTACGGAAAACCCGGTTATCACCGACTATATGAACAATACACCCAAAATCGTTTTCTCGCGTTCCCTCAATAAAGCCGACTGGCGGAATACCCGGATCCTCAAGGAAATCGACCCCCAGGAAATCAGGAACCTGAAAGGACAGGCCGGCAAAGACTTGGTGATTTACGGGAGCGGCCGCCTGGTAGCGACTTTGGCCCAAGCGGGGCTGATCGACGATTATCGGATCTTCGTCAATCCGGTGGTATTGGGGAACGGAAAGCATCTGTTTGCAGGCTTGCAGGAACGGCTCAAGCTGAAGCTTTTAAGCACCAAGACGTTTCGGTGCGGGGTTGTACTCCTGCACTACGGGCTGGAAACGAAATAAGAAGCAGGTCCGCTGGGGCCGCCGTCCGGCGGACGTCAAAACGATCATCAAGGAGGTACGACATGGCCAATCCTTTTGTGCACATCGAACTGGGGACGAAAGACCTGGAAAAATCAAAAAAGTTCTACGCCGGCCTGTTCGACTGGAAGCTGGAAGAAATCCCGGGGATGGACTACACGATTATCAACGTCGGCGAAGGCACGGGCGGCGGGATGATGAAGAAACCCGACCCGGCCGTCCCGGACCAATGGCTGCCGTATATCCTGGTGGATGATGTCGCGGCTTCGACCAAGAAGGCGCAGACTCTGGGGGCTACCGTGGTCATGGAAGTCACCGAGGTTCCCGACATGGGCTGGTTCAGCGTAATGATTGATCCCACCGGTGCGGCCTTCGGACTCTGGCAGGCCAAGGCCGGTATGTAAAAGGGGGCCGAACCGTGCAAAAAATCGCCCCCTGTCTTTGGTTTGACCACCAGGCTGAGGAGGCCGCTATTTTTTATGTTTCCATCTTCAACAATTCCAGGATCTTGAAAATTGCCCGTTATGGAAAAGCCGGGGCCGAGGTTGCCGGCAGACCGGAGGGATCGGTGATGACTGTGACCTTCCAGCTCGAAGGCCAGGATTTCATGGCCTTAAACGGGGGACCGGTGTTCACCTTCTCTCCCGCCATATCCTTGATGGTGGATTGCCCAACCCAGGAAGAACTGGACCGGTTGTGGGAGAGACTGACGGAGGGTGGAACCGTAGAACAGTGCGGCTGGCTCAGGGACAAATACGGCGTATCCTGGCAGATCGTGCCGACGATTATGGACGAATTGATGAGTGACCCCGATCCGGAAAAAACCAACCGGGTCATGCAGGCCCTGCTGCAAATGAAGAAGATCGACATCAAGGGATTGAAGCAGGCTTACGAAGGGCTTTAGGGGATAAATAAAGACAAACGTCCAACATCGAACATCCAACGTCCAACGTCGAATTAAATACGAAAATACCGTTCGGCGTTCGGCGTTCGGCGCAGAAGCTTAAAGGCTCTGATATACCAGGGGCGGGGACTTCGGCGAGCTCAGTCGAGCCGTTAATCCCCGCCCGCCTCTGGGTAACCATTTTCATGCTTCGCGGGTGCTCGCCCCGAGCATGGGGGTTAGTGCGATTTCACACGTTCCTGATAAAGGAACTTTCGACGGACCTCATCTTCGCTGAAAAACATCCCGGTTCGCTCCACCTGGTGGACCATTTCTACGACTTTGGCGTTCAGCGGCGTAGGCACTCCGACTTTTTTCCCCAGCTCAACCACCTCACCATTCAGGTAATCAATTTCCGTAGAACGCCGTCGGCGCAGGCTCTGGAGGGTGGAGCCCAGCAGGGGCCAGGGGGTCTTCATCTTTTCCACCCGGGCCGCCGCCACCCGGGCCGCCAACCAGACCGGCAGGTAATTGATCAATCGGGTGAGGCCCACCGTGACGTCCGGCAGAGATTCCAGCCGGATCCCGGCCTTTTGGGCCGTTTTCAACCCCTCGCGCATGATCCGGATGGCCAGGGAAGCCAAAAAGGGATCGCCATACACCTGGTGAAAGGTGCCGTCGATCAGGGCCGGCAGGGCATTGTTCAAATTGGTGATCAGCTTCAACCAATGGGCGCCCCGGATATTGTCCGAAATCCGAGTGGGAGTGGCCTGTTGCAGGACTTCGGCCGTCTGCTCCAGTAAGGCATCCCGGGCACCAAAAGGCCGGCCTAGGATCAAACCGCCTGCGTACATCAGGATCACCGATCCCGGGGCCAGGTAATTGGCGTGCAGCAGGACCACGGCGCTGAGGATCTG
>JACRCK010000242.1 GCA_016219065.1 Deltaproteobacteria bacterium
AGGGTAAAAAACAGGGCGGAATTTTATGGCCCCAGGATGCCACCTCTGGTGAATTCCTGCGAGTAACGGTTATTATCGGGAAACCCCGATGCCTATTGTTCAAAGTAGCTTTCCGCCCTGTTTTTTATGCAACGTGTAGGTTTATTCAAAAAGCTCCGCCTTCATCTTCACCGTCAACCCGTCCCCCTCCAGCAAGCGGTGAACCAACCCCTCGATCTTGGGCAGTTCGTAACGGAAAAAATAAGAGCAGGTCTGAAACTTACCCTGATAGAAATTACTTTCATCCTCGGACAATTCCTTTTCCAAGGCCTGCTGAACTACTAAGGCCTGCACCAGCCATTGCCAGGCCACAGCGATGATGCCAAAGAATTCCAGATAGAGCGTGGCGTCGGCCAGGAAGGTTTCCGGGCCTTTTTCCCGGGAAAGCTGTACCAGACTGGCCGTAACTTCTTTCAGCTTTTCCAGGGCCGCCTGGAGACGGACGGCGTAGGGGGCCAGATCGGCGACCTCGCGGGCCTGACCGATGGTTTGCTCGACCTCCCGGAGATAGAGCTGGGCCGCCTTTCCACCCTTCATCATCATTTTTCTACCCAGCAGATCCAGGCCGTGGATTCCGGTAGTCCCTTCGTGGATGGGGTGGATGCGGGCGTCGCGGTAGAACAGCTCCAGGGGGAATTCGTCGCAGTAGCCGTAGCCGCCCAGGATCTGCAGGCCCTGGCTGACCGAGAGGACGCCCATTTCCGAGGGGTAGGTCTTGGCCACCGGCGTCAGCAGCTCGAGCAGCAGTTCGTTCTTTTCCCTTTCTTCGCCGGTGAGGACCCGGGTCCGGTCCGCATAGACACTGCACTGCAGCAGCAGGGCAAAAGATCCCTCCACCACGGCCCGCTGGAAAAGGAGCATGCGTTTTACGTCCGCGTGCTCGATGATCGGCACCGGGGGCTGGGTGGGATCCTTGGACCCCAGACGGCGCCCCTGGGCCCGTTCCCGGGCGTACTGCAGCGAGGCGTAGTAGGCCGCCGAGGCGATGGCCGTCGCGCTCATCCCCACGTCGATCCGGGCCTCGTTCATCATCTGGAACATGTAAGCCAGGCCTTGGTGGGGTTCGCCCACCAGGTAACCGCGGCAGTCGTTGTTCTCACCCAGGCTCAACTGGCAGATGGGCGAGCCCCGGTAGCCCAGCTTGTGGAAGCTGCCGGCCACCTGGAGGTCGTTGGGTACCAGAGACCCGTCCGCCTCGGGGCGGAACTTGGGCACTACGAAGAGGGAGATTCCCTTGACCCCCGGCGGGGCCCCCTTGATCCGGGCCAGCAGCAGGTTGACAATATTGTCCACCCCGTCGTGGTCGCTGGCCGAGATAAATATTTTCTGACCCCGCAGCAGGTAGTAACCCCGATCGGTGGGTTCGGCCAGGGTGCTGAGGTCCGACAGGGAGCTGCCGGCCTGGGGTTCCGTCAGGGCCATGGTGCCCTGCCACTGGCCGGCGTACATCGGGGGAATGTAGGTTTCCTGGAGCGCCTCGGACCCGAAAGACTCGATCAGGTGAGCCGCTCCGGCGGTCAGCAGGGGATAGACGCTGGCCGAGTAATTGGCGGCGGAAAAGATAAACCGGATAACGGCGCCGATCAACAGGGGCAATTGCTGGCCGCCGTGATCATAGGGGGCCAGAGCGGAGATCCAGCCGCCTTCCCCGCAGGTCCGCATCCAGTCCCGGACCATGGGATGGACCTTGACCGCCCCGTCGCTGAATTGGGGGGGATTTTGATCCATCTCCCGCAGCAGCGGCTGCAGAATATCCCGGCCCAGTTTCAGGGCCGTATCCAGGACCAGGTCAAAGATCTCCCGGCCGTGTTCGGCGTAATATTCATATTGGGTCAAGGTTTCCGCATCGAAAACCTCGTAAAGCATGAACTTCAGATTTCGTTCGCTGACAAATTTTTCGGCCATCTGATTTCTCCAAGTCTAAAAGTAAAGCTGATTCAAAATCCAGCCATTTGAATTATTTGTTTCAACGGATTGGGTGAAGCACGGGATTCACCCACCCCCCAGCCCCCTCCCGTCGAGGGAGGGGGAGCCTTCAATCATTTTAATTTGATAGGGTTGAACCGGATTGAATGTACCGCAATTACTGATTTTTTATAAAATAATCGGTGTTGATCTCCGGCCAGGGGTTGTCCACGTCCTCCATCTGAGACAGATCCTGATCGCCCAGCCGTTTAACATCCTCCAAATTCTTGGCCGCCCAGATGAGCCGTTGAAACCGCTGATGGTGGTGGTGAAAGCGTTGGTTGGCGTATTCCTTGGCCTGGGTGGTAAAGAGCAGGAAGGGCCAGTCGCTGCCCTCCATCAGCAACAGTTCCCGGGCCAATTGGCCCAGGATCCGGCCGGCCCGTTCATCCAGCGCCCTTCCGGATCGGCTGATCTGCTCCAGGACGGTTTCCAGATCCCGGCTGCCGGCGTTGATATAGGGCCAGATCCAGCCGTGCTCCGGGTTCAGCCAGACGGTGAAATCGCTGTTCATCCCCCAGGTGCTCACCCCCATGGCGATCGTCGCCAAGGTTTCTTTCTGCCTCTCCACGTAATCGCCCAAGCCCCCGGTCTGAACGGCCTCTTCCAAGGCCAGACGGCGGAAGACCCGGTCGATCCAGGCGGGCCCCTCGTGCCACCAGTGGCCGAAGAGTTCACCGTCATAGGGGCTGACGATGAGGGGTTCCGGATTTCCGGTTTCCTGGCTCAGCCGGAACGTTTCCTGCCGGAGTAAGGCCACAAAATGTTCGGCCTGACTTTCCACCCGTTCCCGGGCCAGCTCCGGATCGTAACGGGCTTTTTCCGGACCGCCCGTAACCCGCCAGTAGTGCAGGCCGGATTCGGAATCTTTGAGGTGAAACTCGAGGTAGAACGGGTCCCCCGGGTAACCGGCCTCCGCCGACCAGACCTGACGGCCGGTGGCCTCGTTGCGGCCGAAAACCGCGGTCCCGGAAGGCAGCCGATAGCCACGGCCGGTCTGGGGGGAGGTTTCACCAAAGCGATTTTCCAGAAAGCCGGCCCGGGTCAGACCGACACTCTCCACGAAAAAATAGGACAGGCCCTCGTCGGCCAGCCAGCGGTCGATACTTTTTCGCTCCCGGTGTTCCGCCTCCACCCACTGGGCCGGCCGGTAGGCGCACTCCGGCAGCCAGAAACCCCGCGGGTGCCGGCCGAAATATTTTCGGTAGGTCTCCACCCCGAGGCGGATTTGAGCGAAGAGGCTGGAATCCCTTTCCAGGAGCGGCAGGAAACCGTGGGTGGCCGCGGAGGTCAGGACTTCGATCACTCCTTCTTCCTGGAGCCATTTCAAAGTCCCCAATATATCCTGGTAAAAAAAATGATTGAAGGCGTGAAAGGTACCCCGGAGCTGGTCGACCCAGTATTCGGCGATCCGCAGGTTTTCGGGGTTACCCTGGAAGCGCCGGCAATCCTGCTCGGCCCGGTGGATTCGGTCTTCCAGATATTCGACGAACCGCTGTTTCATGTACGGGTCGGCCAGTTGCTCGGCCAGGATGGGGACCACGCCGATCATGATCCCCGGTCGGAGGCCGTCCAGTTGAAACCCGCGCAGCACCTGCAGCAGCGGGACGTAGGTTTCGTTCAGGGCCTCGAAAAGCCATTCCTCCCCTGCCGGCCAGACCCCCGACTTGCGGCAGTAGGGGATGTGGCAATGCAGCATCAAAGCGAATAGTCCGGCCATGTCTTTTTCCTAACCGGCTGCTTTCAGTCGGCGGAGCGCGGAGCGCCTAGCGCGGAGCGCAAAACACCGAAGGTTTCCCTTGTCTTTTCTTCCATCTTCCATCTTCACTCTTCCCTCTGCGCCTACCCATCGTTGCGCACGATCAGCGCCACTCCCTGCCC
>JACRCK010000251.1 GCA_016219065.1 Deltaproteobacteria bacterium
ACCATTTTACGGTAGAGGAAAGACCAGGACGGCTCTCCATGCAGCAGCAGAACCGGTTCGGCATCCCGGGGTCCTTCATCCAGATAATGAATCCGCAGCAGGCCTCCTTCCCCGTCCGGGACCTGGAGATAGCGGGGTGCATATGGAAAATCCGGAAGCCCTTCAAAACGTTCATCAGGAGTGCGCAGCACTTTCATGCGAGGGGTCCTTTAGTACGAGAATAAAGATGAACGTCCAACATCGAACATCCAACGTCCAACATCGAATCAATACGAAAAAACTGTTCGGCGAAGGATCTCTGATGTTGGGGCGGGGTTCATCCCCGCCCGCCACTAGTTGCCATTTTCATGCTTCGCGGGTTTGCCCCCGCAGGAACTGCCCGGGCGGTTTACTTAATCCTGACCTGGGCCAGGCGCATCATCTGCTCGGCGCTGGAGGCCGGGGGGACCCGGATCTGGTCAGCGGCTTTGGGGATCAGTTGCATGGCTCCGGAAGGACAGGTCGTCACGCATAATCCGCAGCCGATGCACCGGTCGCCATTCACTTGGGCCAGACCTTCGTCGTTCAGGCTCAGGGCCTGCATCTGGCAGCGATCCAGGCAGACGGCGCAGCCCAGACACTCCTCCTCCTCCACCCGGGCATAGTAATTGGAGAAGATGATTTCCGCCGGTTTGGGATGCCGGTTGAGGGCCCGGAGCACGCCGCAGCAATCCCCGCAGCAGTTGCACAGGCCCGAAGGATTCTGCGAGGTGGCCGGCTGGGTGACCAATCCCGCTTCCTGGCATTGGGTCAGGATGGCGATGGCCTCCTCCACGTCGATCTTCCGGCCCATATCCCGGTCGAGGTAGTATTGCCCCATGGAGCCGAACATGAAACAGGCTTCCATTGGTTTTCCGCAGGACTGGCCCATGACCTCGGTCCGCTTCCGGCAGATGCAGTCGGTGATCACGATCAAGTCCTTCTGCCGCAGCAGGGTCACGGCGTCTTCATAGGCGGCGATATGCTGAGTGGTGTCCACGGCCCGCTGAATGGGGATGGTCCGGAGAAAGTAACCGCCGCTGTCCTGCAGAGCCCGATCGAACCCCTCTTTTTCATACTGTTCCATCATGAGGGCCAGATCCGGCGAAAGATTTTTGACCTGGAACTCAAACAACCCGTGGACAAAGGGAATGGCGCCGTATTTAACCGTGCCCTTCTTTTCCAAACGGAACAGCAAACCGCGGAGGGCCATATCCTCCAGTTGTCCGGCCACATCCTCCAACGGACGCCCCAACCGGGCGGCTACGGCCTCCGGGGTCTCCAGGGCCGGGGACAAGGCCAAAAACAGGGCCGCATCCTGTTCGGAAAACAAATAGCGCAGGATCCTGATCTCGATCCCGGACTCGGTGGCCGGAAACCCCATGGAATATTGGTCGAGGCGTTGCTGTAAAGTACGATAAATGTCTTCAGACATAAAATTTCAACTCCTTTGGCGGTTTATTTTCCGGTTGACATCAATAATTAATAATCAATTGTTAATAATTAATTTTCGGTTAGTTTGACATTTTCCTAGGGGTGGGGATTAACCCCACCCCCATCCCTAATTCGATGTTGGCCGTTGGATGTTCGATGTTGGACGTTCGTCTTTATTTTTGTTCTAAGCGCTCCTGCTTGCTTTGATGGCCTCGCCCAGCGCCTTGCCGTTTTTCGGAGTTTCGGGGAAGCCCGGGCGGCTGACCATTTCGATCGCTTCCGACGGGCAGCCGGTGGCACAGACGGCGCAACCGAAACAGCGGTCGCGATCGACCTGCGGGGGTCCCTCCTCTCCCAGAGAGAGGGCTTCCGACGGGCACCGTTCCAGGCACGTCCCGCAGGCCACGCAGCGCTCGGCCTCAAAACGGGGCTCGAAGCCGGAGTAAAAATACAGGGCGGGTTTGGGTTTGGCCAGGGCCTGTTTTACCGTCACGCAGTGCCAGCGGTCGCAATTGCAGATGAAGCCGAGGTCTTCCGTGGTGTTCATGCTCATGTGGATCAGTCCGGCTTCCTCCGACCGTTTCAAAACTTCCCGGGCCTCCTCCTTGTTCACCTGCCGCCCGCCCAGCCGCTCGATGGCGAACTGGGCTCCCAGGCCGAATTGCATGCAGACCTCCAGAGGCATCCCGTGAATGTCTTCGTCGCGCAGGGCGGCCGCATGACGGCAGTAGCAGGTGGTTACCGCAATGGGCTCGTACTGGTCGATATAATTCTGCACCTGATCGTAGGTATGGACCTGATTGCCGGCGGCCACGGCCCGGTCCACGGTGATGACCCGGGTGGGAGGGAAACCGGTGGCCGCCGTATCTGTTTTCAAATCGCAGGCCTTTTTGTACGCGGCGATGAGGCGGGCAAGTTTTTTGTGCCGTTCAGTCGCCAATCCTGGCATGAACTGAAATTCCAGGATCCCGGGCATGAACCGGGCGCTCTGGTAATATTGGACCCCGCCCATCTTGACGGCCACGCAGAGTCCCTTGTCGGCCATGGCTTCCAGGATCTTTTCCAGTTCCGCCTCCTCCCGGCCCATTTCCCGGGCCAGGTCTTTGGCCGTGAAAGGTCCCCGGGGCATGGCATTGTTGACTTCCGCCTCGGCGGGCGTAAATAGTTCTTCCACCATGGGGTAGAATTCAGGAACATCCATTCCCGCATAGCCGCCCCCGCGTTTTTTCATTACCGCCAGCAGTTTTTGATACACCTCTTGGGCCATGATGATCTCCTTTAGCGATCCTTCGATTCTTTAAAAAATGTAAGGGCGGTTCGCGAACCGCCCCTACGCAGTTCGGGTCGGAGGGCGAGACGCCCGCCCTACGTTTTCAAGCCCTACGTTTTTAAATTCGATGTTGGACGTTCGATGTTCGATGTTCGATGTTCGTCTTTTTTCTTATCTTATTAATTCACCGTCCCCAGCAGCCTATTCAACCGCTCCCGCACCTCCAGGGCCTCGTCCATGGTCCGTTTGATGAAGTCGGCCACCGTGGGGATGTCGGTGATGCGGCCGATGACCTGGCCGGCCGGATAGATCCCCTCGTTCAGGTTGCCGCCCGACCAGCCGTGGCGGCTCAACTTGCCGGCGATCATGGGGATCAGCTCCTCCAGGGTCGCCCCCTGGTGCTCCATCTCGATGATCTTTTCCGACCAGGGGGTCTTCAAGACCCGGGCCGGGTGCTGCAGGGATTCCATCACCAGCACGGTATCGGCCTCCTGGGAGGAGACGATCGTTTCCTTGAAGACCGGGTGAGCCGGACACTCCTGGGTGGCGATGAAACGGGTGCCCATATTCACCCCGTCGGCCCCCAGGGCCAGGGCCGCCACCAGGGACCGGCCGTCGGCGAAACCGCCGCCGGCGATGAGGGGTACCGACACCTGATCCACGGCTTTGGGGATCAAAACCAGGGAACCCACCTTTTCCATGCTGGGGTGCCCGCCGCATTCGATGCCCACAATCGAAACGGCCTGCACCCCCAGGCGGGACACCTTGGCCGCGTCCCGCACCCGGGCGCACTTATGAAAGTGGAGCAATCCGGCCTCGGCAATCTGCTGCCGATGGGGTTCCGGGTTCCGGCCGGCGGTCTCCAGGATTTTCACCCCGGAATCGATCACCGTCTGGATCAGCTCCTCGGGCGGCCGGGGCATGAGCGCCGGGAAAAGAGAAACGTTCACCCCGAAGGGCTTGTCGGTCAGGTCCCGGGTCCGGTTGATCTCATCGAGCAGTTCCTCCCGGGTGGCAAAGGTGGCCGCCGGCAGGCAGGCCAGCCCCCCCGCATTGGCCACCGCGGCCACCAACCCGGCCCGGCTCAGGGTCTGCATGGTTCCGCATTGGATCGGGACCTCAATTCCGAACAGCTCGGTCATTCTGGTCTTGAACATATTCCCTCCTTCCCGTATTTCGTTAACAATTAAGAATTAACAATTGATTATTGATTATTGTTTTTTTGTTTTTCCCAGGAAACGGGCGAAGCAGCCGCTCGAAGATCATCCGATCGAAAACATCGAAGGGAGCGGTGCTTTGCGCCACTTTCATCTGCAGCAGGGCCCCCTGCCAACTGCTGAGGATGAAATCCGCCGTTTCCTCCGGATCCAGGGCTTCGTTCATTTCCCCCTTTTCCCGGGCGAGGCACAATTGGCCGGCCAGGTCTGCTCTCAGTTCCCCAAAAACCTGCTTCAATTTTTTGCGGAACAGGGGGCTGCGGTCGCCCATTTCCTGGGACAGGTTGCCGATGGGGCAGCCCCCCTTGAAACCGTGCTTCCGGAACAACTCCGTCTGGCGGCGGAACATCTCCCGGATCCGTTCCAGACAGGTCAGGCTTTCGTCCCGTAATACGCTATCCCGGGCGGCTTTCAACGTTCCGGCAAAAGTATCGACGAGCTGCAGGCCGAAATCTTCCTTGCTCTTGAAATGAAAATAAAAGGACCCCTTGGGGACCTTGGCCGCTTCCAGAACCTCGGCCAAACCGGTGTCGCAGTATCCCTTTTCCAGAACGATCCGGGCCCCGGCTTTCAGGATTCGGGATTTGGCATCCTTGGCTTCCATGGGCAGTTCCTTAGCGCGTCAGGCCGCCTTTCAAGGAGGCGAGATAGGCCGGGTCTTCGGTATCCATGACCTGCAGGATGTTCTTGAAGGTAACGGCCTTCATGGTCTTCAGGATCTCCCGGGTCTTGTTCTGGGTCTTGGCGAAGGCCAGGGCCGCCGGCAGCAGTTCTTCCGCCGGGCAGGCCTTCAGGACGACCCGCCGGGCCTCCAGCTCCGCAGCCGTGTAACGTTTGCCGGTAAACTGGGCTTCCAGGACCAGCGTCGTGGGCAGGGCTTTCTTGAGGATGGCGTCCATGCCCGGCATGAAGGGGATCTGGATGTCCACTTCCGGAAAGCAGAAATAACCGCGGTCGCTGCGCATGAAGCGGAAATCAAAGGCGCAGGCCATGATCGCCCCGCCGGCAAAGGCGTGCCCGTTGACGGCGGCCACAGTGGTCAGGGGATAGGTCAGCAGGCGTCGCAGGAAGCGCATGAGCAGCGCCGGAAACCGGGTGGCCGTCTCCGGCCGGAGGCCCGTCTCGGCCAGCAGCCACTCCAGGTCGATGCCGTTGGACCAGATCTTTTCGTGGGCGCTCTTAACCAGCAGCACGGCGGCCCGGGTCTTTTGTTCGATCTCCTCCAGCAGGTCCAGGAAGGCCTGCAGGAATTCGGCAGTGAAGCGGTTTTCCCCGCTGTTCATGGTCACCACCGCCACGTTTTCGTCCAACTGATATTCGATCAAGGCCATGCGCTGCTCCCCTTTCCGCATCCAAATGTCCGCGCTATAGTAGACCGGTCGTCTATAAACTGTCAAGAATTATTTCCGAGTTGACCCTGGACCCGGGATTAAAAAAAGATGAACATCGAACATCGAACGTCCAACATCGAACGTCGAATTTAGGATAAAAATACCGTTCGGCCGTTCTTAGGGCAGGCGTCTCGCCTGCCGGCCCAGGTGAGGTGGCCTGCCGGATCCCGTAGGGGCGGTTCGCGAACCGCCCCTACAACAACAACCTGAAACCTTCCCGGATCAGGAAAAAGGCCAGCAGGGCCAGCAATATCCCCAGGGCGACCATGATCCCCCGGTAGACCCGGCCCTTTAAAAATTGTTTGGACCGGCCCACCAGGACCGCGATCAACATCTTGGAGCCGACGAT
>JACRCK010000249.1 GCA_016219065.1 Deltaproteobacteria bacterium
AACGTCAATGTGGGGGACTTGGTAGGTGAACCCGGGGCAACCCGTCTCATGTTTCAGATCGTCGATAACCGCTTGCTGGACCTGACCGTCACCGTCCCCTCCATCGAGATGGGCCGGCTGCGTCTGGGTCAGCCCCTGACTTTTCACACCGATGCCTTTCCGGGGAAGACCTTCTCCGGAAAGATCAAATTCATCAACCCGGCGGTGAGCGAGGCCGACCGGTCGGTCAAGGTCATTGCCGAGGTCCCCAACAGCCCGGAAGTCCTCAAGGGCGGTCTCTACGCCAAAGGCCGGATTATCACCGGCCAGCGCCGGGACGTGCTCCAGATTCCCAGGTCGGCCCTGCTGTCCTGGGATGTGGGGGCCAAAAAGGGGGAAGTCTTTATTGTCCGTCAGGACCAGGCCTTCCGCCAAGCCATCCAAACCGGGAGCCTATCCGGCGATTGGGTGGAGGTGGTCTCGGGAATCCAAAAAGGGGAACAGGTCATCACCCGGGGGGGATTCAACGTCAAGAACGGCGACCGGGTCAAGATCACCTCGTTGAACGGAGGAAAGTAACCCATGTTTCTTTCCAATCTTTCCGTTAAACGGCCCATATTCGCCACCATGATGATGCTGGCCCTGGTCACCCTGGGGATATTTTCCTACCGGCGGTTGGCCATTGACATGTATCCGGACGTGGAGATCCCGGTCCTTTCCATCGTGACCAAGTTTCCCGGAGCTTCACCGGAAACCGTGGAGCGGGAGGTAACCAAACGCATCGAAGAGGTGGTCAACCGTATTTCCGGGGCCAAGCATGTCATTTCGATTTCCCGGGAAAGCCTCTCCCAGGTAGTCGTGGAATTCAACCTGGAGGTGAAAATCAACGAGGCCTCTCAGGAGGCCAGGGCCAAGATCAGCACCATCCGTGGGGACCTGCCCCAGGAGATCGAGGAGCCGATTATCCAGAAACTGGATATTGCCTCCATGCCCGTGGTTTCCCTGGCGGTCCGCTCAAACCAACTTTCCCAGCGGGACTTGACCACCCTGGTGGAAAAGAAGGTCAAAAGGCGTTTTGAAAACATTTCCGGCGTGGGGAAGGTGGACCTGGTCGGCAAATCCAAGAGGGAAGTCAATATCCGGATCGATCCGGTCCGTCTGGAGGCCTTGAATATGGGGGTCGATGAGGTCATGGCCGGTCTGCAATCGGAAAACGTCAACACCCCCCTGGGCCGGCTGCTCAACCAGGTCGGTTCTGAATTTACTCTGCGGGTTTCCGGGAAACCCGTGGAGGTGGAACAATTCAAATCCATGGTCATCGGAAGCCGCAACGGCCGGCCGATCTTACTCCGCGAGGTGGCCGACGTCCGGGACGGCATCGAAGAGCAGCGCTCACTGGCTTTGGTCAACGGGGTCCCGGCCGTGGCCCTGGATATCCTCAAACAGTCAGGGGCCAATACCGTGGAGGTGGTGGAGCGGGTCAAGAAGACCATCGCCAAACTCCAACCCGAGCTCCCGGGAGGCACGACCGTCGATGTGGTCCGGGACGGATCCGTCATGATTAAGGATTCGGTTCATGATGTCCAGGAGACCTTGATCCTGGGCGGGATCCTGACCATCCTGATCGTTTTTTGTTTCCTCAATTCCTGGCGGTCCACGGTGATCACCGGCCTGACCCTGCCGATTTCGGTCATCTCCTCCTTTATCGTCATGAACTTTATGGGCATGACCTTGAATGTCATGACCCTTATGGCCCTGTCCCTGGCTATCGGCTTGCTCATCGACGATGCCATCGTGGTCCGGGAAAACATCGTCCGCCACCTGGAAAAGGGACAGGATCATTTCACGGCCGCCCGGGAAGGGACCAGCGAGATCGGACTGGCCGTGCTGGCCACCACCTTTTCCATCGTGGCCGTCTTCGTCCCGGTGGCCTATATGAAGGGGATCGTCGGCCGCTTCTTTTTCCAGTTCGGTATTACCGTAACCTTTGCCGTTATGGTTTCCCTCTTCGTCTCCTTCACCCTGGACCCCATGCTCTCCTCCCGCTGGTTCGACCCGGATATCGAGCGAAAAGGACGGCGCCATTTTATTGCCCGGCTGCTCGATGTTTTCAATCGCTGGTTCGATCAGACGGCCGATCGCTACCGCCTGGTCATTGCCTGGGCCCTGGATCACCGGAAATCCGTTATGGTCCTCACCGCCCTTTCTTTTATCGGAGGTCTGACCCTCTTTTTCAGTCTCCCGAGTTCCTTTTTCCCCACCTTTGATGCCGCGGAATTCCAACTTATCTTCAAAACCTCCCCGGAGGCCTCCATCGAAGAAAGCCGGGGCCGGGTGAATGCGGTCCTGGCCACCCTGAAAAATATTCCCGAAATCAAGCATACCTACACCACCATCGGTGCCGGGGATACGGGTACGGTGCGGGATGTCAAGATGTATATCAAGTTGAAAGAACGGGCGGAGCGGAACCGCTCCCAGGGTGAGATCCAGAACGAGGTCCGGAAACGGCTCTTGGACATCCCGGGCATCATCCCCTCCATCATGGAGGCCGGGAGGATGGACGACCGGAAACCCCTCTTAGTCAACATTCGCGGGGATGATATCTCCCTACTCAAACAATATGCCGCCCAGCTCAAGGAAAAAATCACCCGCATCCCGGGGATTGTCGATTTAGAGGTTACCCTGGAACAGGATACCCCCGAATACCGTCTCAAAGTGGACCGGGAACGGGCCGTCGATGCCGGGTTGATGACCTCCAATATTGTCCGCACCGTCGGTGCCCTGGTGGGGGGCAAGGTCGTCTCTACTTATGAAGACCAGGATGGGGACGCCGTCAACGTACGGGTACGCCTCCCCGGCGACCTTCGTCAGGACCCGGACCAGGTGGCCCACTTACGCATGACCGTTCAAAAACCGGATCGGATGCCGGCCCTGATCCCCTTGAGCGAGATCATCTCTTATGAGAGGAGCACCAGTCCTTCGGAGATCGACCGTCAGGACCTTTCCCGGGAAGTAGTCATCTCGGCCAATTTGGATAACCTGCCCCTGGGCACGGCCATGACCAAGGTGCGGGCCGAGGCCGACACCCTGAAGATGGCCCCCGGGTATCGGGTAGTCTTCTCCGGTGAGGGGGAAGATATGACCGAATCCTTCGGATATATGGCCGAGGCCTTGATCCTGGCCGTCTTGTTTGTTTATCTCATCCTGGCCTCCCAGTTTGAGTCCTTTATCGATCCCCTGGCCATCATGCTCTCCCTGCCCCTTTCCCTGGTCGGCATGGCCGGGATTCTTTTCCTGACCGGCGACACGATCAGCATCATGTCTCTCATCGGGTTGATCATGTTGATGGGTCTGGTGACCAAGAATGCCATTTTGCTGGTCGATTTTGCCAAGGTCCTCCGTTCTCAAGGGATGGAACGGAAGGAGGCCATCATCACCGCCGGCCGGACCAGGCTGCGGCCGATCCTGATGACCACCCTGGCCATGATCTTCGGCATGCTTCCCCTGGCCCTGGCCCTGGGGGCCGGGGCGGAGATGCGGGCCCCCATGGCCCGGGCGGTCATCGGCGGTCTGATTACCTCCACCTTCCTGACCCTGCTGGTGGTCCCGGTGGTCTATTCCCTGCTCGACGATTTCAGCCAGTGGTTCCGCCGGAAGCGAGAAAAGAAAAAGGAGGCCCTTTCATGAAGAAGCGTATGACGATGAAAAAAAACCGGGGAAGAAAACGGGGTTGGTTTCTTTTTTCGATGGTGATTCTTTTGGGGACCCTTACCCTGGCCCAGGCTTCGGAACCGAAAAAAGAAGTTATCATCCTGACCTTGGATAAAGCCCTGCGGATGGCCATGGATAAAAACAAGGATATTCAGAAGGCCAAGGAATTTCGGAACCAGGTCGAAGGACGGTACGTGACGGAACGGGCCGCCGCCTTGCCCCAATTTGTGATCCAGGCTGGACTCTCCCGAGACCGGGATGAAAGCCAAAAGGCCCTTTTCCCCGCCATTCCCGTGGAACGGGAGGTCCGTACGGCCACGGTCGGCTTTTCCCAACTGCTTTACTCCTTCGGCCAGGTGGAAGCGGCCATCCGGGCGGCCAAGATCGGAATCAAAACCGCCGACGATCAACTGCATCTTTTTCAACAGGAGGCCTTGAAAGACGTCTCATCGGCCTTTTACGACACCCTGCTTTCCGGGGAATTATTTAACCTGGCCCGCCAGAACCTGGAACAAAAGCTTCGTCATCTGAACGAGGCCACCCAAAAACATAAAGCCGGCACGGCTACGGATTATGATATCCTGGCCGCTGAAGTGGCCTTGGAAAATGCCCGGCCGGAGGTCATCCGGACGGAAAACCTGATCCGCATCTCCAGGGAAAGGCTCCGTTTTCTTTTGGGTCTGGAGAATCAGGAGGTGGGTGTCGAGGGAAACCTGTTAACCCCCATCGCCCCCTATCCTGTTTTTGAAGACAGCCTGGCCCTGGCCTGGAAAAACCGACCGGAACTGGCCAATTATAAACATCGGATCGGGATTGCCGAAGAACTGCTGAACATTGTCAAGGCCGGCAATCTGCCGGTCCTGAACCTGAAGGCCGGATACGGGTGGCAAAGTCTGGATTACCAACCCTCGCAGGCGTCGGGTGCCATCTGGACGGCCGGACTTTTTGTCACCTTTCCCTTTTTTGACGGACTGCGTACCCAGGGGAAAGTGACCCAGGCCAAAAGCGATTTATCGACTTTGAAAATTGAAGAAGCCAAGCTGGTCGACGCCATCGTCCTGCAGACCCGCGAAGCCGTTAACTTTGTGCGGGAAGCGGGCGAGATCGTCAAAGGTCTTTCCGGAAC
>JACRCK010000250.1 GCA_016219065.1 Deltaproteobacteria bacterium
ATTGTAATGCCTGCCTTATCTTTGCCCTCTCTGCGGGTGAAGACGATTTGCCGCCCCGGCGCCTGGGTGGCACCTACTAATATATCCATTTATTTAAGATGATTATCCCTAATTAGAAACAATTAGAAGATAAGGTTTAAGCGCCGGGCCGCAGTTCCCTGCTTGCTTCTCCCGGCTATTTGATGGGCGAAAATTTGGGCAAGAGGTCCAGGAGTTCCTTCTGCAGGTCCAGGTTTTCCTCCAGGGGCCCTCTTTGGGGTTTGCTTTCCTTGGAGATGGGCGGCGGGGTCTTGGCCGCGTCAGTTTTGGCCTTCTCCGCCCCGGGCGCCGGCGGCGCTGCCTTGGCTTGATCCGGGGGCGATGACGGTTTCGGCAGCGGCGCGGGAGGGACGAGCGGCGGCGTCTTAGCGGCTTCAGGTTTAGCTTTTTCTGCTCCTCCGGGGACCGGCAGGACTATTTTGGCTGATTCCGGAGCCGGAGCGGCAGGGAGGGGCGGTTTTGCCGGCCCGGCTGCGGAAGTCGTGGGCTCGATCTTTTTCCCGGGGCCGGCCAGAGCCTGCTGGAGGCTCAGGGGTATGCCCTTTTCTTTATCCAGGGCCCGGACGACGATGCTCACGCGCCGGTTGCGGTCATCATTGGGGTCCTTGAGCAAGGGGCGGCGGTCGGCGTAACCGCGCACCTCCGAAATCTGGCCGGGTTTGACCCCTAAATGGTCCATCAGCCGCCGGGCGGCGTTGGCCCGGTCCGCAGATAATTCCCAGTTGGTATAATCCCGCCTGCCATAGGGGCGGCTGTCCGTATGGCCTTCAATGGTCAGATGATTGGGAAGGCCCCCTAGTTCCTTGGAGATCACCCCGAAGATTCTCTGGGCCTGGGGATTAACCGAGGCGCTGCCGACCTCAAAAAAACGGGATTTTTCCTGTTCCATGAGTTCGATGCGCAGTCCCTCGTCGGTAATTTCCAGACGCATCTGGTCTTTCAGGTTCTCCAGTTCCGGCATCTGGGCGATTATCTCCTGGATCTTTTTCTTGGTCTCCTCCAGGCGTTTTTGGTCGTTGACCACGTCCGCGGGCGCGGGTTCAGGTCTCTGGAGGTCCTGACTGTGCCCGGGAGTGGGCAACTCCCCGCCTATGGTGCTGTTCTCCATGAGTCCTTGGGAATTGGGCAAGATTCCGGGGTTCTTGAAATATTGGGCGACATTCTGCCGGATGGACTGGCTCTGGGCCATAATCCATAAAACGATGAACAGGGCCATCATGGCGGTGACGAAATCCGCGTAGGCCACTTTCCAGGCCCCGCCGTGATGGCCGCCGTGGTGCCCTTTCTTTTTGACGATCCGTTGGATCTGGGCTTCGCCGTTGAGGTTACTCATGACTTCTGCCCGCTAATTGCCTTTGACCTTGATAGCCCGGCAGGCTTCCTCCACCACGGCAAAGCTGGGGCGGAGATCGGTGGTGATCACCCGCCGGGCAAATTCCACGGCCACAATGGGGGCCATACCCTTGGCGTAGGCCACCACTCCGGCTTTGATGGATTTTAAGAAGACATCTTCCGCTTCCGCCTGCATCTCGATCTGGGTGGCTAAAGGGGATACAAAGCCGTAACACATGAGCACCCCAAGGAAAGTGCCCACCAGGGCCGCGGCCACGTGGTGGCCCACTTCCGAGGCCGGCCCGCCGATGGATTGCATGGTGATGACAATCCCCAAAACCGCGGCCACAATCCCCAGGCCGGGCAGGGCATCGCCGATTTTCGCCAGCATCGCCCCGGGCTTGCGCCCTTCCTCTTCCTGGGTTTCCAGATCCGCGTCCAGGATCATTTCCAGTTCCAGAGCCGGCACCCCGCCCACCACCAGGAGTTTCAAGGAGTCGGTAATATACACCAGGGCATGATGGTTTTTATGGACCACGGGGTAGCGGGAAAAGAGTTCGCTCTCTTCCGGCTTCTCCACGTGGGGTTCCAGGTGCAGGAGGCCCTTGACCCGAGCGGTTTGAAAGAGTTCATAAAGGAGTTGCAGCATCTCCACGAAATTCTGTTGGGTTTGGCCTGCGGTTTTG
>JACRCK010000031.1 GCA_016219065.1 Deltaproteobacteria bacterium
AGATAGAAAAGGGAGGTGAGCAAAGGAAAGATTTTAGAGGGAGGGTCTTTCTGAGTTTTAGGATAAACGGAAATTTTTAACAGGTTATTGAAACAAGGATGGAGGATAAGAAATGAAAATTAAAATTTCAATGATGAGCGCGGTCATTCTTCTGGTCGCGGTCGGTATTGCCGGGGCGCAGCAAACGCTTCTGCCGGGAGCGCTGATTCCGAAGTTCGTCGACCCGCTGCCGGTTGCGGGGGATATTTCGGTTGTGAACGCAGGCCCAACCGGGACACCTGCCTTCAACATCCACATGAAGGAGTTCCAGGCGCAGATACTGCCCATTGCGGGCATTCCGGCGAATCCGGCAGCAGGATTCGCGGGTCTTCCAGCCAACACTCCGTCCTGGGTCTGGGGCTATCTGACGGATGCTAACATTGCTGCAGGTGGCGTCCGTCCAAGCTACCTCGGCCCCGTAGTCGTGGCTGAGAGAGGGACACAGACCACTCCGACCTACATTAACGCGCTGCCCTACGGAGTGGATTCTGTCGTTCAGCAGCTTCTACCCATCGACCAGACGCTTGACTGGGCCGACCCCCTCAATAATAGCGGCCCCGGCAACTTTGCTCTGTATAGTGGACCTCAGCCTGCAGTCCCGCACATCCACGGCGGCGAAGTTTTGCCGCTCTATGATGGTGGCCCTGATGCATGGTGGCTGCCTGTCAATACTATTACAGGCGCCACGGGTTCGGGATCACCAGCCGCTCCCGGAGCCGGACAGGCGACCTTTATCTACCCGAATGAGCAGCAGGCCGGCACTTTATGGTTCCATGACCACGCGTTCGGCACCACCCGCCTGAACGTCTATGCGGGCATGGCAGCGCTTTATCCTATTTTCGACCCCGTTAACGAGCCGCCCGCCGGCACGTTGCCGGCGTTCCCGCAGTATGACATCCCGCTCATCATCCAGGACAGGAGCTTCGACACCAACGGCCAGATCTTCTACAACCTGGCGTCGAACCCGCAGCCGAACCCGGATGTGCACCCCTTCTGGATCCCCGAGTTCATCGGCGATGCCATCGTGGTGAACGGAAAGACCTGGCCCTTTCTGAATGTTGAACCCAGGCAGTATCGTTTCCGTTTTTTAAACGGTTCCAACGCCCGTTTTTATAACCTCAAGTTGAACAACGGAGCACCGTTCCTGGTGATCGCCACGGATCAGGGCTACCTCAACAATCCGGTGTCCACCCCTAACCTAATCATCGGACCCGGAGAGCGTTATGAGGCCATCATCGACTTCACCGCGCTGCCGCTGGGAACGCGGATCATCCTGACCAACTCTGCGAGGACGCCGTTCCCAGGCGGCGGCAAGGTCGTGAATGGCACGACAGACAGGATCATGCAGTTCCGGGTGGTCGCATTAAACCCAGCCATTACCAACACGAACGTGACGGTGGCAACCAACCTGCGGCAGAACAACCCGATCGTGAACATCAAGAACGTGGTTCCCGCGATTAAGCGGCAGTTGACCCTGAACGAGGTCGCCAGCGCGCTTGGCCCCCTCGAACTGGTGCTGAACAACACGAAGTATAACGGCGTCGTCACCGGGTTCGGGGGCCGCGAAACCGAGCAGCCCCAGGTCGGCGCCACGGAACTCTGGGAGATCATCAACATCTCCGCCGACGCGCACCCGATCCACATGCATCTGGCGAGCTTCCAGATCGTCAGCCGCCAGAAATTCAAAAACGCGGCGAAAGGTGGCTACGCGACTGCCTATGCGGCTACTGGCGTCGTTGACGCGGCCGGTCCTCCGTTCCCCTATCTGGTCCGCAATGCTGACGGCGCCATCGGCGGCAACCCCGCCATTGGGCCGTACCTCCAGGCTACAGCGCTGGCGCCCCCCCTGCCCTATGAGAACGGGTGGAAGGACACCGCCATCATGTACCCCGGCGAGGTTACCCGGATCATGATCCGATGGACCCCAACCGACATTGCTGTGGGATCTGAGACGCCTGGCACCAGCCAGTATCCCTTTGACCCGACTCAGCTCATCGGGGGCGTTGGCTACGTGTGGCACTGCCACATCCTGGACCACGAAGACAATGAAATGATGCGGCCCTATGTGCTGCAAGCCACACCTCAACCTCAAATCTAATAATAATCCATTAATCCAAACCATGACTTGAGGGGGCTTTCGGGCCCCCTCTCTTTTGAGAGCCCAAAACAAATCCGAAGTAGCGTAGTCGACTAATTTACACATTTAAATTAATTGACTGACGGACAATCGTTATTGTACGTTGACAGATGGTAATTGACTGTAAAGTGATCGGGGGCAATGAAAAAATTCATCGTCGCGATTATCGTTTTCTCCATCGCCGGCCTCTCCTTCCTGGCCGGTGGGCGTTACTGGAAAGAACGGCCTGCCGGCGCCAAGCCGCAGGGAGTGACCCAGGCCGGCACTGAGGCAGGGGGAGAAGACCTCGAGGTGTCGCTCGTTCCCGGAGCGGTAACGATCAGCCCCGCCCGACAGCAGCTTATCGGTGTAAAGGTAGCCGCTGTAGAGAAAAAGCCGCTGACCTACACCCTCCGCCTGTATGGGAGGGTGGTCCCCGACGAAACGAAGGTTTATCGCCTCAATGCCTCTACCGATAGCTGGGTCCGGGAGATCTCCGGCGCCGCCACGGGGAGCCTGGTTGACAAGGATGAGATCCTCGCGGAGATGCTCGCTCCCGCCTTTTACAACGCCCAAAACAACTACCTGATACAGCTCGGCCAGATGGACCGCATCCGGCAGCAGATCGGCGGCGAGCTCCGGCCCCAGCAGACCGATATCGCCGACAACCAGATCCGCTTATCCTTGCAGAACCTGCAGACCCTCGGCATAAGCGATGCCCAGATCGCGGAGCTGGCCAAAACGAGGAAAGCCCGGCCTTACCTGCAGGTGAGGTCGCCTGCCCGGGGTGTTGTCCTGAGCAGGAAGGTCACCCTCAACCAGTGGTTCAAGGCAGGAGAGGAGTTCTATACCATCGCCGACATCCGGAAGGTCTGGGTCTATGCTGATGTCTATGAGAATGAAGTGGCAAATACTCGGCCCGGGATGACCGTATTGGTAAAACACGGTCCTATGGGCAAATCATTCAGCGCCAGGGTGGGTCAGGTGCTCCCTCTTTTCGATCCCGCGTCCAGGACCCTCAAGGTGCGTCTGGAGGTAGATAACCTCCGCTATGATCTCCGTCCCGATATGTTTGTGGATGTGGAGATCCCGATTACCCTGCCTCCATCCTTGAGTGTACCGGCCGGGGCCGTCCTGGATTCGGGCACCAAGGCCATTGTTTACGTGGAAAAGGGCAACGGCATTTTCGAACCCCGCCGGGTCAAAACGGGATGGAGCTTTGGCGGCCAGGTTGAAATCAAAGAGGGGCTTAAGGCCGGGGAAAAGATCGCCGTTTCTGGTAATTTCCTCATCGACTCCGAGAGCCGGATGGAGCTTGCCGCCTCCGGCGCGGAACCCGAGAGGAGACCCGTCCCTTCCGCCGAGCGGGACCTTAAAAAGGAGAAGGGAGCGTTCGAAACGGCCGGAATAAAGAAAAGGCCGCCAGGTTCAGACACCACCTCTGTTCCGGTAAAAACAAATAAAGTCGCCCCGGACATGGGCCTTCAACCGCCTGGAGCCGGTTCGGGTAGAAAGGACGAATCCGGGCAGACCCGCGAAGGCTCCTACCCTTTCCCAGGCGCCCAATACCTGGGCACAGTATCCCGCGACCCGGCTCCGGCCGAAGGCGAACCTCCGGAGGACAAGTTACCGCCTCGGCAATTTGAGATCCCCGCTGTCCCGCCGAGCGGTACGAGGCTAAGATAGATATTTAACGAGCATGCCGATCACCATCCCCAGGTTGAAGACCGAGAACAGGACCCAGGCCGCCAGGGATACCCACCCCCAAAAACCGGATTTGCTGATTTCCCATAAATACCGTTTCTGCTGAAAATAGAGCTGGGACATAAAAACCTCCTGCGGTTCAATGTTTTTATACCCTTTTTACCTGCCCTGACTGACAACGTATTGTCAGGATGAATCGATTAATATGAAAATAAAGATATGAAAAAATCGTTTGGCGTTCATGTGAGTGTTCGGGGTGAAAACCAAGCTTATTCGAGATCAGACCGACTCGGTCTGCCAGACCGAGTCGGTCTCAACCCTTTAGCAGAGGGGACTTGGGCTCCCCCGGAGCCTGCCCCGCAGCATACGGGGGAAAAAGGGGGGCTGTGGGGGAATTTTTATGCTTTGCTGGTGCTAGCTGCGAATGAACTGCCAATATGGTGTCAGGCAGGAGATTTAAAATAGTCCCAATGAATGAACCGGATCATGGGAAATCTTGACAACCGCCCTATAAAATTATAAAAATCTCCGGATGGTCAACGAGGCCCCCCGCTCCCGGCTCTTTAAAAAACCGCGCCCCGCGATCGTTCGCAGCCGGGTTTATGGGAAAGGAAGGCATTGAACCAACCGGTCGTTAAATTTTTGGCTTCCGGGGCCTTTTTGGGTTACATCCCCCTGGCCCCGGGGACCCTCGGCACTTTGTGGGGGATTCCCGTTTTTTACGGACTCTCCGGTTTTTCGCCGGCCATTCAGGCTGTGGCCTCGGTCTTGTTCATTCTGGCCGCCGTTTTCCTTTCCGGCCGGGCGGCCTTGGCCTGGGGCCGAAAAGATCCCCCCCGGGTCGTGATCGATGAAACCGCCGGTTACCTGGCCTCGACCTGCTGGCTTCCGTTTACCGGACTCACGGTTCTGGGGGGTTTCGTCATTTTCCGGATCCTGGATATTTTCAAACCCTTTCCCATCCGGAAAATCGACCGGGAACTGAAGGGAGGCTGGGGTATCGTCCTGGATGATGTCCTGGCCGGAATTTTTACCAATATTCTCTTACGCCTGGTTATGGCATTTACGGGTTGAATCGTTTATAGTTTATAATTGATCATGTCCCTGAAAGTCGAAATCATCGGTATCGGTAATGAATTGACTACCGGGCGAGTCCTGGATCAAAATGCCGGCTATGCCGCCGGGCGCCTGAGTTCCCATGGGTTCCAGGTAACCCGGATCGTGTTCATTCCCGACCGGACCCGGGAAATCCGCTCCGCCCTGATCCGGGCCGGCAAACGGGCCGACGCCGTCCTGGTGACCGGAGGTTTGGGCGGGACTTTGGATGACATCACCGCGGAAGTCGTGGCCAAGACCTTCGACCGCCCTTTGCAGCTCCAGCCGGCCTTAAAAACCCAGATCAGGCTGTTTCTTAAGAAAAGGGGCCTCCCCTGGGATCCGAGCTTCGAAAAAATGGCCTGGCTTCCGGAAGGGGTAGAGCTGTTTCACCCTCGTCCCAAGGCGGCGGGTTTCTTCCTGGAGGAAAAAGGGATACCCTTCTTCTTTCTCCCCGGCGTCCCGGCGGAGATGCGGCGTATTCTGGACCGGCAGGTCATACCCCTGCTGCTCCAGGACCGTCCGGACCATCAGGTTTCCAAGCAGCGCATCTATAAGATCTTCGGGCTGCTGGAGCCGGAAATCAACTGCCGCCTCCAGGACCTGGAGCAAAAAGACGGGTCGGTGCAGTTGGGCTTCTATCCCAACTTTCCGGAAAATCACCTGACCGTTTTGGTCCGGGCCGACAAGACCTTTCGGGCCGACCAGTTGCTCGACCACCTGGAAACGGAAATCGAAACCCGTCTCGGAGATACGATCGTGGGGCGGAACGACCAGACCCTCGAGTCCGTCCTGGGGGAGCTGCTCCGGGAAAGGAAAATGACCCTTTCCGTGGCGGAATCCTGCACCGGCGGTTTGATCGGTCACTGGATTACCAATGTCCCGGGCAGTTCCGATTACTTTGACCGGGGCCTGGTGGTTTACAGCAACCGGGCGAAAACGGACCTGCTCGGCGTCCCGCCCGGGATACTCAAACGCAACGGGGCGGTCAGTGAAAAAACGGCCTTGGCCATGGCCGCCGGCATCCGCGAACGGAGTCGATCCGACCTGGGTCTGGCCGTGACCGGCATCGCCGGCCCCGGGGGCGGTACCCCGGAGAAGCCGGTGGGCACGGTCTGGATCGCCTTAGCCTCTTCCCGCGGAGAAAAGGTTGGCCATTATCTCTTCGGTGGCCGCAGGGGCCAGATTAAGGTCATGACCGCCTACACCGCTTTGGACTGGGTGCGGAGAACCCTGCTCGATGATTCGTTCCTTTTTAGCCGTTGATCTGCCCCCGGCCGTCAAGGAACGGCTGGCGGGGATCATCGCCCTGTTGCAACCCGGGTCCTCGGGGATCAAATGGGTAAACCCGGATCAGGTGCATCTGACGCTGAAATTTTTCGGATCCATCCCCCAGGAAACGGTGGACCGCATCGCCGGCGCCGTTTCAGAGACCATGCGGCTTGGCCGGCCCTTTGATCTGAATCTCCGGGGGGTGGGAGGTTTCCCCAACATCCGGCGCCCCCGGGTAATCTGGGCCGGGTTGGGAGGAAACCTCGCCGAGCTGCAAAATCTATGGCTCCGTCTGGAGGAGGCCTTCTTCGGGATCGGAATTCCCCGGGAGACCAGGCCTTTCCATCCTCACCTGACCCTGGGACGGAACAAGACCGGTGCGCCGAATGAAAAACTTTTTTTAAGTTTATCGCACTGGAACGAACCGGAGGTGGAGCCTTTCGTGGTCCGCGATTTGCATCTATTCAAGAGTGATTTAAGGCCCGGCGGCCCGATCTACAGCGTCATCCAATCTTTCCCCTTGCGGGGTTTGGAAGAATCGGGGAGTTTATCCTCGGCCGAAAAATAGGGATCTTTCTCCCGGCGGCCGCTCAGGATGACCAACTCGGCGGGAGTTCCGAGTAGTTTGAGATAAATTTTCAACGGATATGGAGGAAGCGATGAAAGCCGAGTTTGAAAAAGGCAAGGCCGTGGAAGTGGCCATGTCTCAAATTGAGAAACAGTTCGGGAAAGGGGCCATCATGCGCCTGGGGGCCGAAGCCCTGGCGGCGGATGTCCCGTACATTTCCACCGGGTCCCTGTCACTGGACATCGCCACCGGCATCGGCGGGATCCCCCGGGGTCGGATCACCGAAATATACGGCCCGGAGTCCTCCGGAAAAACGACGCTGGCCCTGCATACCATCGCCGAGGCCCAGAAAAGGGGCGGCCTGGCCGCCTTTATCGATGCCGAGCACGCCCTGGATGTGAACTATGCCAACAAGCTGGGCGTCAATTGCGACGACCTGCTGGTCTCGCAGCCGGACAATGGGGAGCAGGCCCTGGAGATCGCCGAGATTTTGGTCCGTAGCGGCGCCATGGACGTGGTGGTGGTGGACTCGGTGGCTGCCCTGGTGCCCCGGGCGGAGATCGAAGGGGAAATGGGCGACTCCCATATGGGCCTCCAGGCCCGCCTCATGTCCCAGGCCTTGCGTAAGTTGACCGGGACCATCAGCAAGACCATGACCTCCCTGATCTTCATCAACCAGATCCGGATGAAAATCGGGGTCCTGTTCGGAAATCCCGAAACCACCACCGGCGGCAACGCCTTGAAATTCTATGCCTCTCTGCGCCTCGATATCCGCAAGATCGCTGCCCTGAAGGACGGTCAGGAAATCATCGGCAGCCGGACCCGGGTCAAGGTGGTCAAGAACAAGATCGCCCCCCCCTTCAAGGAAGCTGAATTCGATATCATCTACGGGGAAGGCATCTCCCGAGTGGGAGATGTTCTGGACCTGGGAGTGGCCCACGATATCGTGGAAAAAAGCGGGACCTGGTATTCCTATGGCGGGGAGCGGATCGGCCAGGGTCGGGAGAACTCCAAGAGTTATTTAAAGGATCATCCGGCCATGCTGGAAGAGGTGGAATTGAAAGTCAAGCAGACCTTCGGGCTGGTCAAGGAACCGGCCCCCACGGAATGATCCAGGACGATATTTTTACTCAATAAGGATTAATCATCATTGTTGATATGTCAGCAAAGAACCAAGAAAGTCGTCATTGCGAGCGGAGCGAAGCAATCCCCCTCACGGCAAATAGTTGATTCCTGGGGATTGCTTCGTCGCTTCACTCCTCGCAATGGCGACTTTTTGTGAAATATCAGTTTATTATCAACTCAGCATCAATCATTTTTTTCGTTAAAAGGACCTGCCTTGAAAACAGGAAAAGAGATACGCCAAGCCTTTCTCGACTATTTTAAGGAAACCGGGCATGAAGTAGTCAAAAGCGCCTCGCTGATACCCCGGGACGACCCCACCATGCTGTTCACCAACGCGGGTATGGTCCCGTTCAAGCGGGTCTTCCTGGGTGAGGAGAAGCGCCCTTACCGCCGGGCCGCCAGCAGTCAGAAATGCGTGCGGGCCGGGGGCAAGCACAACGACCTGGAAAACGTGGGACGCACCGCCCGGCACCACACCTTTTTTGAGATGCTCGGGAATTTCTCCTTCGGAGATTATTTCAAGGCCGAGGCTATCCGTTTTGCCTGGGACCTCCTGACCCGGGTCTACGGACTGCCTCCCGAGAAATTATATGCCTCGGTCTACGAAAAGGACGACGAGGCCTATCAGCTCTGGCAGCAGGTGGTCGGCATGCCGACGGAACAGATCGTCCGCCTCGGGGAAAAAGACAACTTCTGGTCCATGGGCGACACAGGTCCCTGCGGCCCCTGCTCGGAAATTATTATCGACCAGGGGCCGGCTTTCGGGTGCGGCCAGGCGACCTGCGCCCCCGGCTGCGACTGCGACCGGTATCTGGAACTGTGGAACCTGGTCTTCATGCAGTTCAACCGGGACGGAGAGGGCCGCCTCACGCCCCTGCCCAAGCCGAGCATCGACACCGGCATGGGGCTCGAGCGGATCACCGCCGTCAAACAGGGGGCGCCCAACAATTTCGCCAGCGACCTGTTCAGCGACCTCATTCAAACCATCGAAACCCTTTCCGGGGTCAAAATCGGCCAGCAGGAGACCACGGATGTCTCCATCAAGGTTATCGCCGATCACAGCCGGGCTCTGGCCTTTTTAATGGCCGACGGCGCCCTCCCTTCCAATGAAGGCCGGGGCTACGTGATCCGCCGGATCCTGCGCCGGGCCGCCCGCCACGGGAAGGTCCTGGGCCTGGACCGGCCCTTTCTGTATCGCATGACCCAGGTGGTGGCCGAGACCATGGGCGACGTCTATTCCGAAGTCCGGGAAAATCTGCCACTGACCGTCCAGGTGGTTCACAAGGAAGAGGAGCGCTTTCTGGAAACCCTCGACCACGGGTTGAAACTGCTCTCCGAAGAGATCGACCGGCTGAAGGAACAGGGGGAAAACCGGGTGCCCGGGACCTTGATCTTCAAACTTTACGACACCTATGGCTTTCCCCTGGACATCATCCAGGATATCGCCCGGGACCAGCAATTGACCCTGGATGAACCCGGTTTCGAAAATCACATGTCCCGGCAGCGGGAGATGTCCCGCCAGTCCTGGAAAGGCAGCGGGGAAAAGGAACTCCAGGAAGTCTATCGCCGGCTCATGTCCCGGGACCTGAAAACCGAATTTGTCGGCTATCAGACCCTGGAGGCCGAAAGTATTATTCTGGCCCTGATCCGGGACGGAGAGGAGACGGATACGGTCCGGGGCCCGGCGGAGGTCGAGGTGATCACGGCCGCCACCCCTTTCTATGCCGAATCCGGCGGCCAAGTGGGCGATCAGGGCACGATAACCGGCGACCAGGGATGGTTGATCGTCGCAGAGACCGCCGCCCTGCCGAACAAGACCATTATCCACCGGGGTAAAATCCAGGAAGGCTCCCTGACCGTGGGGGAAACAGTCTCCCTGGCGGTGGCCGCCGACTGGCGGACCCCGACCGCCCGCAACCACTCGGCTACCCACCTGTTGCACGGGGCCCTGCGCCGGGTCCTGGGCGAACAGATCAAACAGGCCGGTTCCCTGGTTACGCCCAAACGGCTCCGTTTCGACTTTACCTGTTTTTCCGCCCCCACCCGGGAAGAATTGCACCGGGTGGAAGATCTGGTCAACGAGATCGTCCGACAAAACCAGCCGGTAGACACCGAAGTCACCGATTTTGACCGGGCCGTGGCCCGGGGGGCCATGGCCCTTTTTGAAGAAAAGTACGGGGATCAGGTCCGGCTGGTCCGCATGGGCGACTTCAGCCAGGAACTCTGCGGCGGCACCCATATTCGTCGGACCGGGGATATCGGTTTTTTTAAGATTGTTGCCGAAGGCAGCGTGGCCGCCGGGGTTCGGCGCATCGAGGCCTTGACCGGTCCGGAGGCCCTGGAGGAAGTGCACCGCCGGGAAGACCAGATCCAGGCCCTGGCCGATCTGCTGAAGACGGGCCCGGAGGATCTGAGCCTGCGGGTGGAAAAATTACAGGCCCAGCAGAAGGACCTGGAGCGGACCATCGCCCGGCTGAACAAGGAATTAATGACCGGCGGCGGCCTGGATGGCCTCTTGGGGCAGACGCGGGAGATCCAGGGGATCAAGGTTTTAGCAGCCTTGGCCCCCACCGGGGAAGCCAAGGAACTGCGGGACCTGGCGGACTCGCTCCGCGACCGTCTGGGATCGGGGATCGTCATCCTGGGCGGAGTCCAGGACGAGAAGGCCCTGCTGGTGACCGTGGTAACCAAGGACCTGCTGCCCCGTTTTCATGCCGGGAAGATCATCAAAAGGATTGCTCAGGCCGTTGGCGGCAACGGCGGAGGACGCCCGGACATGGCCCAGGCGGGCGGAACCAAGCCCGAACTGCTGGCGCAGGCCCTTAAGGAAGTCTATGGCTGGCTGGGGGAAAGCTCTTAAAGGATAGAGGGGAGAAAAAGAAAAAATGGGAGAGGGAAGAAAAAACTTATGTCAGGCAGAAGCCGCCCGTTCAGCTTTCCGGGCCAGGATGAAGCCCCAAACCTTACCTTATTCGATGTTGGACGTTGAATGTTGAATGTTGGATGTTCGTCTTTATTTTTCGTATTAAAGGGTGCTGATTTTGGATAAGGATTTGGGTAGGGAGGTTGTTGCTTCCCTTTTTCCTCTGCCCTCTTCCATCTTGAACGCGCAGTTTTTGAGGTTTTGATAGATGCGGTCGGAAAGGTAGCGGATAACGGCGGTCTTCCGTTTTCCCCAGCTCCCGTCTGCGGGCCGTTCCTTGTTTTCGATGAAGATGGACAGGACATAGTCATGCCCCTGGCCGCCATGATTGCCCCGGTAAACGATCCCGCAATCGGCGTTCAAGCCCCGTACGTAACCCGTCTTGTCGGCCACAGCCACGCCGTCGTGCTTGATCTGGGCGGTCTCGATGCGGTCATGGACGTTTTTGAGCAGGATGTCGTTCATCTTCTGGGAATACTGGGGGCTGATCAGCCTTTGTTCGTAAAGGAGTTTAAAAAAAGCGGTGGCGTCGGCGGCGGAAGTCCGGTTGCCATAGGTCTTGCCGCCGCCCGGGATCAACTCCCGGACCATGGTCTGGTTAAAGCCGTACTTGCGCATCAGGGCATTGACGACGGCGAGGCCCTGTTCGACATCCCCGCCCCCTAACTGCTTGATCAGGTGGTTGGTGGCCTGGTTGTCGCTGATGGCGATCATTCGGGTTATCTGGCGGTTGATGGCCTGGGTTTCCGCCATTTCCTGCCGGGAAATCTGCTCGTACACGGCCAGCATGACAAAAGGCTTGATCAGACTGGCGGCGTTACGGATCGAATCGCCGTCGATATCCACCAGCATCTTCTTTTCCGACAGGTCATAGACCTGGATGGAAATTTCATCGCCGGTCATGAGTTGCCGCTTACCCTTGAGGACCTGGATCTCCTGTTCGACAACGGTTTGAATCGGTCCTTCCGCGGCCGCCAAAGGCCGGGCCGGGGCCGGAACCAGAACCGGAACCGGAGCGGGGGCTAAAGCCCCAACTTTGGATTTTGCCGGGGCTTTGGATTTAGCCGAGGCTTTGGGGGTCTTCTTTTTAGCCTTAGAACGTTTTTTCTTTTTGGCCGCAGCGGCCGACGGTGATTTGGTCGCCTTTTTTTGGACTCGGCTTGCTTTCTTTGGAGCGGACGACGGCTGTTCCTGGCTCCAGGCAGCGAAGGAAAAAAACAACAGAACGGCCAATGTTATCGACCAAAAACGAAGAAAAGCTGAGCAACGCATATTATTATAAATAAGGAATTTCAGGCCCTTTTGTCAAGGATTATCTCCTATGAAAAAATCCCCGGCTCCCGTCAGTTGGGTTGAAATCGATCTCTCCGCCCTGGGGGAGAACCTGCGTGTTATCACCGCTCGACTGTCGGCGCCCACCCAGGTCATGGCCGTCGTCAAGGCCGATGCCTACGGGCACGGTCTGGTCCCCGTCGCCCGGGAATTGGTTCGCTTAAAAGTAGGTGCCCTGGGAGTCAACTCCGTGGAAGAGGGGATTCAAGTCCGCCGCCGGGTCAGTTCCTCCCTCCCCGTGGTGGTCCTCCTCGGGCCTCGGGTGGAGGAAGCGGCCACCTGCCTGGATTTTCAACTGACCCCGGTCATCTACAGCCTCCCGGTGGCCCAAGCCCTGTCCCGAGAGGCGGGCAAGAGGAAAATCATGGTCCGGGCCCACCTGAAAGTCGATACGGGCATGGGCCGCCTGGGGGTGGTCTGGTCCGATCTCCCGGAATTCCTCCAGCCCTTGCGCCGATTAAAGCGGCTGCAGATTACCGGGTTGAGCTCCCACCTGGCCCGGGCCGATGAACCGGGTGAAGCCTATAACCGCCTCCAGTGGCAATGCTACGAGCAAGCCCGCCGAATGGTGGAAGAAGCGGGCTGGCGCCTGACGGAAAATCACCTGGCCAACAGCGCTGCGGCCTTTTTCCGATCGAGAACGCATCTGCATTTCATCCGTCCGGGAATCATGTTGTACGGGGGGAGCCCCGATGGGGACCCGCAACGGACCAGAGACTTGAATCTCCGTCCGGTCCTGGCCCTGAAGACCAGGATCCTGCAGATTAAAACACTACCTCCCCGCCTGGGAGTCAGCTACGGCGGCACCTATAAGACCTCCCGGACGGAACGGGTCGCCGTCCTGCCGGTGGGCTACGCCAACGGTTATTCCCGCCACCTCTCCAATCAGGGACAGGTACTGATCGGGGGGCGCCGGTTTCCGGTGATCGGCCGTGTTTGCATGAGCCTGATCATTGTCCGTCTCGACGACCGGATGGAGTGCGCAGTTGGCGACGAAGCCGTCCTGCTCGGCCGTCAAGGAGACGAAGCAATCCAAGGCGACACGCTGGCCCGTCAGGCCGGGACGATAGCCTATGAGCTTTTTTGTTTGATGGGAAAGCTGAATCCCAGGATATATAAGAAATAAAAGACCGAACATCGAACATCGAACGTCCAACATCGAACATCGAATTAGGAACAGCGGACAATACCGGAGGTTGATAACCTATTTCTGTTTCTTTTCAGCCGTTCGAATACTCGTGACGAAAATCTTAATTAATTCTTCTGTTTCCTTCAAAATAGCATCCAGAAGCTCAGTTTTAGTGATTAATGGTACACGCTGAATGAGTTTTAACCATCTCTGGGTTTCCCGCAGCTCCTTTAACGAAATCCGGAGTTTATGGATGAAGTCCTTTGGAGACTCGGCTGCCTGCGCTTCACCATGGTTCGGATAAGGTGAAGTTCCAGATTTTAGCAATTGGCCCGCAATGAAATTAGCAGTTCTAGTGTTAGGCAGCCTTTCGATGATCTTTATAATGCTGACCGAATACGCGAGTAGCCTTTCTTCCAGATCGTAGGCCATTTTTTTGTCTTAAATATTCGATGTTCGATGTTGGACGTTCGATGTTCGATGTTCATCTTTTAATAGTGCGGTTCGTCCCGCTCCTTTCTTTCCGCCACCACCAGCCAGCCGTCCCAGCTTCCCACCGGGAGGGTCGTCAGCTTGACGGATTTCTTGCCATCCCCCTTTTCCATCAGAATGCCCACCTTCGACCAGCGGGCCTTCCCGCTTTTGTCTTCCCCTTCTTTCCAGAGTAGATCGTAGATCGCCATGCCCTGCTCTCCTTTCTGTGGTCGGCCTGCGGCCTTTTTATCTTCCTTAAAATTCAAAAAGCGGGCCAACTTTAACAAACCCTGGATCCCGGATCGGGTCCGGGGTGACTACCCGGAACAAAGACCGGTATCCGCTTTGGGTTTCGGATGAAACCCACCTACCCGCCTCCGGCCGTCCACGGAACATAAAAAAACACCTGGGAAAGGCCCTGGGTTAAGACCGACTCGGTCTAACAGACCGAGTCGGTCTGAGCCCCCTCCAGCTTGAAAAGCTATTTTTTTAATAACCTCTGGAAATCCCCTGATCACCCCACTGCGCAACAAGTTTACTCTCCGCCCATGGTCCGCTAGGGTTTATCATGCAAAGCAATTCACCCCCTCCTTTGGTATTTTTTTTGCTCTTCCTCGATATTTAAAATCATTGTCGGAGGACATTCTGCCATGAAAATTAGAGTGGATTACCGTGAACGGGATTCCGAACTCCTATCCCTGTTGAAGGAACTGGACTGGTCACTGGAAATCGCCTCCATACCCTACGGGGATTACATAATCAACGAAGAAATAACCATCGAGAGGAAGAC
>JACRCK010000259.1 GCA_016219065.1 Deltaproteobacteria bacterium
ACTTCCTCGACCGCCCCAACCGCTTTCTGATCCGCTGCCGCCTCGAAGGCGGGATCATCCGGGCCTTTTTGCCTAACCCCGGCCGCCTCCATGAGCTCCTGTTGCCGGGGACCACGGTTTATGTAATCCGAGAACGACCCTCCCCCACCCGAAAAAACCTTTTCACCGCCGTGGCCGTAGAACGGGAGGGGAGCCCTGTTTTTCTCCACACCCATCGAACCAACGAGGTGGCGGCGGACCTGATCAACCGGGGGAAGATCCCCGGTTGGCCGGAGGCCCGGGTGCTGGCCCGGGAAATCCGCATCGGCCATTCCCGCTTTGACCTGTTAGTGGCGCATCAAAAAAAAGAATGGCTGGTCGAAGTGAAATCCTGCACGTTGTTCGGTGAGAAAACCGCCATGTTTCCGGACGCGGTCACCGAACGCGGGGCCCGGCACTTAAGGGAGTTGGCCGAATTGGCGCGAGCGGGACAAAGGACGGCCGCTCTGTTCATCATCCACTGGCCCCGGGCCGAATATTTCCTGCCCGACTACCATACCGACCTGCACTTCGCCCAAACCCTGCTGGCCGTTCGGGAACAGGTGGAAATCGTACCTCTGGCGGTGGAGTGGAAGGCCGATCTGTCTCTGGGGGAACGGGTCCGGAGGATTCAAATACCCTGGGAAGTCATCGAGCGGGAAGCGCAGGACCGGGGAAGTTATCTGCTGATCCTCAGGCTCAAGCGGGCGCAAACCCTGGAATACGGCCGCCGGGAGAACCGGCAGACTTTTCCGGTCGGCTATTACGTGTATGTGGGTTCGGCCATGAAAAACCTGACCCAAAGGCTGGAACGCCACCGCCGGCTGCGGAAGAACAAATTCTGGCATATCGATTATTTGCGGGAAGTTGCGGAGTTCCGGGCTGCCCTGCCGATCCGCGCCTCGGCAAACCTGGAATGCGCCGTCGCCGCCAGGATGCGGACCGTCGCCGACTGGGCCATCCCCGGTTTCGGGGCTTCGGACTGCGGCTGCCCGGGGCATCTGTTCGGGATGCGGGACAATCCGCTCCACTCGAAGGATTTCATGGATCTCCTTCAGTTTTTTCGTATGGATCGATTATTCGATTGATTATCGGGTGGAAGTCGCCATCCTTCTGGCTTAATTTCTCAAAATCAACGGCAGGAATAACAGACCCTCCGGTTTCCCAAATTTACCGGCGGCCAGGGCCGAACCGAAACGATCATCGTTTTCAGCCGCACCCAGGACACCCCCTGTATTCTGGTGTAAAAACATGCTGCTGATCGATGTGAGCCCTGCCGGGGACCCGTATACGATGTGAACTGCGCCCGCGTTCGGTATAGCCTTCAGCAAAGATAACAGATCTTCCTGGGGGACACCTACGGCCAGGTCAAAAAAACCATCTCCGTTAAAATCCCCGCTGGCCAAGGCCTTACCAAAAGCATCATCAACCTCCGCGGCGGATCCGGAAAAAAGGTCCTGATGCCAGATTTGGTTGTTGAGGGCGATCAGTCCCAAGGAGGAACCATAAATGACATTCACGGCCCCGGACCCGGCAACCCCGCTAACGTCATCCCCCGGCGCGCCCACCGATAAATCGCTATAACCGTCTCCATTGAAATCGCCGGAGGCCAGTGCCTCGCCGAACCTGTCATTGTCTTTGGCCGTGCCGTTGATCCCTGAAGCGCCTTGCCGCCAGTATTGCTGGCCGGAAGCGGAGAGACCGGAAACCGTCCCATAGAGCACCATAACGGCACCACGATCAGCCCCTCCCGCTTCCAGGTTTGCTCCGGGAGTGCCGATCGCCAAATCCGCCTTTCCATCCCCATTGTAATCGCCGGCCGTAAGGGCCCAGCCGAAAAAATGGGAAACCCCGGTGGGGAAACCCAATAGTTCTTCGTGCCAAAGCTGGTTACTGGTTGCGCTCAAGCCGGAAGCGGATCCGTAAATAATATGTACTGCACCCGCAAGAATGAAGCCGCTGACGCCTTCACCAGGTGCCCCGACCGCCAGATCCACAAAACCGTCCCCATTAAAATCTCCGGTTGTCAAGGAATGTCCAAAATTATCAAATTCCTCGACACCCCCTGCCATCCCGGCCACGCCCTGGTGCCAGACCTGGCTGTTGAGGTTGGTCAGCCCTACGCCCGAACCATATAAAACATAAACCGCGCCGGCCCTGGCCGCGGTAAATATTTGTCTGTTCGGAACACCTATAGCCAAATCACTGAAACCATCCTTATTAAAATCTCCGGCGGCCAGAGAAAAACCGAAAGCATCGGACCCTCCCGATATGTTGCCGGTCTCTGTTCTCTCTTGGGTCCACAACTGGCTTCCGGTGTTTCGGAGTCCGATCGGACCGCCGAAAATGATATAAACAACTCCCCCATCGGATGTGCCGAACTTCCCATCAGGCACTCCGACAGCCAAATCCTGTTGGCCGTCCCCATTGAAATCGCCAACAACCAGAGAGGCGCCGAAATGATCGAAGAGGGACGCATACCCCTCAATTCCCGGAGTATCCCTGCTCCATAATTGATCGTCGAATTGCCCGTCCATCGCCAATCCGGGAGGCGCTCCATAGAATACGGCCGCGGCGCCGGAATCGGAACTCTCCCACCCGACGGCTTTATTGGGAATGCCTACGGCCAGGTCATCGTAACGGTCGAAAGCGGCCTGCACTACCGAGGCCGTCAGGAATAAGAATCCTGAAAGCCAAAGAACCAACCTGGCTGCCCTACCAAATTTCCTTGGCCGGTTCGTTATATTCGGGCGAGGGGAGAGTAAGGCTCCAGGCTGGCTTGCGTACTCATTGCCAATCATCGGTGACCTCCTTAAGCTTATGGTGTCAAGCCAAAGCGAAGACCTCGGCAACAAAACCCGCTCTTTTGATCCAATCCAGTTATGCTCTTGAGACAAAATATAAATTCACTATATATTATAGGGAAGAAAAAGGGGGCAAGGATTTTTTTCAGGGGGAGGGCCGGTGTTTTACTTCAGCTTTTCTGCCCCAGAAAGGATTCCCTGATTTTGGGGTTTTCGAGGAGTTCTCCGGTCTCCCCGCTCAAAACGATCTTCCCCGTCTCCAGCACGTAGCCGTAGTGGGCGATCTTCAGGGCCTGCTTGACGTTCTGTTCCACCAGCAGGACCGTGGTTCCGTCCTGGTTGATGCGGCGGATGATGCGGAAGATTTCGTTAACCACCAAAGGGGCCAGACCCAGCGAAGGTTCATCCAGCAGCAGCAGCTTGGGCCGCGACAGGAGGGCCCGGGAGATGGCCAGCATCTGCTGCTCCCCGCCGGACAGGGATCCCCCCGGCTGGCCCTGCCGCTCCTTCATCCAGGGAAAACGGGCCATCTCCTTTTCAATGTCGCCGCGGACCTGTCCGTCCCGGCGCTGGTAGGCCCCCATTTCCAGGTTTTCCAGAACGGTCATTTTGGCCAGGATGGCCCGCCCTTCCGGGACCAGGGCGATGCCCCGCTGGACCACCTTGTGGGGCGGAAACCTGGAGATGTCCTCGTCCAGGAAAAAAATCTTCCCGGCCCGGGGTTTCAGCAGACCGGCGACGGTCTTGAGCAAGGTGGTCTTGCCGGCTCCGTTGACCCCGAGGATGGTGACGATCGACCCGGAGGGGACTTCCAGGTCGACGCCCTTCAGGGCCCGGATGTTTCCGTAGGAGGTTTTCAACCCTTCGGCCCGCAGCATGGGTCAGTCCCCCTCTTCCCGGCCCAGGTAGGCCTCGATCACCAGGGGATCGGACTGGATTTCCTGTGGGGTACCCTCAGCGATCTTTTCCCCGAAATTCAGGACCACCAGCCGGTCGCAGACCTTCATGACCATGGACATATCGTGTTCGATCAACAGGATAGTGATCCCGAAATCCCGGATCTTATGGATCAGGCCGGCGATCTCTTCCGTCTCCTGGTCGTTCATGCCCGCTACCGGTTCATCCAAAAGAATCAGCCGGGGTTCGCCCGCCAGAGCCCGGGCGATTTCGAGCCGCCGCTGCAGGCCGTAAGGGAGGTTGGCCGCCAGGTCTTGGTCGTGACCGCTTAAACCCACCAGGGACAGCAGTTCCCGGGTCTTTTCGCGGATCGCTCCCTCCTCCTTTTTCTGAGACCCTGTCCGCAGCACACTCGACCAGACGCCGGCCCGGCTGCGGCAGTGGCGCCCGACCATGACGTTTTCCTCCACCGTCATCTGGTCAAAGAGCCTGATATTCTGGAAGGTGCGACAGACGCCCCGCTCGGTAATGCGGCTGGTGCGCAGGCCGGTCAGGGGCTCACCGGCCAGCCGGACCTCCCCCCGGGTGGGGGTCAGGAAGGCGGTGATCACGTTGAACAGGGTGGTCTTGCCGGCGCCGTTGGGACCGATCAGACCCAGGATCTCACCTTCCGCCAAGCTGAAGGAAACATCGCGCAGGGCGGCCAGGCCGCCGAAGATCATGCTGAGGTCGCGAATCTCAAGCAGCATCATCCCCTCCTCCTGTCCGGCGGCCGCGCAGGCGGTCGAGCAGGGGCTGGTCCAGGACGCCCTGGGGGCGGAAGGTCATCATGAGCACCAGGATGGTGCCATAGATAAAGTAGCGGTATTCGCTCAAACCGCGGAGCATTTCGGGCATGACCGTCAGAAAGAGGGCGCCGAAGACCGGGCCCCAGAGGACTTCGCTGCCGCCGAAAACGGCAAAGACCAGGATCTCCACCGCCCGGTGATAAGTGAAGTCCGCCGGGCTGATGTAGCCGGTTACGTGGGCGAACAGGGCCCCGGCGAACCCGGCCAGCAGGGCCCCCTGGCTGAAAGTCAAAATCTTAAAATAAGTGGTGTTGATGCCCATGGCCTCGGCGGCCTTTTCGTCCATCCGGATGGCCCGAAAGGCCCGTCCCACCCGCGAAGCGAAGAGCCGGCTGAAAAAGACGAGCAGCAGGACGGTGATCACCAGGAGAATGGTGAAGATGGTCAGGCTGATGAATTCGTTGTTCTTGAGCCCCCATTGCTCCGGTGCAAAACCCCTTTTCTGCAGGGCGGCCAGGATGGTTCGCCCCAGGTGGGGGATGCCGGCGATCCCCACGGCCCCGCTGGTCAGCGACTCCCAGTTGATGAACAGGACCCGCACCACTTCCCCGAAGCCCAGGGTGGCAATGGCCAGGTAGACCCCCTGAAGGCGCAGGGTGGGGATGCCGATCAGGATCCCGATCAGAAAGGCCAGCAGGGACCCGGCCAGGATTCCCACCACTATGGGCAATCCCAGCTTGACGGTCACCAGCGCGCTGGTATAGGCCCCGATGCTCATGAAACCGGCATTGCCCAGGGAAAGCTGCCCGGTGGACAGGGTGATGTAGATGCTCAATCCCAGAATGACGTTGATCAGGATGAAGGAGGCGATCTGGAGGTAGTAGGGGTTGATCATGGGACGAAAACCAACAGCGGGAGTGCTGGAGTGCTGGAGTAGTGGAGTGCTGGAACAAAAAAGTGCAGGAATAAAAAATTCAAACTATTGATTTTATTACAATATTCAAACATTCCGCCCCAAGTATAGCTTCTCATCGCTTTGCTCCCGGCAGGGCCTGCCCGAAGAGCCCCTGGGGCCGGATCAGCAGGATGACGATGATCGCCACAAAAGCAATGGCGTCCCGGTATCCCGAATCCCCGTAGGCCACTACGAACGTTTCGGCCAACCCCAGGATCAAGCCGCCGGCCATGGCGCCGTTGACGCTGCCCATGCCGCCTAAAATAATGATGGCCAACCCCTTCAGGCCCATGGGCAGGCCCATCTGGTTGTTGACGTAATTGAAGGCCATGCCCACCAGGACCCCGGCAATCCCACCCATGGCCGAGGCCACGACCACCGTGGAAACGATGATGCGGCCGGTGTTGATGCCGAGCAGGCTGGCCGTTTCCAGGTTTTCCGCCGTGGCCCGCAGGGCCTTGCCGGCCTTGGCTTTTTTAAGCCAGGCGGAGAGGCCGGCCATGAGCAGGACGGCGATGACCAGGATAATCACCTGAACCAGGTAAACGGTGGTCGAGCCGACGGTGAACTGGGCATCGGCGAAGGAGGTGGGAAAGGGTTTGTTGCCGGCTCCGAAAAGGTGGTGGGCCAGGTTCTCCAGGATAATGGAAACCCCGATGGTGCTGATCAGGGAGGCCAGGTGGGAAGCCCCCTTCCGCCCCCGCAGGGGCCGCAGGGCCAGCCGTTCGAGCAACAGCCCCATGGCGGCGGTCACCAGGACGGCCCCGCCCAGGGCCAAAAGCACCGGGGCGCCAAAATGAGAGATGAGCAGCATGCCGATAAAGGCCCCGAACATGAAGATCTCTCCGTGGGCCATGTTGATGATGTCCAGGACCCCGAAGACCAGGGTATAGCCCAGGGCCACAATGGCATAGATGCTGCCCAGCGTGATGCCGTTGATCAGTTGTTCGAAGAACAAGATAAGACCTTAGAAGATTGGGAGTAATGGAGTGCTGGAGTATTGGAGTATTGTTTTTTAAGCCATTACTCCATCACTCCACTACTCCATTACTCCTGGAAAAATTAACGGATGCAGATGGGCGAAATGGATCATCCCGCCCATCCCCTTCCGGTCAACGACTATCATCTAGTTAAATATCTGAAACTTGCCGTCTTTGACGATCAGGACGTTCGGCTCCATGACCACATCCCGTTCCGCGTCAAAGGAAAATTTTCCCAAAACGCCGTTGAAGTTGCGGATGCCGGCCAGGGCGTCCCGCAACTTGTCCCGGTCGGCCTTGCCGGACTTCTTCAGGGCCTCGCCCATGATGTACAGGGCGTCATAGGCCTGAGCGGCAAACTGGTCGGGCTTTTTGCCGTAGGCCTTTTCATATTTCTGAACGAAGGCCTTGACCTGGGGATCGTTCTTGTCGCCGAACCAGGGGGTGGCCACGATCAGCCCGTTGGCCGCCTCTTTGGCGATATTGATTACTTCGGGGGAATTGAAACCGTTGCCGCCCACGAAGGGAACGTTGATCCCCATTTTTCGAGCCTGAGAGAGTATGACGGCCCCTTCCTGGTAGAGAGCGGAACAGAGGACTGCATCAGGCTTGGTGGCCTTGATCTTGGTCAACTGGGCCTTGTAATCAGCCTGACCTTTCTGGAATTCCTCGATGGTGGTGATCTTCAACCCCATATCCATGGCCACTTTTTTCATGGTATCGAACCCGGACTTGGTGAAGACGTCGTCATTCCCGTAGAGCAAAGCCACGCTTTTGATGTTGTATTTGGCCACGGCCTTTTTCACTGCGGCCGGAACGGCCAGGGCCTCGGGCAGAGAATTCCGGAAGACGTATTTGCCGATCTGGGTGATGCCCACCGCCGTGGTGGAGGTGCCCATGATGGGGACGCCGCTGGCGTTAGCCTCCGGGCCAGCCACCTTCATCTCCGTGCTCAGGGTCGGGCCGATGATGGCCACCACCTGCTGGGAATTGATCAGTTTCTGAGCCGCGGCCAGGGCCTGTTCCTGTTTTCCGGCGGAATCCTCGATGAACAGATCGATTTTCACCTCGCCCTTGGCATTGATTTCATCCCGGGCCAGTTTGAGGCCGTTGGTAATGGCCTCTCCATAAGCCGAAATCGGTCCGGTGATGATGGAAATCACCCCGATTTTGGCCGCCACCGGGGCGGCCTGCGTGGCCGAAACCGAGAACATCAGGGCCCAGGCCAGGACACTTGCCATTAAGAAAAATTTACCATGTTTGCGCATAAAGGCCTCCTATTTTGTGAAATAAAACCCTTTAATTAAAACCATGTTGTGGGCTGTGTCAAGAAAAAATAAAGACGAACATTCAACATCGAACGTCCAACATCGAATGCGGATAGCAGACCGAGTCGGTCTCAACCTTTGACCAAAGGAGGCTTGGGCTCCCCCCTTTTCAAAAGGGGGGTTGGGGGGGATTTTTTCATGCTTCGTAGTTGCTCGTTCTTGGCATGAGGGATTTAGCAAGAAAATCGACTATGATTAAAGGCCTGACAACATCAATAATTAATTGTTAACAATCAATTATTAATTATTGATTTTAATTATTAGTTATTGGTTACTCCCCTGCCCCCTCCATTTTCCACCGCACCGTGATCGTCACTTCGTTTCCGGATCGCTTAACGGTGAAAAGGGCTGTCTTGGGTCTCCTGGCCAAAGCCCGGTGGAGATCTTCGATGGTTCGAACGGCCTCGCCTTCGATCTTCACGATTACATCCCCGACCCGAAACCCGGCCTGTTGAGCCGGACCGCCCGGATTCACGACCGTCACTTCCAAACCCTGGTTTTCCGGCAGCACCTTTACCTGGATCCCCAGACGGGGCGGGTGCATTTCTTCAAAGGAACGGGTGATCCAGAGGTAATCGGCCATGGTCGGACCCAGAACCCGCAACGGATAATCGACGGGAACCGGCGCCACCGTTTTATAGGTATGGGGCATCCGCTTCAGGGCGGCTAGCGGCATGCCCAGCCGGTCCGTGATATGCCCCTTGCCGATCAATACCAGCACCTGGGCCGCAGGCGGCAAGTGCCGCAGGGATCCGACCAGAGTTTCGGCCATGGTTTCGTCCCAGGCCAACTGGGCCTGGTAAAAGGAATCGAAATCCTTGATTTTTTCCTGCCGGTGCCGCTGGAATTCCCGGGCCAGAATTTCCCGGTGTTGCGGGTCCCCGGTCAGGAACTCCGGGGCAATCTCCCGTCGTTCTTCCGGGGTGAGGGAAGCCAGTCCCTGCCGGGCGATCTTACTGATCACTTCCCGGGGGGCATTCAGGCCGACTAACGGCAGTCCTTTTTCCCGGGCGAAGGCCAGCAGGGGGCGGTAGAGTTGAAAGGGATATCCCCAAACTTCCGGCCAATTCACTTCCTGAAAAAAGGCCTCTTCCGTCAGCTTGCCGGACGCAAAGCGATCCAAAACCGGCTGAACCCGCCGGGGGAACATTTCCAGGGCCAGGACCAGGCCCTTGTTTTTCCTGTAAAGCCCCTCGAGGATCTGAAGTTGGACCCGGTGATCCTCCAGGCTGGTGTGGCTTTCACCGATATAGACGACCCGGTTTTCGCCTAAACGATCGAACAGGACCTCCGGGGAAATGATCTCCCCCGACCGGGTATCGATGATCTCTCCCGGTTTTAAAGGCTCGGGATTTCCTTGAAAAGTCAGCGGGGGTAAGGAAGACGGGGGCAGGCAGCCGGAGAGGATAAGCAACAAAATGAGGGGGATCAGACTTTTCATACCTTTATTTTCAATAATTAATTGTCAATAATCAATTGGTAATTATTGATGGGTTCGCAAAAAGTCGTCATTGCGAGCGAAGCGAAGCAATCCCCCAGCGCAAGTAGCTGAATCCAGGGGATTGCTTCGTCGCTTCACTCCTCGCAATGACTCCCTTGCGGACTTTTTGCGAGATCATCAATTATTAATTAATGATTAAACTCCCCACCTCCCCTAAAAAACCAGTTTGACCCCCATCACCAGAATCGTTCCGAAGGCAATATAGGCGAAAACCACCCTGATTTTCTGTTGGCGGATGCGCCGAATGATGGCGACGCCGATCTGGCTGCCCAGCGCCACGCTGATCAGGAGTACTACCACCAGCAGCAGGTCCACATTCCCTTTCAGCGAGTGGGTAAAGGTTCCGTAACCCATGGAAAAAATATTCTCAAAAAAGTCCGTCCCGATAGCCACCACCATGGGGCAGCCGATCACGTAAATAAACGCTGGCAACCGGATAAAACCGCCGCCGACCCCCAGCAGACCGACGAGTAGTCCGGTCAGAAGTCCGGTGAATACAATGATCCAGATGGAAATGGCTTCGATCCCGGAAACGGGCAGGGAAACCATGGGCGGTAGGCGGATATGCTGCAAGCGGGCGATGATGGCCGGCTGTTCCCCGACCGGGAACCCCCCTTCCATCTCCTCCCCTCCGGTCCCCCTGGCCTCCCGATAGACCACCAAACCGATCCACAATAACAGGACCGCATAAAAAATGCTCAAGATCAGGTCCATGATATGAATGGTCAGACCTAGGACCAGGATATTTCCAAACCCCTTCAGCCATTCCAATAATTGGGCGCCGAGTTCCACCCCTACAATGGTCCCGGCGAGCATGATTCCGCCGAGCTTGTAATCCACATTGTGCATCCCCTTGAATTTAATAAGATTCATAAAGGAGGTGCCCAGCATCTGGCCCAGATCGCTGCCCACGGCTACATTGTAGGGAAAGTTAAAAAAGATATTTAAAAAAGGGGGCATCAGGAATCGGCCGGCAATCCCGAAGATCCCGATCAGGACACCAATGCCGACGCCCAGGAGGATAACCAGCCACAGGTTTCCGTGGAAATTCAGGTCCTGGATCCCGGCCCAATAAGCGGCAACGGGGAATATGGAGCTCAAATTATCCATAGGTATCGATTATCCATACCCTTTTTCCTCCCCTTTTTCAAGAGCAATGGGGGGACCGGAACGCCTGTTCCCCCTGGCCCGATCAAATCCTTAATACGAAAATAAAACCTGTTGCTGGTTGCTCGTTGCTGGTTACTGGTTCATAGGCGTTTAAATGAAAATAGCTTGCCAAGCTCACCCGGGCTCAGACCGAGTCGGTCTTAACCTGGGGCCTTACCCCTGAAGTTTTTTCATGCTTCGTGGGTACTCTACGAGTATGGCAGTTTAATACGAAAATAAAATATAACATCGCTTTTTAGGCGGCTTCGGGTAACTTAACCAAGTCCACTTTATATCCCAAGGCCTCCATTCTACGTTGGAGACGGGTAACCAGGTGGGCCTCATTTAAACGATCGAGATAG
>JACRCK010000260.1 GCA_016219065.1 Deltaproteobacteria bacterium
CCAGAGCCTGCAGGGGTGACATGGAAGAGACCAGAGTATACGTAGGCATCAAGTGGGGTATGGAAAACCCCACGGTCATGGTGGCCGGAAAATACACCCCGGCCCCCAAGGACCATCTCCACGTTTTCAGGGAACTCTATGAGGAGAGCTTTTACTTCGATGATCTTTTGCCCATTGCCAAGGCCTGGGCCCAGGAGTTGAAGATCAAGAAATTCTACTGCGACCCCAGGGAACCGGAGTTCATCAAGAGGCTGCGGAAGCAAAGGCTGTGGGCGGTGGCGGCCCCGGAGGAACTGGGCCTGGCCCGGAACCTCTTGGGGAAACGCCTGGGTAACCATGCGCAAGGACTGCCCGGCGCCATCACCTTTTCTCCGGACTGTCCCAAGACCGTGCAGGAGTTTTCCAAATACCGGATGCCGGAGCGGGACCCTCGCCGGCCGTTTAGGGACAAACCCCTGGACATGGACAATTACGGGATCGGGGCTCTGCATTTCCTGATCCTGGGGTTGGCGACCGAGGTAACGCCCCGGGTGAGGTGGCTATGAAAAGGACGGTAATTTACGAACCCCGGGGCAAGGCCCGGGAATATGCGCCCCTGGCCCTGAACCTTTACCGGGGATGCCTGCATGGGTGCCTTTATTGCTACGCGCCCAAAGCCACGTTCACGGACCGGGCGACCTTCCACGACCCCTCCTGCATCAAGCCCAGGCCGGGAATCCTGGAGGACTTGGAAGAACAGGCTCGCCAGATGGCAGGGGATAAGCGGGAGATTTTGCTCTCTTTCACCAGCGATCCCTACCAGCCCTTGGAGCAAGAGGCCCGGGTAACTCGCCGGGCGCTCAAAATCCTCATGGCCCAAGACCTCACGGCCACCATTTTAACCAAGGGAGGGTGCTGGGGGCTGGAGAGAGACCGGGACCTGTTGACCATGAATCCTGCCAACACCTGGAGTGTGACTTTGACGATCCATCACGACCAGGGGCTGAGCGACAAATGGGAACCTTACGCGGCCTTACCCCAGGACCGGATCGACTCCTTGCAGTTGGCCAAGATGTTGGGACTTAGAACCTGGGTCTCTTTCGAGCCGGTGATCTCTCCCGAGGCGGTTTATAGCCTGCTCAATGCAACCCATGAATTTGTTGACTTCTACAAGGTGGGAAAACTCAACTACCACCCCCTGGCCAGGGAAATCGACTGGCGGCGCTTTAAAGGAGAGATGGAGGAAAGGCTCACCAGATTGGGGAAACCTTACTACCTGAAGAAGGATTTGTTGGAGGCTGCGGCATGATTTTCACTTCCAACTTCAAAATCGCCGGGCATCTTCCCCAGGCCGTGGCTATTTCCCTGGGGGTGCCCCGGGGCTGGCAGGGAACCCGGTGCACAGTTCTGGCCCCTCCCCGGCCACTTATCAAAATCATGGACCCAGAAACCTTTATACCGCTTTACCGGGCGCAAGTCTTGGACCGGCTGGACCCTTATCAAATCATCAGGGACCTGGGCAGGGACGATTTTGTCATGCTCTGTTGGGAAGCACCCGGGGAGTTCTGTCATCGCCGGGTGGTAGCGGCCTGGCTCAGGAAACATACCGGCATCTTGGTGGAGGAGCTGAATCCGAAACTCCGGCGACATGCAGATTGGCTCAGAAATTTAGCGGCGGGGACCTCGGCAGGGGCATCAGGGCCCACCTGATCGCCGGTGGTTCGACTCCACCTACCCGCTCCAAGGCTTAAGGATTGATAAATGTCCTTCATCGGTTCCATAAACGCCGAAACCCGGAAGTGGCTCGGGAACAATGGCGCGGCTTTCGACGGCCGACAGGTCTATGTGGGCTGCTCCGGCAATTTTACGGTGGAGCAGATTCTTTCCCGGTATGCTCCCAAAGCCAAGATTTGGGGCAACGACGTTTCCCTTTACTCTGGAGTCCTGGGGGCCTATCTGGCGGACCAGCCTTTTGAGCTTTCCGTGCGGGAAGAAGATTATAAGTGGCTGGAAGCTCACATGGAGGATGCGGAGGGCAAGGCCGCCACCATCATGGTGCTCCTTGAGGCCCTGAAATACGAAAATGCAAACAATGCCTTCAAGGCCCGCCACTGGAACCATTACCGCCATAATTTTTCCAAATTCCATCAGGACACGGTGGAGAAGCTGCGGGAGAGGAAGCAAGGAATCCGTCTGGAAGGCTACACCGGCAAAGATATTTTCGACCTGCTGGACGAAATCCCGAAAGAAGCGGTAGTCATTGCTTTTCTGCCCACCTACGCCGGCGGCTACGAGCGGATGTTCACGCGCCTGGGAGAGATCTTCACAAGGGAGGAGCCCAGCTACGAGATCATCGA
>JACRCK010000256.1 GCA_016219065.1 Deltaproteobacteria bacterium
GGCAAAGTGGATAAATTTTTCAAGGAATCCTGCCTCTTGGAACAGGCCTACGTGAAAAATCCCGATATTAGCATCACGGATTACCTCAACGAGACCATTGCCCAGACCGGTGAAAGCATCACCATCCGCCGGTTTACCCGGTATATCCTGGGGGATGAAGCCTAACGAAAGAACCGGAATGATGGAGTGCTGGAGTAATGGAGTAATGGAAAACCCAATACTCCAACACTCCATCACTCCAATACTCCGTTTTTGAAAAAGGATATCCATGGCTCGGACTAAAAAGGTTTATAAGCGGGTACTTTTAAAGCTCAGCGGCGAAGCCCTGGCCGGAGAGCGGGGCTACGGGCTGGATGTGGGAGTGATCCAGAAAACGGCTCAAGAGATCAAGGAAGTCACCCGGTTGGGAACGCAACTGGGGGTCGTGGTCGGCGGAGGGAACATCTTTCGGGGCCTGGCCGCCAGTGCTCGGGGGATGGACCGCATTCAAGCCGATTATCTGGGCATGCTGGCGACCCTGTTCAACGCCGTGGCCATCCGGGAAACCCTGCTCCGGGTCAAGGTGCCGGCAGTGGTGCTGTCGGCCCTGCCTATCCCGGCCCTGGCTGAAACGTATTATCCCCGGACGGCCCGCCGCGAGATGGACGCCGGCCAGGTACTGCTCCTGGCCGCCGGCACGGGGAACCCTTATTTCACCACCGATACGGCGGCGGCCCTGCGGGCCTCGGAACTGGGGGCGGACCTCATCTTGAAGGCCACCCAGGTGGACGGGGTCTACGATGATGATCCGCGCCTGAATCCCCAAGCCCGGCTCTATACCGAAATGGACTACGATCAGTACCTGCAGGGGAGATTGGAAGTCATGGACGCCACCGCCATCTCCCTGGCCAGGGAAAACAACATTCCCATCGTGGTCTTCAACGGAATGATCAAAGGGAATCTGAAAAAGATCGTCACCGGATCTACTATTGGAACGATTATTCGAGGGACCAGGTCATGATCGACAAGGTTTATCGGGAAACCAAGGATAAAATGGAAAAGGCCATCGAGGCCCTCCGGAAGGAATTGAGCCGCATACGAACCGGCCGGGCCACTTCGGCCCTGCTGGACGGGATCCGGGTGCAGTATTACGGGAGCCTGGTGCCGCTCAACCAGGTGGGGTCGGTCGCAGTTCCGGACAGCCGCCAGATCACCGTTCAGCCCTGGGACGTCAAGGCCATCGGGGAAATCGAAAAAGCCATTCTGAAGTCGGAACTGGGTTTGAACCCCATCAACGACGGAAAGCTCATCCGCATCAATATCCCCAGCCTGACCGAGGAAAGACGTCGGGATTTGGTCAAGGTGACCAAAAAGATGGCCGAAGAATCCCGCGTGGCCTTGCGCAATATCCGGCGGGAGAGCAATGAAAGCTTGAAGATTCTGAAAAAAGACAAGGCGATTTCCGAGGACGACCTCTTCAAAGCCCAGGAAGAGATTCAGAAAATCACCAAGGATTTTATCGAACGAATCGATCGGGTCGGCGAAGAAAAAGAAAAGGAAATCATGCAGTTTTAACGGCGGGAAACCGGGGACCCAGCGTTGCGAAAAATCGATCCAGAAAAATTACCTCGGCATATCGCCGTGATCATGGACGGAAACGGGCGGTGGGCGGAACAACGATCCCTGCCGCGCCTGGCCGGCCATAAGGCCGGGGTGGAATCCGTCCGGGAAACGGTCCGGACCTGTCGGGAATTGGGGATCCCGGTGCTGACCCTTTACGCGTTTTCCCGTGAAAACTGGTCCCGTCCCCACTGGGAAGTCAAGGCCCTGATGGGTCTGCTCACCCAGTACCTGCGCTCCGAAATCAAGGAATTAAAGAAAAACGGCATCGCCCTGAAGGCGCTCGGAGAACTGGAGAAACTGCCCCCGAAGGTGCAGGACGTACTGGCCCGGGTGGTGCGGGAAACCGCTGCCGGAGAGGAGTTGGTCCTGAATCTGGCCCTGAGCTACAGCGGCCGGGCCGAGATCCTCCAGGCGGTCCGGCGTCTGGTTCAAGACGTGCAGGCGGGCCGAGTAGAACCCGGGCTCATCGACGAACCCTTGTTCAGCAGCTATCTTTACACCGGGGGCCTCCCGGACCCCGATTTATTGGTCCGGACCAGCGGGGAGTTCCGGCTCAGCGATTTTTTAACGTACCAATTGGCCTATGCCGAAATCTATGTGACTAAAACTTTCTGGCCTGATTTCAGAAAAAAAGACCTCCTGGCCGCCATCGGCGAATATCAAAACCGGGAAAGAAGATTCGGTTTGACCGGCGAACAGCTCCGCGAAAAAAAAGTCGCCCCTACCGGGTAATCTATACAGGTGCCTATTGGGTTTCCCCCAATCCTCTCATCTTCAGCGTTTTTTTACGGCTTCGATCCTGATCCCCGCCCTGTTTGCCTATATTTTCTGGGGCGGCCCGGCCCTTTTCGTCCTGTTGACCTGGGCGGGGGTGTTACTGGGGTCCCAGGAATACAGCCGGTTGACCCAGGGCCGGTCGGAGGCCCCCTTATTCGTCTTCTACGCCGTGCTGGGGTCTGTCGCTTTGTGCGGCGCCTTCCTGTACGGCCTGTCCGGGTTGTTGGCCGGTATCGAGTTGAATTTTCTGGTCTGGGCCGTTTACCGGATCGTGACTTTCAAGGACCCGGAGCCTTTTTTCGAACGCTCGGGAAAAGAACTGTTCGGCCTGCTCTACCTGTCCCTGTTCATGCCCTTTTTCGTCCTGATCCGGATGGCGCCGCAGGGGATGATCTGGGTTTTTTTTTTACTGGCCGTCAATTATGCCGGGGACACGGCCGCTTATTATGCGGGTCGCACCTGGGGCCGCCATAAGCTGGCCCCGGAGGTGAGCCCTAAAAAAACCTGGGAAGGTTCTCTGGGCGGACTGGTCGCCAACGGATTGATCGCCTGGATTTTTCAGCAGACCCTTTTCCCCCACCTGGCGGCGATTGAACTCATCGGGCTCGGGGCCCTGCTCGGGGTTTTGAGCCAGTTCGGTGATTTGACGGAATCCCTGATCAAAAGGTCCGCCGGATTTAAGGATTCCGGGGGCCTGTTTCCCGGTCACGGCGGTTTCCTGGACCGGGTGGACAGTCTCCTGTTGCCGGCCCCGCTCCTATATTTCTATTTACGGACCTGGTTGGTCGGCTCATGACCACCGCCATTCGCCCGAAGCGATTAGCACTGCTGGGCAGCACCGGATCGATCGGCACCCAGGTTCTGGACCTGGTACGCCTGTTCCCCGACCGCTTCCAGGTGTGCGGTCTGGCTGCCGGCCGGAATACGGACCTGTTGCAGACCCAGGTGGAGGAATTCCGACCCCCGTGGGTTTCGCTGGCTACCCGGGAAGACGCGACCGCCTTTAAGGCCGGAAAGCGCCAGGCTACCGCCCCGCAGGTATTCTGGGGGCCGGAGGGGCTGGAGCGGATCGCCGGCCTGCCCGAGGCCGATCTGGTGGTTTCCGCGCTGGTGGGCGCGGTGGGCTTGAGGCCGACCTTGACGGCGATCCGGTCCGGCAAGACCATTGCCCTGGCCAACAAAGAGCCGCTGGTCATGGCCGGGGAATTGCTCCTGGAAGAGGCGCGGCGGCGGAACGTGGCCATCCTGCCGGTGGACAGCGAGCACAGTGCCGTCTTCCAGGCCCTGCAGGGCCAGCAGAAGAAGGACCTGAAACGGATCATCCTGACGGCCTCGGGTGGCCCGTTCCGGACCTGGTCGGCCGATCAAATTGCCGCCATCACCGGACCGGAAGCCCTGAACCATCCCAACTGGAAAATGGGACCCAAAATAACGATCGATTCGGCGACCCTGATGAACAAGGGGTTGGAGGTGATCGAAGCCCGCTGGCTCTTCGGCGTGTCCCTGGAGCAGATTACGGTCGTCGTTCATCCCCAAAGCATCGTCCATTCCCTGGTGGAGTTCCAGGACGGCTCGCTGCTCGCCCAACTGGGGCCGCCCGATATGCGTCTGCCCATCGCCTACGCCCTGGCTTACCCCGATCGTCTCCCGCTGCCCCATTCCGCGCTCGACCTGACCGGACTCTCCGGGTTGACTTTTTTTGAACCGGATCTAGAGAAGTTCCCTTGCCTGGCCCTGGCCTGGCAGGCCGCCCGGGCCGGAGGGAGTCTGCCCATCGTTTTAAACGCGGCCAATGAGGTGGCCGTGGCCGCTTTTTTACGGGGAGAACTGCCCTTCGGGGGCATCCCCCGGATTATCCGCCGCATCATGGAAAAACATGCTATAATTCACCCCCGGGGTCTGGAAGAGATCCTGGCCGTTGATGAAAAAATCCGGTCTTTGACGGAAACCCTGATCCGGGCCGAAGGCCGCTGAAAATTATTACCAGGAAGTAAAACAGCCGATGGAAGCATTTGCAGGATATTTTTTCGAACTGTCTGCGGCCGCCGTAGCGAACACGACCCAGGGCTGGGCCTCCGGCCTGCTGTATAAGGCCCTCCCCTTTATCGTGGTCCTGGGGCTGCTTATCTTTTTTCATGAATTGGGACATTTTCTGGCCGCCAAGTCCTTTGGGGTTCGGGTAATCCGTTTTTCCTTCGGTCTGGGACCCAGACTCCTGGGGATCAAGGTCGGGGAAACCGATTACTGCCTCTCCGCCTTCCCCCTGGGCGGTTTCGTCAAAATGGTGGGGGAGGGCACCGACGACGAGGTCCTTCCCGAAGAGGAAGCCCGCTCCTTTGCCAATAAACCGGTCTGGCAACGGATGATCATCGTTTTTTGCGGCCCCTTGTTTAACTTTTTTTTCGCGCTGGCGGTCTTTACCCTGGTGTTCGCGGCCATGGGCCAGATGGAACTGACCAACGAGATCGGGGAGATCAAGCCGGGTTATCCCGCGGAACAGGCCGGCTTGCGTCCCGGAGACAAGATCCTGCAAATTGCCGGGGAGCCCATCGCCCGTTGGAAAGAACTGCCGGAGATCGTCCATCGTTATCCCGGACAACCCGTGCCCCTGGTTTACGAACGGGAAGGCCGGCGGCAGGAAACCGTGGTGACTCCCATCCGGAAACCGGTCAAGAATGTTTTCGGCGAGGAGACCCGGGAAGCCGTCATCGGCATCACTCCGGCCAGCCGGGTGGTCACCCGGCAACTGGGCCCCTGGGAGGCCATCCGGGAAGGCGGGCTACAGACCGTAAATATCACCTGGCTGACCGTGGTCAGCCTGGTCAAATTGATCGAGCGTAAAATCCCGCTGGAAACGCTGGGGGGCCCCATTTTTATCGCCCAACTGGCCGGCCAGCAGGCCCAGGAAGGGTGGATCAACCTGATTTTCTTTACCGCCCTGCTCAGTGTAAATCTGGGCATCCTGAACTTGTTGCCCATTCCGATCCTGGACGGGGGGCACCTCTTTTTCTTTGCCGTCGAAGCGGTCATCCAGAGGCCGTTGAGCTTGAAGGCCCGGGAAAGGGCCCAGCAGGCGGGCATGTTTATCCTCATTCTTTTGATGGTTTTCGTGTTTTATAATGATATTCTTCGCCTGCTCCGACCGTGAAGATCCTGGTTCTGGATACATCGGCCGAATTCGGCGGGGCGGCCCTGATGGAGGAGGAAACCTTGCGGGCTCAGTGCCGGATTCGGGTAACGGGGACTCATTCCACCGGGTTGTGGAGCATCCTGATGTTTTTATTGTCCCAAGCCGGGTGGGATCTGGAAGCGGTGGAGGCCTGGGCCGTTTGCCGGGGACCGGGGAGTTTTACCGGGGTGCGTATCGGCCTGGCTACGGTGAAGGCCCTGGCCCTGGTTACCCGCAAGCCGGTGGTCGCCGTATCCGCCCTGGAGGCCCTGGCTTCCGCCTGGATCTATTCACCCTACCTGGTCTGCCCGCTGATCGACGCCCGCAAGCAGGAGGTCTATTCGGCGGGCTACCGTTCGGATCCGGAGGGCCGGCTGTCCCGGGTGCTGGAGGAGGCCCACGAAAGGCCGCTGCAGTTGGCGGCCCGCCTGAAAGAACCGGCTATCCTGGTCGGCAGCGGCGCCTGGCTCTACCGTTCGCTTTTAAAAGAACGATTGGGCAACGAGGCCCTGATCCCTCCCGAGCCGCATCATCCGGTGTCTCTGCAACTCCTGGGGGCGATCGCCTGCGGGCGTCTGCACCGGGGCTTGACGGACTCGCCCCGCGATCTGCGGCCCTTATATTTGCGCTCTCCGGACGCCGAACTGAAACGACCGCCGGCCGGAACCGGGGAGCGATTGCCCTGACGTGTTCCGGCCGTTAGACTCCCCTGGACCATGCCGCTGCGCTTCGGTTCCAAGCTGATTCTGATCTACCTGGTTTCGCTCTGCCTGGCTTTGGGAGCGGTAATGATCAGTGCCCAGTCCATTATTTCCCATCAAATCCAGCGACGCCATCAAAAAAAACTGGAGGCCTTGACCCAAAGCGTTTTTTTTCAATTGGATAAAAAGAAGGACGAGATTCGTTTGATCGCCCGGGCCATGGCCAACCTGGGACAGATGGGTTATCTGGTCGAACAGTTGGAGGTCGGGCAGATTCGCCGGCTGGTGCGGCCCGTTTTTCAGGATTCCGGCCTGGATGTCCTTTATATCGCAGGCAATACCGGCCAACTCCTGTCGCAGTTCCAGACTGACCGGTTTACGGCCATGGGGAAAAAAGATATTTCCCTGGTCCGCAAAGCCATCCTGGGAGACTATCGCATGCGGCTCAGCCGTTGGGAACAGGGGATTTTCCTGACCGGCAGCAGCCCCATTTATCAGGAAGACCACGTGGCGGGGCAGGTTTTCGCCGGCCTTCTGATCGGCAATGATTTTATCCGGGGCCTGGCCACGGATAGCGATGCCTTTCTGGCCATCATCAATGAGGGTAAGGTCCTGGCCAGCACCCTTTCCGGAAAAGAGAAGGAAGACGAGGAACTCGAATTTTCCGATGAGCTGCTCCAGGACATCAAGGCCTTGAAGGGGCAGCCGTTGCCGGTGTATGTGGAAGAAACGATGTATACCATGAAATCTCAGCCGCTTAAGGACAAAAGCGGCAATCTGCTGGGCTTCCTGGTCATCGGGCTTTCCCGGAACGAACTGAATCAGACCGCCGGCTCCCTGCAAAGAACCATCCTGGTCATCGGCTTGGTTTCGGGGCTGCTGGGCATCCTGTTGACCGTCCTGCTGACCTATCGGATGCGGAAACAGATTCAACTTCTGGCCGGAGGAACCCGCAAGATCAGCGCCGGTTTTTTATCGGAAAAGATTCCGGTGACCAGCGGCGATGAATTAGGGGCACTAGCCGCCTCCTTCAACCAAATGTCCCGGACCCTGGAAGAAAGAAACCAGGTCCTGGAAAAGGAAAAAGAAAAAATACTGGCCAATGTGGATTTTCTTTCCATGATGGTGCATGATGTCAAGGCCCCCCTCACCGGGGTGCATTTGATGCTGGAGATTCTTCTGGAAGACAGCCCGGGGGCGGAATTCACCCAACGACTGTTGGGCCTGCGGGAGAGCGTCGAAGAGCTGTTGGCCCACCTGCAGAACGTCCTTTCCATTACCCAGATCGAAAAGGGCCCCTTCACCCTTAAAGAAGAAGAGGTGCAATTGAACACCGTCGTTCCCCTGGTTCGCTCCCAATGCCAGATCATCGCCGAAAGCAAAAAAATCCGCTGGTTGGAGGACCTGGCTCCGGATCTGCCTCCCGTGCGTGGTGACGAATTTTATCTGGAAAGGCTGTTGTATAATCTGTTGATCAACGCCCTGCACTGGGCGCCCCGGGGTGGTTGGGTTAAAATAACCACCCGGGTGCGGCAACGGGAGACCGCCGGCCGGGTGGTCCTGGAAGTGACGGACAACGGACCGGGTATTTCGCCGGAACAAAAGCCGTTTCTTTTTCAGCAATTCGGCCTTTCCCGGGAAAAGGGAAAGGCCGTGGCCGCCCATTCCGGATTGGGGCTTTACATCGCGCAAATCATTGCCAAGGCCCATGGCGGCCTGATCGAAGAACAAGGCCGGGAGGGGGAGGGGGCCCGTTTCCTGCTGTCCCTGCCCCGGCCGAACCCCGAGTGAGCGGACATGGCAGCCATTCTTTTAGTGGATGACGATCTGAACACCTGTGCCGCCCTGCAGGCCGGACTGTCCAAAGACGGCCACCGGATTCTGGAGGCCCATTCCGGGAAAGAGGCCCTGGAAAAAGTCCGCAGTCAGGATTTGGACCTGGCGATTATCGATCTGCGCATGCCGGGCATGGACGGGATGGAGTTTTTTCAAACCTTGAAAGCCCTGCGTCCCGAAGTAATGGGGATCATGATCTCCGGGCAGCCTACGGTCGATCTGGCGGTCAATGCCATTAAAAGCGGCATTTATGACTTCATCACCAAACCGTTCCGGCTGAGCGACATCAAGAAGGCCATCGCCCGGGCCCTGGAGGCCCAGTCCCTGGTCATGGAAAATCGCCGGCTGCGCCAGGCCCTGCAGGAAAAGGCCTCTTTTACCGAGATCATCGGGAAAAGCCCGGCCTTTGTCGGCGTCCTGGATCTCGTCTCGAAAATCGCCCCCACCCGCAGCACGGTGCTGCTCACCGGAGAGAGCGGGACCGGCAAGGAGATCATTGCCGAAGCCATTCATTACGCCAGTCCCCGCTATGAACGGCCGCTGATCAAAATCAACTGCGGGGCCCTGACGGAAACGCTCCTGGAATCGGAGTTGTTCGGCCATGAAAAAGGGGCTTTCACCGGGGCCTATCAGCAACGGATGGGACGTTTTGAATCGGGCAACGGCGGGACCATCTTCCTGGACGAGATCGGGGAAATGAGCCTGGGCATGCAGGTCAAATTACTCCGGGTCCTGCAGGACGGCTCCTTCGAGCGGGTGGGCAGCAGCCGAACGATCCAGGTCGATGTGCGAATCATCGCGGCCACCAACCGTCAACTGGAAGACGAAGTCAAAGCCGGCCGGTTCCGCCAGGACCTTTTTTACCGCCTGAACGTGATTTCCATCGAGATTCCTCCCTTGCGGGAAAGGATGGAGGATATTCCGCTGTTGGCCGGCTATTTTCTGAATCGCTATACCGAGTTGAATCAAAAAAACATCAAAGGGTTTTCCCCGGAGGTCAGCCGGGTTTTGAACGGTTACGACTGGCCGGGGAACGTGCGGGAACTGGAGAATGTCGTGGAGCGGGCCGTTTCCCTTTGCCAGACCGCCACCATCGAGCTGGCCGACCTGCCGGTTCGGCTGCAGGCTAGCCCGACCGTCTCGGATCAGATAACCTTGCCGATCGGTCTTTCCCTGGAGGAGGTGGAAAGGCAGGTCATTGAAAAGACTCTGATCAAGGTCAAAGGGGATAAAAAGACGGCCGCCCGGATTCTGGGGATCAGCCTTTCCAGTCTCTACAACAAACTGGCCCGGGAAGAGCTGAAAGATCCCCATCCCGCGGAGGCCGAAAGATCCGCATGAAACTCCGGAAATATAAAAAAAGAGCAGCGAGCCGGTCCCCGGTCTCCCGCCTCCTGTTCGTTCTAGGGCTGGGGTTGGTCTGGGGGATCCTGGCCGGCGGGGTGGAGGCCCAAAGCCCGCCGCTAAAAAAGCCGGGACTCCGGGAGGCCCCCCCGATCGAGACCAAAGTCCGTCAGGTCCCCGGGGAGGGTGCCTTTTCCGTACCCCTCTGGAAACAGCATTGGGAGCTGGCCCGGAAGGCCGTTCTGCAAAAGGAAATTCCCCGGGCCATTACGGCCTACCGGCAGGCCCTAGCCTTAAAACCCAATCTGGATGAAGCCCGCCTGGAACTGGTTCGGGTTTTGGAAAGCGGGCAGCGGTATGAGGAAGCGGCGGCCGAGCTGGAAATTTTCGTGGAGCACCAGCCCCATGACCTGAAGGCCCAACAGGAGCTGGGCGACCTACTGACCCTGCGTAAGGAGTACCGCCGGGCGGCGGAACGGTACCAGCGCCTCCTGCAGCGGACCCCCGAAAACCTGACGATCCGTTTGTCGTTAGCCGCCGCCTACAACCAGATCAATGAAACCGAAAAAGCCATGATTGAATGGCGCCAGGTCCTGCTCCGGGATCCGCAGCACTTCGACGCCCGCCTGAATCTGGCCGATGGGCTGAGGGCGACGCGCCGTTATGACGAAGCCATCCAGCTGCTGGAGGGTCTGGTCCGTCAGTTTCCCAAGCAGCCGGTTTTGAAAAAGAAGTTGGCCCAGTCCCTGCTTGCCGCGCAGCGGGGCAAGGAAGCTCTGCCTTATCTTCAGGAACTCAACCGTTTAGACCCCGGCGACCTGGAAATTCAATTGCTGATCGCTCAGGTGCTGTCCGCCGGAAGACAATACGACCAGTCCCTTCCATACTTGGAAACCTATTTGAAAAAGAGGCCGGAAAATCCCGGCGCC
>JACRCK010000253.1 GCA_016219065.1 Deltaproteobacteria bacterium
ATTCATCAGGTAAGCCCGGTCGGCCGGTTCGAGGTGACCGGCCGGGGGCAGCGCCGCCGGACGGGCCGGCGGGTCAATCTTTTCCGCCAGCGGTCGCATTTCGTTTTTGGGTGGTGCTTGTGTTTTTAATTGATTGATTTCAACTTGCTGGGTTTCGATCAGGCGCTGCTGCTTCAGAATGGTTTCCTCCAGTTGCCGGACCCGCGTTTCCAGGTCGGCCCCGTAAGTCTGGACTGCCGAAAACAACAGGATCAACAAAATGAATGCGCACTTCCTCATGGCCACCTCCGTGGATTGTCAGGACATAGCAGTACCCGGCGGTTCGCAAAGATTTCCATTCCGAACCGAATCAAAAATAGAACTGAGTGTTATAATGGGCTAAACCGGAGGGGCGCGGGAAAAAATTAAGGACGAGCAGGCAGCATCGGCCGGGCGGGCGGGGGATGCCTGAAAAAAAGGCTGGGGCGCTTGTCCCGTGACGGGGCCTTCCGCCAACGGGGTAATGATCGGTGCCTGACCGGCCAGGCTGCAGAGGGAGCAATCCGGATGCGGGGAAAAATCATGGTGGTGGTGAAAAGCGGTATAGAAAAATCCCAGGGCAATGAAAAGAATCAGCGCCGTGAAGAGCGGTCGGTTTCGGAAAGGCCTTTTGGGGAAGGTGGCGGTCAACATTCTGGGCTCGGTAATACTCCTCGTATGCGGAAATGAAAAATAAACCAAGCCCATATTCCTGTCAAGGAAATTGAAGATCCGGAACAATAGGGATAACGGAAGCCCGAATAGACTGCCGAGATATATCAAAAAAGACATCCTGCTTAGGTAAGCCGGCCCAATTTAAAAAGCCAATTTAACGGTCAGGAGAAAGGTGGCGGCTTGATCCGAATTTCGCCCCCAAAGGCCCTGCTGGACCCCCAGGTTCACCCGCAGCAGGTCGTTGATCGGCATGACCAGACCTGCCGTAACCGCCAGATTCTCCCCGGGGCGTCCTCCAGCCCTGATATCCCGGACGTAGTTCAATTCGGTTTCCGGCTGCAGCCAGGAAAGGATTTGGTATCCCAGCGCCAGGTTAGTCGAGAAAATGCCCCGGGCCGGGCCTCTATGTTCCCCGAAGGGCAGCGAGTAGCCCGCTTCGGCGTTCATTGTCCAGGCCCCCCAATCTTTGGTCACCACCAGGGCATTGTTCCAACTCCAGAATTCCTGCCCGCTTTCTAAGGATATAGGGTCAAGGGAACTTTTCGTGGGGATGGTCAAACCGACTACATAAGCGACTTCCAGTTGATATTGCTTTAAATTTAAAAACCGATAACGCAGATCCAGGCTGAGGTCACTGAAGCCTTGTTCCCCCTGAGAAGTAAGATGGTCACGGTCCTTGCGCCCAAGATAAGCCAGGACCAAACCAAGGTCGAGATCCCGGACGATCCCTATCTTTACCGCCATTCCCGCAGCGTGTTCTTCCCACAGGCCACGAGACCGTGACGTTCTGTCATTGTCCCAGTAATTTTTGACTCGGGTGTAGCCATATCCAAAAAACAATTCCATAGAACCCGGGTCTACCGGTGAAGCCTCCTCCGTGTTTAATTTCCCGTGGTCCGGCATCTCCACGCCGAATCCGGCCGTGACCCACAGCAGAACCAATAATGATCCCACTACCAATGTGTTTGTTTTCTTCATTCTTATGGTTGCCTTCCCCGGTAATTGGAATAAAAAAAGGGCGTAACGATTTCGGTTTTCCAAACCAATTTCGTTACGCCCTCACTTTCCGACGCTCGACGTCGGACCGTAGGACGTAAATGATTTTTTCTAGGTTAGGCGATTTCCGCCAACACCGCGGTCAGTTTTACCCGCAACGACTCCAACTGTTTGGACTTGAAGGCTTTGCGCGACGCTTCCAGTATCTGGATGGTCTCCAGCAAGGTCATTTTTAACAACCGTTTGTAAGAACAGTGTGCAGCACAAGAGTTGATCCCCCGGGAAACACCTGCCTCCGGCAGGTCTTGAAGTACATTCCCGTGATTGTCTAATACAGCCTGGAGGTCCTCGATATGCTTCGATAACAATTCGTAGGTGGTCAACGGCCCCCCCCCGGCTTTTCGCCGAGTTTTGAAGAGGTCCTCGTTTTGCGGCCCTTAGGCGGCCGGCGCCTTTTCACCTCTTCCAGCGTTCCGGTAACACATTTTTCACAATTCTCCGAGGTACTGCTGTGATCGCATTGAATCCCAAATCCGGCAATCCACTTGGAGCCGCCCCGGGGACAAAATTCCACGAATTCGGCAAATTGAATGAACCGGTCCAGGATGACCTCCGGAATCGAATGCTCCATGCGGCAGGCCGCCTGGTCGGCGGCCGATGGCTCCACCGCTAGGACCTTGATAAAAAAATCGCGGAGGACCTCATGACGGTGAATGACATCCTCCGCCGCAACTTTTCCGTTGGACGTCAGGGTAATCACATCGAAAGGCGTATAGTTGATGAGGCCCTTATCAGCCAGGGTGCGCAGGGCCCCGGTCACCGAGGCATTACTGACCTGTAGACGCCTGGCGATGTCTTTGGGGCGCACGGCCTGTTTATCGGTGATAATCTGGGAAATCGCCTCCAAATAGTCTTCTAAACTCGCGGTTAAAGTGTCGGTATGAGGCATAGGCGGCCTTTTATATGGGCATAAAATTTATGATGCCTAAAATATTAAGGCATCCCTAAATATATGTCAACCGTTTTTTGTGACATTTCGTAAAAATAAATATTGACGAGAAAATGCTGGGTGTTTAATATTAAAATATTGAAAAGAAGGAATCCCGTCTGAATCTAATGATATACTTAAACAAAAAAATGACCCTGTTTCTTTTGGGGTACTTTTTTTTATCCTTTATTCTACCGCTCACCCACTGTCACGCCGAAGGCGGCTGGTCAGAGAATGAATCGTTTGGAGTCGGAGTGGTTACGGAACCCTTCCGGGCCTCGCACACCGAAAACACCTGCTGTGAAATTCATGAGCAAGGGCACCATTCCTCAAACCAAGCGCATCGCCATTTTCTCCTGCAAGACCAGATGGCCGCGCCCCGATCAACGCAGTTCGATTATTCTACGGCAGCCGAGCCGGTGTTTACAGCCGAAGAAAAGTCTTTCAATCCTTTAGCATGCCCAGAAAAGGTTGTTGCCAACGAAGTTCCTATCACTTCCAGTATTTTTCTTTCCGTCCATTCCGGACTTTCTCCTCCTGCCCTTCTTTAATTTTTAAACAGCGCTGACTAATTCAATTGACTGGAACGGTTATTGCCGTTCTTTGCCTGTTCATTCTCGAAAGTACGGAGGACGCATCGTGCACTTTTTACTGACGGCGATCTTCCTGCTCATCCTGGCGCCCCCAGCCATGGCGGTGACCGCTTTGAGCATCGAAGATGCTGAAAAGTTGTTTCTGGAAAACAATCTGGAAATCAAGACTAAAAAATTGAATATCCAAAAAGCCGAAGCGGATATTGTCGAAGCCAGAACCCTGCCCAACCCGGCATTGAAATACTACACGGAATCGCTGCGCAACGGCGAAACCGACCAGGAGACGATTTATGCCTTGAGTCAGACGGTGGATCTGTCCGGCCGCCGCGGCAGGAAAATCGAGGCCGCCTCAGCCAACAAAGAGGCCGGTGGGTTTTTTCTCGAACAGGAAATCGCCGGGCTCCTGGCCCATATGAAGCAGTTGTATTGCCGGGTGCTGCTCCTCAAAGCCAACGAGCAGGCTCTGACTGATATGGCCCGGATGTTCTCCGAAGTCGAGGGGAAGACGGAGGCGCGGGTAAAGGCCGGGGATGCCGCCCCGGCGGATCTTTTGAAACTTACGGCGGAAAAGGGAAAGACGGTCCGGGGCCTGGCGGCCGTCCGTACGAATTTGAAGGCGGAGAGAAGGAGACTGGGCCTGCTGCTGAATAATCCGGACGGGGAAACCGATGTATCCGGCCAATTGTTGTTCAACCCGGTGGCGCTGGACCGCGAGGAATTACTGGACTTCAGCCTGAAGAACCGGTCGGATCTCAAGGGACAGGAGCGAGCGGTGGCGGCGTCCGGAAGTTCTTTGGCCGCGGCCCGAAAAATGTGGATTCCGCCGATCGATCTGGAGGCCGGGTACAAAAAGCGGACCGGCGGCTTCGAAGGATGGGTGGCCGGCATCTCCATTCCGCTGCCGCTGTTTGACCGGAACCAGGCCGGCGTCTCCCGCGCCCAGGCGGAGCTCGAACAATCCAAGGTATCTCTGGAAGCCCTCCAGAAATCGGTCCGGCAGGAGGTGCCGCTCCTCGTTGAACAGATTACGTCCCAGCAGGCCCGGATCGAAGACCTGAACCGGCAACGGGAGACGGCCCGGGAGCTGACGAAGATTGCCGGCCTGGCCTATGAAGAAGGAGAGACCGGCCTGCTGGAACTGCTGGAGGCCGTGCGGACGGAGAAGGAATTCGTGCTGGAATACAATCAGGCGCTTTATGAGCACTGGTCTTCCATCCTGGAACTGGAGAAAGTCTCCGGGACAAAATTGATCGGAAAGGGGGGAGCGCAATGACATCCAAAACCATCATTTCCCTGTTGCTGATCATCCTGCTGGGGGCCTGCGGTCGTGCAGCACAGGAAGCCACCACGCCGGAGAAGGAGAAACTCCAGACGACGGTCTGGACTGAAAAAACGGAGCTGTTCATGGAATACGACCAGCCGAGTCCGGGGCAAAAAGCCGGGTTTCTGTTACACCTGACCCGTCTCAGCGATTTCAAGCCGGTAGGCGAGGGACCACTCATCCTTACCTTTACCCCTGAAAAAGGCGAACCGGTTAAGGTGCAAGTCAATCACCCGGAAAGGCCCGGGATCTTCAAAACCGCCGTCCAATTCAATGGAACCGGCGCTTATATCCTCTCGGCACTGGTTACGGGAAAGACTTTTTCGGATGAGATTACGGTTAAGGATATTGTTGTGGCCGCAGTCGGTGGAAACCCGGGTCCGGGTTCCGGAGGTGAAAAAGGGGGCGGGGACATTGCTTTTCTCAAGGAACAGCAGTGGACGATCGATTTCAAGACCGGCCTCCCGCTGGAACGGCCGATTGCTTCCTTTTCGACCGCCAGCGGCGAGATTGTTCCGGTAGCCAGGGCCGAGGCCACGGTTTCAACCCCGGTTGCCGGGGTATTGTCCCTGTCCCGGCAACTTCCCTATCCCGGGAAGCGGGTAAGCAAGGGCGAGGTGCTGGCGGTGATTGATCCGCCGGTGAGTCAGCAGGGCGGTGTCGGCCAGTTGGCGGCCTCGTATGCGGAGGCGAAGAACCGGGTCCAGTCTGCTCAGATGGAATATGAACGGGCGAGGCGTCTGGTGGAAGGCCAGGCCGCGCCGAAACGGAGAGTGGAAGAGGCCGAACTGGCCCTGGCCAGCGCCAAGGCCGCACTGGCCCCGCTGGATCGGGCCATGCACGATCTGACTCCGGGTTCATCCGGAGGGAACCTGACCGTCAGGGCGCCTTTCAGCGGAACGGTGGTGGAACTGCTGACCGCTAACGGCAAGGCGATCGAAGCCGGCCACCCGCTGCTGCGTATCGTCGACACGTCTTCCGTGTGGCTCAGGGCGAACGTGCCCGCCACCGAAATCGGGTTGGTCAAAAGCCACGAACAGGCCACCTTTACCGTTCCGGGGATTGACGGGGCGCTGCGTCCTTCCCGGTTCGTTGCCACCGGCGCCTTGGTCGATCCTAAAACCAGGACCGTACCCGTGTTATTCGAAGTGCCCAATCCCGAAGGCAGACTAAAGGTGGGCATGTTCGCCGAAGTCGCCTTCACGACCGGACAGGTGGAGCACGCCCTGACCCTTCCGGAAGAGGCTTTGTTCGAAGACGAAGGAAAATTTTTTGTCTTTGTCCAAAAGGAGGGCGAAACGTTCTTACGGCGTGAAGTGAAGAAAGGCCTCCGCGGCGGCGGGCAGGTTCAGATCGTCTCCGGTTTGCGAAAAGACGAGCGGGTCGTACTGCGCGGAGGATACTACGTGAAACTCGCGTCCCTGTCCTCGCGAACGGCCCAGGGCCACGGCCACGAGCACTGAATAGGAGACGGCTATGCTCGACAGACTTACCAGGATATGTCTTGAAAACAAGTTGATTATTCTCGCCGCCTCGTTTCTCCTGCTCGTGGTCGGCATCTATTTTGCCAGTCAGATGAAGGTGGATGTCTTTCCCGATCTAACCGCACCGACGGTCACCATCATGACCGACGCCCACGGCATGGCGCCGGAAGAAGTCGAGGTCCTCGTGACCTATCCGATCGAAAGCGCCATCAACGGCGCGACGGGTGTGCGGCGGGTCCGGTCGAGTTCCTCCTTCGGCTTGTCCACGGTGTATGTGGAGTTCGACTGGGGAACCGACATCTATCGGGCCCGGCAGGTAGTGAACGAAAAGCTGCAGCTCGTCGCGGCCGGCCTGCCCGGGGAAGCCATTCCGAAGCTGGCGCCCATATCCTCCATCATGGGGGAAGTCATGATTGTCGGTCTGCGCAGCGACACCCTTCCTTTTATGGAGGTCAAGGAATGGGCCGATTTTGTCGTGCGCAAAAGACTGCTCTCCATACCGGGGGTCTCGGAAGTGGTGACTGGGGGGGGGGAAACCAAACAATATCAGGTGCAGGTTGACCCGCACCGGCTCAGCGCCTACGGGGTTTCTCTGAACGAGGTGGTCGGAGCGGTGAAGGGTTCCAATGAGAATTTCTTTGCCGGGGTCCTGAAGTCCGGAGGCGAGGATTATCTGGTCCGGGGACTGGGCCGGCTGGCATCCCCGGCGGACCTCGGTGCGGCGGTGGTGACGACTCGGGACGGGGTTCCCGTACTCGTAAGGGACGTGGCCACGGTCCGCATCGCCTCCGCCTTCAGGATCGGGGATGCCTCGATCGATGCGCAGCCGGCGGTTACCCTCGCTATCCAGAAGCATCCGGATGCCAACACCGTGGAACTCACCGGCAGACTTGATAAAGCCCTCGCCGAAATCAGAAAGGCCCTCCCCGGGGGCCTGATCATGGACGGTAACATATTCAGGCAGGCAGAATTCATTCAGCGGGCGATCCGGAATGTACAGCGGGTCGTAGTGGAAGGCGGGGTATTGGTCATTGCGATCATACTCCTTTTTTTGGGGAACCTTCGCGCGACGGTCATCTCCGTGACGGCCATGCCCCTCTCGCTGATCTTCGCCGTCTTCGTGATGAAATACTTCGATATCACGATCAATACCATGACCCTGGGCGGCTTGGCCATTGCCATCGGCGTCATCGTGGACGATGCGATCATTTATGTGGAAAATGTTTTCCGCCGGCTAATGGAAAACCAGCGGCGCCCCGAGCCGCAGCGGCTCTCTACCATGAAAGTGATCTTCGAGGCCTCGCGGGAGATCCGGGGGCCGATCGTCATCGCCACCCTGGTCATCATCGTGGTCTTTCTGCCCCTCTTCTTTCTGAGCGGCATCGAGGGGCGGCTGCTTCGGCCCCTGGGGGTCTCCTATATGGTCTCGATCGGCGCCTCGCTCCTGGTGGCGATGACCGTTACGCCGGCCCTCTGCGCCTATTTACTGCGTCGGGGCCGGTTCCTCGAAAAGAGCGGCGACAGCCGCCTGACCTCCTGGCTCAAGGGGGCTTACCGACCCCTGCTTACTTTTTCGATAAACAAACCGGGCCTGGTCATTGCTGCCGCCGCCTTCGGCATTGTCCTCTCCATCCTGCCCCTTTTCTTCGTGGGCCGATCCTTCCTCCCCGCCTTCAATGAGGGCTCGGTAACCGTCATGATCGCCACCGCGCCCGGCACCACCCTGGAAAAATCGATCGAGATAGGCACCCTGGCCGAAAAGATCATGCTCAATCATCCCAATATTATCAAGACGTCCCGCAAGACCGGCCGGGGCGAGCTGGACGAACACGGGAAACCGCCGAACGTCTCTGAAATCGACGCCCGGCTGGATATGAAGGGCAGGAACCTTCCGGATATCCTGGCCGAGCTCCGCAAAGCCGTGTCCACGATTCCCGGGACGGTCGTCGCCTTCAGTCAGCCTATCAGTCACCGGGTCGATCACATGCTTTCCGGCACGATGGCGAACATTGCGGTGAAAATTTTTGGACCGGAACTCTTCCGGTTACGGGCGATCGCCGAGGATGTGAAGCAGGAGATGAGCCGGGTAGCGGGCACGGCCGACCTCTCGGTGGAACAGCAGGCGGACATTTCGCAGGTGCGGATCATTCCGAAGCGGTCGGAGATCGCGAAGTACGGTCTGTCCATCGTTCAGGTCGCCGAGGCGGCCGAAGTGGCCATGCACGGCCAGGTGGTCACCCGCACCTTGGAAGGGGACCGCGGTTTCGAAGTCCTCGTTAAATTCAATGACAGCGTCCGCAGGGATCTCGATGGCCTCCGGTCGACGCTGATCGATACGCCGACCGGCGCGCAGGTTCCCCTGGCCGCCCTGGCCGACATCGCCTCGGCCAAAGGCCCGAACAGCATCAGCCGGGAAAAAGTGCAAAGGAAGATGGTGGTTCAGGCCAATGTCGCCGGAAGGGATCTGCGCGGCGTCTTCGAGGACGTCAAGGGGAGAATCACAAAAAATCTGAAACTCCCCCCCGGATACTATATTGAATACGGCGGCCAATTTCAGAGTGAGGCCGAGGCTTCGCGAATGATCAGTATCCTGAGTATCCTCTCGATGCTGGCCATCTTTCTCCTGCTGTACATCGAGTTCGGCTCCTTCAAAACCGCCGGATTGATCATGGTGAATTTGCCGCTGGCGCTGATCGGTGGAATCATCGTCATTCTGTTGACTGATCGGGTGATCAGCATCGCTTCGATCGTGGGCTTCATCACTCTCTTCGGAATCGCCACCCGGAACGGCATCCTCCTCGTCTCCCACTATCAGCACCTCCTCCGGGAAGAGGGCCAGACCCTAAAGGAGGCGGTGTTTCAAGGATCGATGGAGCGACTGCGGCCGGTGATCATGACCGCCCTGGCCGCCGGGCTGGCCCTGGTGCCCTTTGCCGTCGCCGCCGACAAGCCGGGCAACGAAATACTCGCCCCGCTGGCGGCGGTGATCCTCGGCGGTTTGTTGAGTTCCACGGCGTTGAACATGGTCGTGATTCCGTCTTTGTATGTGAAATTTACCAGGGAGGAAGAAGGCTGAAGGAAGAAAATTTTCCTTGACCTTTTTTACCATAAGCGTTATTCTTTTTAACATTAACGGCCATGAAGGCCTTCTCCAGAGGGTAAATCTGGGGTCTTCATGGCCATTTTTTTTGGCTATTGGAAACCGAATCCGCTAACCTCGGCTGGAATACGTGAGGAGTTTAGATGCATATCCCTGATGGTTATTTGGGACCTTATACCTACGGGGGCCTTTGGGCGGCCATGTTCGGGGTCTGGTCCTATGCCGCCCGAAAGCTTAAAAAGGATTTGCCGGTGTCGCAGGCGCCCCACTTGGCCATGGCCTCGGCCTTCAGTTTCGTGGCCATGATCTTTACCGTGCCCCTGCCCGGCGGGACCACGGGCCATATCACCGGGGCGGTGCTCATTGCCATATTGATCGGGCCCTGGGCTGCGGTCGTGGCGGTTTCCGTCTCTCTCCTGATTCAGGCTTTCATCTTCGGTGACGGCGGGGTCACGGCCCTGTCCGCCAACTGCTTCAATATCGCCCTGGTGAGTTCTTTCGTCGGCTATGCCCTTTATCGGTTGGTTACCGGACTGGGGGGATTATTGGTTAAGGGCAGGAATACCAGGCCTGGAGACGGAGGGTTCCCTTCTCAGCCCTGGCAGGTCTTCGGCACGGCGATCGGCGCTTACGGCGGGGTCAATGCCGCCGCCTTTTTTACAGCCCTGGAACTCGGCCTGCAACCGCTCATTTACGGCGGATCGCCGACCGGTGCCGGCTACTTTCCGTATTCCCTCAAGGTGGCGTTCCCGGCCATCATGATCCCCCATCTGACGCTGGTGGGGGGCCTCGAAGCGCTGGTCGCTGCCCTGGTCGTCACTTTTCTCCGGCGGGGAACAAACGCCATCCTCCAGCTCCCCAAGGCGGCGGTCCCGCTTTTTTTCGCCTTCTTTTTCATCCTCCCGTCCACCGGCGCTGGGGCCCATGATTTCCTGATTGAACCGAGGGGGGGGGAATTCCTGGTGGTCTTCGGTCACGGAACGCAGCGGGAGGAATTCGCGGTTTCCAAGGTAAAGCAGGTCAGGGCGGTCGATCTCCAGGGCAAGGAGCTGCCCGTGCAACGGGAAAAAAAGGAAAAGGGCCTGGCCTTGAAGATGACCGGTCGGCCCGCGGTCGTCCTGGCCACCGTGGACAACGGCTACTGGTCCAAGACCATCTACGGCTGGAAGGAGCTTCCTAAACGGAAGGCCAGCCGGGTGGTGGAAGCGATCCATTCCCTCTTTTTTTCCAAGACGATCCTCTCCTGGAGCGAGGCGGTTCAAGCGGCCGCGGTGCACGCCGATCTCGATATTATTCCTTTAAGCAATCCTTTGGAGAAGAAGGCCGGTGATTCCCTTTCCGTAAAGATCCTCTTGCGGGGCCAACCGCTGCCGGGGGCGGAAGTTATCGGCGGTGAACACGCCAACCTCGGGAAAACGGACCAGGAGGGCTTGATCCGGGTTTCCCTGGTTAGAGGCCAAAACCTGTTAACCGTGGAAAATAAAGCGCCCCTCCAGGATGACCCGGACGCCGATAAACTCACGCTGACGGCAACGCTGACCTTCGAGGTGAAGCAATGAAAAAAGGCCGGCCCCTCTGGATCCTGCTTATGATAGCTACCCTGGGGACAGCCGCCACCCTGGGGGCCCACACCGTCAACTATGAGGTTCAGCAGCAAGGGATCGCCGTAAGGGCTTTTTACGGCCCCGAAGATCCGGCCGGCTATTCCGCATATGAAGTTTTTGGCCCCGGCGACACCCTCCCGCACCAGACCGGAAGGACGGACAAGAACGGTTTTATTTCCTTCGTCCCCGACCGCCGGGGGGCTTGGCAAGTGAAGGTCCTCGGGGAATCCTCCCATGGCTTCCACGGGGTCACCATCGAGGTGCAGGTCGATCAGGACCTGCACCTCGAATCTTTCAAGAAACCCCTGGCGGCGGCCTACACCAAGCTGGTGACCGGCCTCAGCTTGATCATCGGCCTGTTCGGGCTCTATGCCCTTTTTCGGTCCAGGAAAAAGGCGCAATCCTAAAATCGCAAACGGATGAATATGGCAACGACGGAGAAAACCATGAAGATCCTGCTAAGCATACTCTTAGCGGCCGCTTTAGGGTTCGCCTTAGGGAGGTCATCGCCGGCCCTGGCCCATCACGGCGGGGTGAGCCTGACCCTGGGTGCCGGGAGTCCCATGGAGACCGCCTCGCCGCTCACCCTCCCGGAGGGTGGGCTGGTCGCCTCGGCCAGGATGGAGTATGCGCCCTTCAGAAAGTTTGCTTTCGCCGAGCCGGAGAACAAGGACTCCTTTACCTTCTATAGTCTCAGCTTTATCTACGGCTTTAGACCGTATCTTTCTACCGGTATCGTTGTCCCCTATGCGGTGAAGACCCAGGATACCTTTGGCACCAATCAAGGCCTGGGGGATTTGGGGTTGAATATCATGCTGGGCTTTCACCACGAACCGGGTAAAGGCTTCCGTCTGAACCGGGCGGAGGACACGGCCGTTGCCCTGGACAACGTACGAAAAACCTATCTGGCCCTGACCGGAAACGTAACTTTCCCGACAGGCAAGAACGACCTGGCCTTGGGAGGGGAGGTAGCCCCGGACATGCAACCCGGTTTCGGCAGCCCTTCCTTTACCCTCGGAATTTCAACCCTGAAGCAGTTAACCAGAGATTTCGGACTGCTGGCCGAAACCTCCTATCAGCTTTTTACCGAAAAGGATCATTTCAAGTTCGGCAACGAGTGGCGGCTCAACGCCGCCGGGGTATACGAACTCTATGGCCGGGCCGGGGCTTTTCTCCAGACCGTCAATGGCATCCTGGAGTTGAACCTCCTCCATCTGTCCCCGGACACGGAAAACGGTCAGGCGGCCCGGGCCAGCGGCGGGACCATCCTCTATCTGTCGCCGGGGCTGCGCTTTTCCTTTCCCGGGATCCAGAATGCCAATCTGGGAGTGGCCATGAAATTCCCGATCCTCAAAAACCTGAACGATGAAAGCGAACAACAGGGAACCGAGGGACTGGAGCAGTACCGGTTGGTTATGACCTGGTCTTTCTTTTTTTAGGTGTAGTCCGTGAAGGAGATCCTCCCCTCATTCCTGACCGTGAAATCGCCGCCCGAGCCCGAGGAAAAGACTGCGGGCCGGCGGCTACGGAGGTCTTTCGTTCACCAGGGGCTGGCCTATGCCGCCGCGATCCTCCGGACAGGCTTCAGCCAATGGGAAACGTCCTCGAAGCGGGGTTTTTTTCAGGGCCTCGATTCCCGGGTCAAGGTCCTTTTCCTGGTTTTTTTTATGGTGATCGTCAGCATCCAATACACGCTGATCTCCCAGGCGGCTACGGCTTTTTTTCTCCTGGGCCTGGCCGTATCCTCCAGGCTCGCTCTAGGAAAACATTACGGAAGGATCCTCCTCTTGACTTTTATCTTCGGGTTCCTGACGACCTGGCCTGCGGCTTTTAACATTTTTTCCCCGGGGGACATCCTCTGGCCGGTCTTCCGCTTTGAAAAGGATCCTACCTGGGGGCCGATCACCGTTCCGCGGGAAATCGGCTTGACCTACGAAGGTCTGCGGAGGACGGCCCTGCTTTCCCTGCGGGTCATGAATTCCCTGTCCATCTCGCTCCTGGTTTTTGCCACGACGCCGTTCACGGAGTTCATCAAAGCCCTCAAGGTTTTCAGGGTGCCCGATGTCTTTCTGCTGACCATTACCCTCTCCTACAAGTATATCTTCATCTTCGTGCAGACCGTATATGATATGCACATCGCCAAGAAGAGCCGGCTGGTCGGCGCCGAATCCGGTCGAGCGGCCCGGCACTGGGTTTCCGGGAGGCTGGCCTTTATGTTCCACAAGAGTCAGCAGCAGTGCGAAGAAGTCTTCAAGGCCATGACCGTCCGGGGGCTTGCCGATACAGTCAAACTGCGCCGCCTGCCCCCGCTGGCAACCAAAAACTGGGGCTTCGGGGCGGGATTATTGGTCAGCGGGCTGTTGTTGGTGCTGTTATGAAACGGCCGGCCGACATTATCCGGATCGAGCAGGTGAGTTACCGTTATCATGGCCGGATTCCCGCGCTGGATCGGATCAGTCTGTCCGTCGGAGCCGGGGACCGGCTGGCGGTGATCGGGTCGAACGGGAGCGGAAAATCCACCCTGCTGCAGATTATCTGCGGTCTCATTCACCCGGAACGGGGCGCAGTTTTTTTCCGGGACCGCCCAGTGTCGGAGAGCACCCTGCAGGACAAGGCTTTTCTGAAATTTTTCCGTAAGCGGATCGGGTTTGTGTTTCAGGACCCCGAGGTGCAGCTCTTTTGCCCTACCGTACTGGATGAACTGCTCTACGGTCCGCTGCAGCTTGATCTGGATGAGCAGGAGGCCGTGGCCCGGGCCGAGGAAGTGCTGCAGCTCCTCCGGATCGAGAATTTGAGGGACCGGCCGTCCTATATGCTCTCCGGCGGGGAGAAGAAGAAAGTCGCCATCGGGGCGGTACTGACGATGAATCCGGAGGTATTGCTCTTCGATGAACCCACCAACGGCCTCGATCCGAAGACGCAGGTTTTTCTGCTGGAGTTAATGTTGGCTTTGAGTGAAGCTGGAAAGACGATCGTTATTTCCACCCACGATCTTTCTCTGGTGGCTGAACTGCAAGCGAAGGTGGCCGTCCTTTCCGAAGAACATCGCCTGGAAAAGACCGGGAGCGCGGAGGAAATCCTCAAAGACGAAGACCTGCTATTGAAGGTTAATCTCATCCACGAACACGTTCACTATCACGGGCAGACCGCCCACACCCATATTCATTCCCATTATCTTTTTCATAAACATTGAAGGCCCCCAAAGGGCGCAGCGGCAAAAAAGGAAGCTCGAATAACTTTGGAATTGACTACCGGGCGTAAGCATGGAAAAATTGCCCCCAACCAATCCAGTACTAGCTGTAACTACCAATAAATAAACGGTCCTTCACCCTTTTGAGTGGGCGGATACCATATCTGGTAACCTGGTTAAAAATCGTCATCTGGAGCCACCGGGTCCCGGCCAAAGGGTTTTCCATATGGCCTTTGGGATTCTATCCCGGCCCCGGTGTGGTCAAATCTTTCCAGAGGCAGGGCCGACGATCAAACCTTCTGGCAACGTGGCGTCGGGGCCTGCTTTTAAATAAATTTAACGGCTTACGGCCCGGTTTCCCGCCTGGGAGTACCTTTGGAAAACCCTTTGGCCGGGACCCGGTGGCTATGCCAGATATTGGGGCTACCCACTCAAAAGGGTGAAGCGGCAAATAAACAGGATCATATGTTTCAGATCAAAGCTAAGGGTAATATTTTTTTTCTTTTTTTAGCGGCTTACCTTTTATTTGCGGTGGTAGTTGTCACCTTTGATCAGCATTCCCTGGCCCCCAACCAGACCTGCACCCTTTGTTTCCTGAAAAATTCGTTAACCGCGGCCGTCAGCCAGTTTTCCATTTTTAGTGCCATTGATCTAACTAAAATCGAAACAGGTTCGATCGAAGAAATAGCCTGTTGTTTTAACGGGTCAACTTTTTATTCCGGTAACGTTTACCGGGGACCGCCCGCTTGAGCAATTCTCTTTAGTCCTGATATCGGCCCAATTTCCAAACCGACTTTATTCTTTAATCTCGTTTTGAAATTTAATCCCGACAGGGATAAGTTCCGAGAAACAGTGATTCGCGTAATATCCCAGAGACGGCAGGGGGATATGGATTGATTGGAATTTCAGCCAGATAAGGAGAGAAAGATGAATGGTGCGTTTCGAAACAGGTGGATCGTCCTGGCCTTTATGGCGGTACTGCTGGCCGGCTGTAATAATCAAGACGCTTCTCGAAACAAAAAGGATACGGCCGCTCCGCTGGTTCGCGATCGAGGATCTATTTTTATCCCCGAAACTTCCCCCTTACGCCGGGCCATCCAAATTAAGGTAGTGGCAGCACAATCGGTGGAACGAACGGTGGCGGTGCCGGGCGTGGTGGAAGCGGACCCGGCCAAACTGATTAAGATCTCCCCGCCGGTGGCCGGCAGGATCATCACCCTGCATAAAAACCTCGGCGAGGCGGTCAAAAAAGGAGACCCCTTATTCACCCTCGATTCCACGGATCTGGCCCAAAGCTTCAGCGACGCCACCAAGGCCCAGGAAGCTTTGAACCTGGCCAAGCGGAATCTGGATCGCCAGAAAGAATTAAACGACGCCGGCATCTCCGCCAGCAAGGATCTGCACCTCGCCGAGAGTGAATACCGACAGGCGGTGGGCGAAGCCGAGCGCACCAAGACCAGGCTGGCCCTGTTGGGCACCTCTTTAAGCCAGGTCAATAATCATTTGTATACGCTGCACTCCCCGATCGGCGGCCGCGTCATCGAATTGACGGGAGCCCCGGGCGCTTTCTGGAACGACTTGAATGCCCCGATTATGACCGTAGCCAATCTGTCCAGCGTCTGGGTGGCCGCCAGCGTTCAGGAAAAAGAAATGGGCTCCGTATTCCCCGGCCAAAAGGCCCAAATCACCTTCAACGCCTATGAAGGGGAATCCTTCCCGGGCCAGGTTCGGCATGTGGGTGAAGTTTTCGACCCGGATTCGCATACCTTGAAGGTGCGGATCGCCCTGGACAACCCTTCCGGGCGCTTTCGGCCGGGGATGTTCGGGAACGTTACGCTGCGCTATCCTCCTAAAAACGCCATTCTGATTCCTCAGAAGGCCCTCGTACAGCGGGGTTTTGATACCGTGGTTTTCGTCGAAACGGCGCCCTGGCGGTTTGAGTATCGTCTTTGTAAAACCGGCCTCCAAATGGAAGACCTCGTCGAAATCACTGCGGGCTTAAAGGTGGGGGACCGCATCGTGGTGAAGGAAGGAGTGCTGCTGAATGATTGAACGTTTTGTTGCCGCCTGTTTCCAGCATCGCGGCCTGATCGGGTTTGCCTTCCTCCTGCTGGCCGGCTACGGCTGGTATAGTTGGACCCAGTTGTCGATCGAGGCGTATCCGGATATTTCCGACACCAGCGCGCAAGTCATTACCCAGGTTCCCGGACTCGCTGCGGAGGAGGTGGAACAGCAAATCACGGTTCCGCTCGAACAGGAAATTATCGGCATTCCGGGCATGCACATCATGCGCTCCAACAGCACCTTCGGCTTGTCGCTCATTACCATCGTCTTTCAGGACGGGGTCGAGGATTATTGGGCCAGACAACGGCTGCGGGAACGCCTCGGTAACGTCGAACTGCCTTACGGCGCCAGGCCGGAACTGGACCCGATGACCTCCCCGGTCAATGAGATCTATCGCTATACGCTGGAATCCAAGAATCGCAGCATCCGGGACCTTTCCGAGTTGCAGGTCTGGAAAGTCATTCCCCGCCTCAAAATGGTGCCGGGGGTCATCGAGGTCTCCAACTTCGGGGGCTACACCACCCGCTTTCTGATTAAATTTGATCCGGACCAGCTCATTAAATACAACATCACCCTCAACCAGATCACCGAGACCATTAATGCGAACAATACCAATGCCGGCGGCAGCATCGTGGATGTGGGCGAACAGGGTTTTGTCGTCCGGGGCGTGGGCCTGATCACCGGGTTGGAGGACCTCGGCAACATCATCCTGACCCAAAAAAAAGGGGTTCCCGTACTGATCAAAGACCTGGGCGAGGTCAAGCTCAGCCATGCCAAGCGCAAAGGCGTGCTCGGCAAGGACGACAACCCGGACGCTATTCAGGGCATCACCCTGATGCTGCGGGGTGAAAACGCCCAGCGCGTGCTGACCGAGGTCCACCAGGCGGTCCGGGAGCTGAATGAAAACATCCTGCCCAAAGATGTGAAGATCGTCCCTTATCTGGACCGCGCCAATTTGATCGCTGCCACGATCAAAACGGTAGCCCGGACCCTGGTCGAGGGCATCGTTCTGGTCACCATCGTGCTGCTGCTTTTTCTCGGCAGCCCCCGGGCCGCGCTGATTGTGGCCTGCACCATTCCGCTCTCGCTGCTTTTCGCTTTCGTTTTTATGTACCATTTCAAGATCCCGGCCAACCTGCTGTCGCTGGGCGCCATCGACTTCGGCATCCTGGTGGACGGCGCTATTGTCATGTTGGAGAATATCCTGCGCCGACGCGAGGAAAACGCAGGCCGGGCCCTGACCTCCCAGGAAATTCTGGCCGCCGCTCTGCAGGTGACCCCGCCCATCTTCTTCGGCATGCTGGTCATTATTACGGCCTATTTTCCGCTTTTCGCCTTTCAGCGCATCGAATACAAGCTGTTCACCCCCATGGCCTACACGATCGGTTTCGCCCTGATCGGCGCCCTGGCCGCGGCCCTGATGCTGGTCCCCGGACTGGCCTACCAGGCCTACGCCAAGCCGCGTCGGATCTTTCATAACCCGGTCCTCGATTGGCTGGCGCCGCGCTATGAAAAGGTGCTTTCCCGTTTGGTAGACCGACCCCGCCGGGCCGTCCTGGCCTTTGCCCTTACCCTGCTGGCGGTGATCGGGTTCGGGGGGACGATCGGCCGGGATTTTCTGCCCTATCTCGATGAAGGCTCCATCTGGCTTCAGGTAACCTTGCCGCCCGGGATTTCCCTGAACAAGGCCCGGGAGATGTCCGATGAATTGCGCCGGGTGACGCGGGAGTTTAAAGAAGTGGCCTACGTGGTCTCCCAACTCGGACGCACCGATGACGGCATGGATCCCTGGACGCCTTCCCATGTGGAAGCCATGGTCGGACTTCACCCGTACGACACCTGGAAACCGCGGCGCAGCAAGGAGGAGTTGATCGAGCAAATGGCGCGGCGGTTTGCCCGGATGCCGGGCTTTCACGTAGGCTTTGCCCAACCGATTTCCGATATGGTTCTGGACAAGGTGGCCGGGGCGCACAGCGACCTGGTCATCAAGATTTATGGAAACGATTTCGCCGAAGCCCGGCGCATTGCCGCCCAGGTGGAAGGGGAACTCAAGGCCATCAAAGGGGCCAGTGATGTGATCATCGATCAACAGCCGCCCTTGCCGCAGATGCGCATCACGGTGGACCGGTATGCGGCGGCCCGCTTCGGCATCAATGTGGCCGATATCGCCGATCTGATCAGTACGGGCCTGGGCGGAAAGCCGATCGCCCAGGTTTTTATCGAAGAACGGCATTACGATGTGGCCGTGCGCTTTACCCGGGAGGCGCGGGACGCCCCCGGGGACATCGGCAACCTGCTGGTGACCTCCCCCGCGGGGACCCGCATACCGCTGGCCCAAGTCGCCGATATCCGGCTGGTCGAGGGGCAAAGCACGATTACGCGGGAAATGGCCAAACGGCACTTGACCGTGCGGGTGAATGTCCGGGGGCGGGATCTGGCGTCATTTCTGCGGGAAGCCCAGGGCAAAATCGACACCCAGGTGCCTTACGACCACTCCCGGTTTCACATCGGCTGGGGCGGCCAATTCGAAAACCAGAATCGGGCCCAAGCCCGCTTGGCCTTGATTCTGCCCATGGTGCTGGCCCTGATGTTTTTACTGCTTTTCTCCAGCTTCCGCAACCTGCGTCAACCGGCCTTGATCCTGCTGGCCGTGCCTCTGGCCACCCTGGGCGGGCTGGTGGCCCTGCACCTGCGGGGCATGACCTTGAACGTCTCCAGCGCCGTCGGGTTCATCGCGCTTTTCGGCGTGGCGGTATTAAACGCCATCATCATGATTACCAACCTGAACCGCTGGCGGACGGAAGAGGGGGTCTCTTTGCGGGAGGCGGTGCTCCAGGGGGCCCGGGAACGGATGCGCCCGGTGCTGATGACCGCCACGGTCGCGGCCCTGGGCCTGACCCCGGCGGCGCTGGCCCGGAGTCTGGGCAGTGACGTGCAACGGCCCCTGGCCACGGTGGTGGTGGGCGGTCTGATCACGGCCACGGCGCTGACCCTGCTTTTGCTGTCGGCCCTCTATTACCTGATGGAAAGCTGGAAAGAAAAAAGGGCCGGAGGGCACGCTCCAGAAACAACCACAACGGATCCCCAGGGAAGCCCCGGTTCGGACCGCGTCCGGGAACCGGACGGCTCTTCCGCAGCGAACGACCGATAAGGAGAAGAAAATGCCTCGACCATTAACCTTCGGCCTGGTAGCCCTCGCGCTGGCGTTCGGGTTGCTGTCTCCGCATCCCGCGCCGCTCCAAGCGGCGGACGACAATCCGGGCCAATCCCGCCGAGTCACTTTCCGCGAGTACCTGGAGGCGGTGGCCACCTACAGTCTGGACTTGAAAAGCCAGCGTCAAAACATCACCAGCGCCCAGGCGGATATTTCCATTGCCGGGGTTCGCCCGGATCCGGAATTGCGCTTCGGCATCGACTCGGCCGAGCTTTATGAACCCAATAAACCGAACGCCTCGCTGGCGACCGTCATCGAACTCGGTTACACCCTGGAAACGGCCGGGAAACGCGACAAACGCATCCAGGTGGCGGAAAGCAAGCTGAGGCTGGCGGAGGCCAATGTGGCCGCTTTTTTACACCAACTGGGTTTGGATTCCGCTTCGGCTTTCATCGAGGCCTGCCGGACCAGGGACGCTTTGGCTCGCAAGCAATCGAGTCTCCAGTCCTTTCAGGAGCTGGTGCGGGCCACGGAAATCCGCTACCGGGCGGGTGATGTCAGTAAGCTGGAACTCTGGCAGACCAACGTGGAAGCGGATCGATTTACCAACGAGGTCACGTCGGCCAGGGCTGAAGCCCAGGCGGCCGAGATCACCCTGACGGCCTTCCTGGGTAAGCCTTTCGAAGAGGTTTTCCCGGGAGCCGTTGTGGATACGGCCTTCAAAGGGGCCGCTCTGGAAGTTAATCTCGCTACGTTGATCCAGCAGGCCCTGAAAAAACGGTACGATATTCAGGTCGCCGCGGCCGAGGTGGAAAATGCCCGCCAGGGGGTGCAGCTGGCCAAGGCTAACCGGTGGCTAGATCCCAAGATCAATTTAAGCCTGACCAATACCCCGCGCGTGGATCCCCTTTTCAACCACGAGGGCCAGGTGACCAATGCCCCGGCGGAACGTTCCCTGGAACTCGGTCTGACCGTCACCGTGCCCTTGCCGTTCTCCCGGCTGCAGAAAGGCGAATTGGTGCAGGCTGAAGTGGCCCTCAGCCAGGCCCACTATCGACTGTCCTCGATGAGGCTGAAGGCCGAAACGGAAGTCCGGGCGACCTTCGCGAAATATCGGGCCGCTTGCGAAAACGTGCGGCATTACCGCGAACATGTGTTGCAAGACTCGGATCGCGTCACGGAGGGGATGCGCCTGGCCTACCGCATGGGCTCGGCCTCCTTTTTGGAATTGCTGAACGCCCAACGCACTGCCGATGAAACCTATTTGGGCTATCTGCAGGCGGTCGCCGATCTGGCCAACGCCACGGTAAAGCTCCAGATCAGCGCGGGGATGGGGCCTGATTTGTAATCAAAGGCCAAATTCCAGCGCCCGCCCTCAAGTGCCGGAGGAGTACAACACGGCCAGGATCAAGGCCGGCCGGTCCTCGTGGCATTCCACCAGGTGGGGCAGGGTGGAGTGGTAATAGATGGAGTCTCCGGGATGGAGTACATCGGTCAGGTCGGCCAGGGTGATCCGGACCGCTCCTTCCAGCACAAAAATAAATTCTTCCCCCTCATGGTGGGAAGGGGATTTGGTCCCCGAGGAGGGTTCCAGGGTTACCAGAAAAGGTTCCATGTGCCGGCTTTTTAATTCCGGGCACAGGGACTGGTAGGAATACCCGTAGGTGACCCCGGAACGGGAGGCATACCGGGAGACCACGTTTCCTTCCCCTTGGCGGACGATGGTGAAAGACCGGCCGCCCGGGCCGGCGATCAATTCCCCCATACGCATTTCCAAGGCCTGGGCCAGCTTGATCAGCGTCCCCAGCGAAGGGGAGATCAGGTGGTTTTCGATCTGGGAGAGCATGGCGGTGGAGAAACCCGAGATCCGGGCCAGATCCTGCAGGGAAAGGCCTTTCTTTTGGCGAATTTCCTTGATGCGCCGGTTGACGGCAATGGCGGCGTCTTCCGGGCCGCTTTCTTTTTCCCGTTCGAGTTGTTCGAGCAGCGCCTCGTGGGAATCCCGTCCTTCGCCAAAAATATCCTGGGCCATACCCACTCCCTAACAATTTTTTAACTCAATTTATATCAAACTATCTTTGGGGAAACAAGCTTCTTTGCTTCATCGGTTGACCGCCTGGAGGAGGGACGCGTTCTGGTGGGTTGGGGGTACTAGTCTCGGAATTATTTTAACAAAAAAATATGAAGGTTCAATCTTTGCTGTCCGAGTATTTTCCCCATTCTCGCCATTGCAGGCCGGTCTTCTTTTCCCAGTCGGACTCGAATCTTTCGGTGAAAAAGCCGTGCAGCTTTTCAAAAAGCCTTTTCCAGCCGCTCTCGAATTCGTAAGTGAGCACATCTTCCAGGAAAGGGACGATTTCGCCTAGTTTTTCTTTGGGGATATAGGCCCTGGCCCCCATGGCATGGGAGCGTTTCAGGGCTTCAGCGCTCAGGGCCTGGGCGGTCAGCATGGCGACTTTTAGGCCTTTTTTTATGGCCGTTTCAAGAAGGTCGAAACCGCGCACACCCATAATGTCGAGTATGACCACGTCGTAGTGGGCTGCTTCCAGCTTCTGGATGGCCTCTTCATAGGTAGTGGCTTGGTCAAAGGTACAATTCGGGCAGGCCTCCAGGATCTCTTCTTTCAGGACTGCCAGAACATCAGGCTCATCATCAACCGCCAGAATCTTCTTTCCGTCTAATACCGACCCTTGCATACCCTGTACCCCTCTTATGACGCCCGGATTGAAGTGGGAAACCAGGGCTTCTCAACCGAGAAGCCCTGGTTTTTACCTAACCTCTTTTTTTTAACGGCCCGCCGTTATTTCTGATGGGTCTTGATGAAATCCAGACAGAACTTGAGGGCCTGATCACCGGGCAACCCCTTGGCCTTCATGGCCGCCACGTAATCATCCTGGAGATGTTTCACGGCAGCGGCCCAACGGGCGTCTTCCTCTTTGGAGAGCGGCAGGATCTTGACGCCCTTGCTCTTGATGAACTCGATCCCGTCCTTGTCGGTCTGATCCCAGAGGGCGCCCACTTTATCCGTATATTCCTCGCTCACCTGGGTGAAGACCTTCTGGACATCGGGAGGCAGGGAGTTCCACTTGTTCTTGTTCATGACCACGAAAAAGCCCACCGAGTAGCTGGAACCATAGTTCTCGATGGAGTATTTGGTGATTTCCCCCCAGCGGAAATCCTTGAGGGCCATGAAAGGAGCCAAGGCCCCTTCGGCCACGCCGGTCCGGAGGGCGTCATAGGTCTCCGGCATGGTGGTGCCCACCGGTGCCGCCCCCAGGGACGTTATAATTTTAGCGGCCAGCCCGGTACCCCGGAGTTTCATGCCCTTGAGGTCTTCGAGTTTTTGGACCGGTTTTTTGGTGGTATGAATCAGTCCGGGGCCATGCGCATGCAGATAGAGGACCTTGACTTCGTCGAATTCCTTCGGTTGAAACTTCTTGTAGTAGGCGTTGATCAGTTTGGTGGCGGTAACACCGGTTTTCAAGCCCAGCGGAATGTCGATGACTTCGGTCAGGGGGAACTTGCCCCGCGTATAGGCCAGAACGCTGAACCCCATATCCGCGATGCCCTGTACGGTCGAATCATAAATCTGGGCCGCCGGGGCCAGCGTGCCCCCGTGGAAAAAAGTGATCTTGACCTTGCCGTTCGTCCGCTTTTCGATTTCTTTGCCCCATTGTTCGGCCAAAACGCTGTGCGGGCTGGGTGCCGGGAAAAAATTCGCATAATTGAGCGTAATCACTTTCTCCTGTGCCGAAACACCCGGAACCGCGCCAAACAGCAGGCCCGCCATAAAGGCGACGAGCACCAACGATACTCCCCAATGCTTTTTCATGATTTCTCCTCCTTCTTTAAATTTATTTAAAGCCTTGTCCCGCATAACTAACTCTATCAGGGCATCAATATATGGGGCAGCCAAGTGACAATAGGGGGGAAAATAAAGACCAGTATGGCCACAACAGCCAGGCTGAGCAGGAAGGGATAGACCCCGGCATAGACGATACGAAGCGGTGTCTTCGTTATCTTACCTACGATAAAAACAACGATGGCCATGGGGGGGATGACCAAACCAACCATAACCGTCAGGCATACCAGCATGCCGAACCACAGAGGGTCATAGCCGAGACGGATGATGGCCGGATAGAAGATCGGCGTGGCCAGGATCATAAAGGCGAAGTCATCGATAAAGGAGCCGCCGATAATATAAATCAGACTGATCACCAACACGATAACCCAGGAGGGCGTCTGGAGCGTCACGACCCAGTCGGCCGCGATCATGGGTATCTTGGTGACCGTAATAAAGTGGCCGAGGACCACCGAGCCTGTGATGAGCAGCATGACCATGCAGGCGGTCCGCAACGATTCCAGACCTGCCGCTATATAACCCTTAAGATTAAGATCCCTTCTGGCAAAAGCGAAAACCAGGACCAGGAATGTTCCTACGCTGCCGGCTTCGGTGGGGGTGAAGAACCCCTGCAGGATCCCGCCGATGACCAGCAGGAAGATCGCCACGACCCAGATAACCTCCGGGAGGGAGCGGAACCTTTGGCCCCAGGTGGATTTCTCCCCTTGGGGTCCCAGATCGGGATTGATCGTGCACCACCCCAGAATGACGGTGATAAAGAAAAAGGCGGTCAGCAGGCCCGGAAATATCCCGGCCAAAAAGAGTCTCCCGATGGACTGGTCGGTAATGATGCCATAGACGATCAGGGTAACGCTCGGGGGCAGGAGGACGCCCAGGGTCCCGACCGAGGCGACGACGCCCGTGGAAAGCCGCTTGTCATATTTATAGCGGTCCATTTCCGGGACGGCCACACTCGCGAAAGTGGCCGCCGTCGCGGGACAAGACCCGCAGATGGCCTTGAAGGTCGAGGCGGCGACGACGGTGGTCATGGCCAGACCGCCCGGGATATGACCGATAAACTTAAAGGCGGTATCAAAGAGCCGCTTGGCCGCCCCGGAGTGGAAGGCCAATTGTCCCATCAGGATGAAAAGGGGGATCACCGTGAACCCATAGGTGTTCATGACATCGAAAAAATCTTTGGCCAGGAGGTTGAAGGCCGCATGCCAGGAAATAAGATATCCGAAGCCGAGGAAGCCGACGATGATCATGGCAAAGGCCAGTTCGATGCCCGTCAGGAACATGGCCAGGACAATCAGTAAACCTACAATCCCTACGGTAACCTCATTCATCGTATGTTCCTCTAAAGATCTTGACGACATCGGCGATCAGGACCAGACACTGCAAGAAGCAGGCAACACCCAATCCATAGGAAAAAGGGTAAAAGGGGATCTGGATGGTCAGCGAGACTTCCCCTGACCGGTAAAGCTTTTGGGAATAGATGAAGAGGTTCCAGCCGACGATGATAAACAAGGTAATACACAGGATCCTGGTGGAGATGTCCATCGTTTTCTTGATTTTCTTCGACATCTTCACGGTGAGAAAGTCGACGAAGATATGCCCGCGATGCCAGGAGGTCAGAGGCAGGGCGAAGCCGATTATCAGCGCTCCGCAGAAACCCACGATTTCAAAGGTACCGACGATCGGGTGCCCGAAATACCGGAGAACGACATCAGAAACGGTGAGCAGCATGATGAACGTCAAGGCGCAGAGCGCTATCCAATTAAACGTCCTGCTCATCTTCTCGGTCAACCAAAGCAAACCCCCCATAGGCTCTCCTTTACTGCTTGTATTACTTGGTATTATTAATATTCAGCAGCGCAGTCTCATCCCCGTCGATTGATCCGGTATTTAGATTCTTACAGCCATTGTTCTGAGAATTTGTCTCTAACAATGGCTGTAAAAATCTAAATATAAAACTACATTCGCTTGAATTCTTCTAAGTGGTTTTTTTTCAACCAAAAAAATTTGAAATTTTTTTGGTTAGCTATAATATAACCATTTCGCCTTGTCAACCACTATTAATCAAGCGCCTGCTTAAAAAAGATATATACACTTCAATAATTCAGATAGTTATCAAACAGGCCCGGTCCGGGTGCAATGAAAGACAGATCAAGGGGGTAAGGTTTTGGGGCCTGAACCCATCGGGCCCGATTTTGGGGGGGGCTTTCCTGTGGTCTTAAGGATCAAAACAATTATTTTTTCCCCTGGGTATATAAAACCGCCAGGATCCGGGCCGGCCGGTCACCGGCACAGCGGACTAGATGGGGTTGGGTGGAATCATAGTAGATGGAATCCTCCGGCTCGAGCCGTTCCCGTTTTTCCCCAATCTGGACTTCGATCATCCCCTCCAGGACATAAATAAACTCCTCCCCGTCGTGGGTGGAGGGGGCTTCCTCTTCGGTGCGAGGCTCCAGGGCAACGATGAAGGGCTCCATGTTGCGGTCCCGCTTTTCCGGGGCCAGGGATTCATAGGCGTACCCATAGCGGACGGTTTTCTGGGAACCGTAGCGGGAGATGGCCTTGCGATCCTGTTTGCGCACGACCGCATAAGGCTTGGCCTCCCCCTGGACCAGAAGGTAACCCATTTTCATATCCAGCGCCCGGGCCAGTTTCACCAGGTCCCCCAGCGGCGGCAGGGCTTCCCCCGATTCAATCTCCTGAACCAGGGTTTCTGAGAAGCCGGTCCGCTGGGCCAGATCTGAGTAGGAGAGGCCTTTCATCTCCCGGATGGCTTTGACCCGCAGGCCCACCGATTGGGCCATGGGTACTTCTTCAGTAATCCCGGAAGCCCGGGTGACCCCTTCCAGAAAATCCGCTTCCGCGGAAGATGAAAAATCCTTCATATCCTCCATCAGATCGCTGTAACCTTTATGGGGGTCGCTCATGGGCCTGCTCCTCGTTCTTTAATGGGCTGAATCGAGAGGAAATATAACAGACAACGCGGCGGGAGACAAGGGATTTCCCCGGGCGGTTACGGTCGGGCCGATCTTCAGAATAAAGCGGCCGATATTTATTCCTTGACAGCTCTCAATCTTTAGTTATATTATAGCTATATAAGTATTTTTTATTATAACTTCAATAAGTTAAAAATAAGTTCAAAAAGGGTCCGGATGGCAGGGGGGTTACTGGAGCTCCGTGAGATTAACGCCTGCTATGGCCCCGTCCGGGCCCTCCGGAATATTCTGCTTAGGATTGACACGGGGAATATCGTCTCCGTCATCGGCGCCCGGGGAGCCGGGAAGTCCACTCTATTAAAGGTTATTTCCGGGATCACCCGCTCCACCGGCGGGACGATCCGGTTTCAGGACAGAGATATCACCCATAGCTCGACGATGGAAATCGTCGAACGGGGGATCTCCCAGGTCCCGGAAGGGGGACAACTCTTTACCCAGCTTCCGGTCCTGGACAATCTTCGTCTGGGGGCTTATTTTTACCATAACCGTAAGTTTAAACCGGACCTTGAAGAAAGGTTGGCCTGGGTTTATCAGGTATTTCCCCCGCTCCGCCGGCTTGCCAACCGATTGGCCGGGACCCTGGGCCGGGAAGAGCAGCAAATGGCGGCCATTGGTCGGGCCCTGATGGCCCGTCCGAAACTGCTGCTCCTCGATGAACCTTCCCGGGGGCTGCCCCTGCGGACCGTCCGGGAAATCTTCCGGCTGGTCCGCCGATTAAATGACCAGGGCATTACCATTCTCCTGGCCGAACGGAATTTCCGGGAGGCCCTGGAGATCGCCCATTACGGGTATCTGCTGGGAGCCGGCGTCGTGGTCCGGGAAGGGACCGCCGGGGAGCTGCTGGCTGACGGATAGCGGAACCGGGTCCGCATGATCGAACTGGTTGGGATTTAGTTCAAAATAAAGATGAACGTCCAACATCCAACATCGAATAGTCGATGCATCATGAACGCTGAAAAACCTTCAAACACAGGAGCCGTCCTGGTTGTCGGGGCCGGGATTTCCGGGATGCAGTCCGCCCTTGATCTGGCCAACGCCGGGTTCAAGGTCTATCTGGTGGACCGCAACGTGAACATCGGCGGGGTCATGGCCCAACTGGACAAGACCTTTCCGACCAACGACTGCTCCACCTGCCTGATCTCCCCCAATCTGATCGAGGTGGCCGCGAGTCCCAAGAGCGAAATCATCACCCGGGCCCGGGTGGAGCGCCTTTCCGGAGAGCCCGGTAATTTTTTGGCGGAAATATTCAAAGAACCCCGTTTCGTCAAGGAAGAGGCCTGCACCGGCTGCGGGGAATGCGTCAAGGTCTGCCCCGTTAACGTTCCCGCCGATTTCAACCAGGGATTGAATAAACGCAAAGCGATCTATCGTCATTTCCCCCAGGCCGTACCCTCCACCTTCGCCATCGACCGCCGGGGGACCTCCCCCTGCAAGGCCGCCTGTCCGGCTCACATCAGCGTCCAGGGGTATGTGGCCCTCATCGCCCAGGGAAAATTTACGGAAGCCCTGGCCCTCATCCGGCAGGAGAACCCCTTGCCCTTTGTCTGCGGCTATGTCTGCACCCATCCCTGTGAAGGGGTCTGCCGCCGAGGGGAGATCGAGGAACCCATCGCCATCCGTGAGTTGAAACGGTTCGTGGCCGACTTGGAGAGCCATTCCGGTCCGGTCCGACTGAAGGCCCCGGAGGAAAAGAGGCCCCAGCGGGTGGCGGTAATCGGTTCCGGACCGGCGGGGTTGACCTGCGCCTATTACCTGGCCCGCCAGGGATACCCGGTGACCATTTTTGAAGCCCTGCCCAAAGCCGGGGGTATGCTGACCGTGGGGATCCCCAACTACCGGTTGCCCCAAAAGGTGATCGACCGGGAAATCGAGGCCATTCAAAGTCTGGGAGTAACCCTCGCCTTGAACGCCCCCATCGGGCCCGAAAGGACCCTGGAGCAGCTCAAGGCCGAGGGATTTGCCGCGGTGTTTACGGCCATCGGGGCCCACCAGGGGCTCCGGCTGGGAGTGGAGGGCGAGGACCTGGCCGGGGTCGTAGCCGGGGTGGACCTGCTGCGAAAAACGGCCCTGGGTGAACCGGTCGAAGTCGGCCGGCGTGTGGCGGTCATCGGGGGCGGAAACGTGGCCATCGACGCTGTGCGCACCGCCCTGCGGCTGGGGGCCGAAGAGGCCCTGGTGTTGTACCGGCGGACCCGGGAGGAAATGCCGGCTTATGGGGAAGAGATCGAGGAAGCCCTGGAGGAAGGGGTCGAGATCCGTTATCTGACCGCCCCGGTGCGATTGTTGGGTGACGAAAACGGTAAGCTTAAAGCGGTCGAATGCCTGCGAATGGAGCTGGGGGAACCCGATGCGTCGGGACGCCGGAGACCTGTGCCGGTGGCTGGATCGGAGTTTGAGATCCCGGTGGACACGGTGGTCACGGCCATCAGCCAGCAACCCGAAGCGGGAAAACTTCAGGCCCCCGAAGCCGTGCGGATATCCCGGCAGGGTACCTTGCAGGTGGATCCGGTTACCCTGCAGACCGATGTCCCCTGGATCTTCGCCGGGGGCGATGCGGTGCTGGGGCCCAGGACCGTTATCGAGGCCATCGCCCAGGGCAAGGAAGCGGCTGTCTCCATCGACCGTTTTTTACAGGGGCAGGATTTGGCGGCAGGCCGGGAAAAGACTTTCGAGATCGCCGAGCCGGAAATGACCGGCCTATTGCGGGAACCCCGCTGTCGGCCCCGGTTGCGGGATCCCCGGGTACGGCGGCAGGATTTCGAGGAAGTAGTCGAGGTCCTGACCCCCGAAGAGGCGCAAACCGAGGCGGCCCGCTGCCTGGCCTGCGGGATCTGCTCGGAATGCTATCAGTGCCTGGAGGTCTGCCAGGCCGGGGCCATCGACCACGCCCTGACCGGGGAAAGACTGACCCTGGAAGTCGGGGCAGTGATCGCCTCGCCGGGTTTCGAGATTTTCGATGCCCGGCTGAAGGAGGAATACGGGTACGGGCGTTATCCCAATGTCCTGACCAGCCTGGAGTTCGAGCGGGTCCTGTCCGCCTCGGGGCCTTTCGGGGGCCACGTCCAGCGGCCTACGGACGGGCGGGAACCCCAAAAAATAGCCTGGATCCAGTGCGTGGGGTCCCGGGACGCTTCCCTCCAGCGGGACTATTGTTCTTATGTCTGCTGCATGTACGCCACCAAGCAGGCCGTGATCGCCAAGGAACATCTGCCCGGCCTGGAGCCGACGATCTTTTTTATCGACATCCGGGCCCAGGGAAAAGGCTTCGACCGCTATTATGAGCGGGCCAAGGGGGAACACGGGGTCCGGTATATCCGCAGCCTGATCTCCCGGGTGACCCAGGATCCGCGGACCAACAACCTCCAGCTTTCCTATATCGACGAAACCAACGAGTTTAAGACCGAAGAATTCGATCTGGTTATCCTGTCCGTGGGCCTGGCCCCCCATTCCCGGTCCGCCGAACTGGCCGCTTGCCTGCAGATCCGGACCGATCGTTTCGGTTTTTGCGAGAACCCGCCCCTGGATACGACGGGGACGACCCGGCCGGGGATCTTTACCGGCGGAGTTTTCCAGAACCCCAAGGACATCCCGGAGACCGTCACCCAGGCCAGCGGCGCCGCGGCCGCGGCCGGAGCCCTGCTGCACGAGGCCCGGGGCACCCAGATCCGGGAGATTTCCTTTCCCGAGGAGCGGCCGGTGCAGCGGGAAGAGCCGCGGGTCGGCGTCTTCATCTGCCACTGCGGGATCAACATCGCCGGCATCGTGGACGTGGCCGAGGTGGCCGCCTATGCCCGGACTCTGCCCGGGGTGGTCTATACGGACCACCTGTTGTTTACCTGTTCCACGGACAGCCAGGAAACCATGCTCCGCCTGATTCAGGAACAGGGACTGAATCGGGTGGTGGTAGCCTCCTGCTCGCCCCGGACCCACGAAGGCCTCTTCCGGGACACGCTACGCAAGGCCGGGTTGAACAAATACCTCTTCGAGATGGCCAACATTCGGGATCAATGCTCCTGGGTCCATCAGGCCCACCCCGCGACGGCCACCGCCAAGGCCAAGGACCTGGTGCGCATGGCCGTGGCCCGGGCCGGGTTGCTTACGCCCCTGTACGAGATCCCCTACGAAGTGGATCAGCGGGCCCTGGTGGTGGGCGCCGGCCTGGCCGGAATGACGGCAGCCCTGAACCTGGCCGACCAGGGTTTTGAGACCTTCCTCGTGGAACGGTCCGATCAATTGGGCGGCGTGGCCCGAAGGATACACCGGACCCTGGAGGGGGTGGATGTCCAGCAATACCTCCAGGAAACGACCCGGCGGGTGATCGGCCATCCGCGCATCCGGCTTTTTACCAATACCGAACTGCTGGAGACTTCCGGGACCGTGGGAAAATTTACCAGCCGTCTTTCCCACCGGGGGGAGCAGCGAACGGTGGAGCACGGGGCCGTAGTGGTGGCCACCGGCGGTGCGGAATACCGGCCTGCGGAATACCGCTACGGCGAGCACCCCGGTATCATGACCCAACTGGAACTCCAGGAAGAGCTGTTTACGAAACCGGACCGGATCCGGGAAGCCGGAGCGGTGGTTATGATCCAGTGCGTGGGTTCGCGGGAGGAGCAGCACCCCTATTGCAGCCGGGTCTGCTGTGCCACAGCCGTAAACAACGCCTTAAAAATCAAGGAAGTCAGCCCCCGGACCGAGGTGGTTGTTTTATATCGGGATATCCGCACCTACGCCCGCAAGGAGCTTTATTATAAAAAGGCCCGGGAGGCCGGGGTGCGCTTTATCCGTTTTGAACCGGAAAAGCGTCCGGAAGTAGAACTGGTTGAGGGAAAACTCGAGGTGCGGGTCTTTGACCAGAACCTGAAGGCCGGCCTGCGCCTGCGTCCCGATCGGATCGCCCTGTCGGCGGCCATCCGGCCGGCGGCTTCAATCCGGCCCCTGGCCCAGGCCCTGAAACTGCCTTTCGACGCCGACGGTTTTTTCCTGGAAGCCCATATCAAGCTGCGGCCCCTGGATTTCGCCAATGCCGGCATGTTCCTCTGCGGCCTGGGGCACGGGCCCAAGTCCCTGGAGGAGAGCATCGCCCAGGCCAAGGGCGCGGCGGCCCGGGCGGCCACGGTGCTGGCCCAGAAGCAGACCATGGTGGGCGGACCGGTGGCCGAGGTCAACGAAGACCTGTGCGTGGCCTGCCTGACCTGCCTGCGGATCTGCCCCATCAGCGTGCCGCGGATCAACGAACGGCATTTCGCCCAGATCGACCCGGCCGCCTGCCGGGGCTGCGGGAACTGCGCCAGCTCCTGTCCCCAGGGTGCGATCCAGGTGTGGCATTTCCGGGATGACAAGTATGTGGCGCTGCTGGAGGCGTGTTAAAAAACAGGCTCAAGGTTAAAGGTAAAAGGATAA
>JACRCK010000254.1 GCA_016219065.1 Deltaproteobacteria bacterium
ATCACCGGCAACCGCTATATCCGTCGACACTCCCCACTGGGTAACCGTAACACCATTGTCGGATGAACGGAGGATGTACCAATTGCCGTCGGACGGCCGCCAGACGGCGATATCACCCTTGCCGTCGCCGTCAAAATCACCGATCACCGGGTTATCCGTGGCCACTCCCCACTGGGTCATCCCGATCGAATTATCGGAGGAATTGATCCGGTACCAGTTTCCATTCCCGGGACGCCAGACCGCGATGTCCGCCTTCCCGTCCCCGTCAAAATCGATGCTATTCAGGGCGACCAGTGATTGCAGGATCGTCCCGGCACTGCCCAGGGCCAGAAAACCGCCCCGGGCAAAGGAAACCCCGATTAATTGATTGGTAAAGGTCCCGGATGCCCGGGCCGTCCAGGTCAGACCGGTGGAGGAGGTCAGTATGGTCCCGTAACTGCCCACGGCTACATAGCTTCCGTTACCGAAAGCGACGCTGTTCAGGTCATCGATAACCCCGGAAGTCCGGGCCGTCCAGGCCGCCCCGGTGGGAGAGGTCAGGATCGTGCCCAGGGAACCCACGGCCACAAACAGGTTGTTACCGAAGGTGACCCCCAGGAGGTCGTCGACGGCCGGGGCCCCGGTCAGGTGGGTCCAGGAGGCCCCGTTGGTCGAGGTCATGATCTCGCCGGCCACGCCTACGGCCACAAAGGTGCCGTTGCCGAAGGCCACCCCGAACAAATCAGGCCCATGGACCGCCGAGGTCCAGGTCAGGCCGTTGGTAGAGGTCAAGATCGTGCCACCCTTGCCCACGGCCACAAACAGGTTATTGGCGAAGACAATGGAAAAAAGGTCATTGGTCGTCGTCTGCCCCTGGTGACTCCAGATAATCCCGTCGGTAGAGGTTACCACCTCCCCCAGAGTGCCTACGGCCACAAACCTGCCGCTCCCGTAGGCCACCCCGAAGAAGTCGTTGACGGTATTGGAAATCCGGGCCGTCCAGGTAATGCCGTTGGTCGAAGAAAGGATCGTACCTCCTTCACCCACGGAAACATAGGTGCCGTTGCCGAAGGCGCTTCCCAGGAGGTATTTATCGGTCTGCGCGGTCGATCTGGCCGTCCAGGCCGTTCCATTCGGAGAGGTCAAAACCTGACCGTTATTGCCAACAGCGGCCCACAGTCCGTTGCCGAAGGCCAGGCCGAAGAGATCGGCCGTGGTCCCGGAAGTCCGGACCGACCAGGTCAATCCATCCACAGAGGTCAGGATGGTGCCCCGGCCTCCCACGGCGGTAAAGTTCGTACCGTCGAAGGCCGCCCCGAACAGGTCTTGAGAAGTCCCCGATATTCTGGTTATCCAGGTCACACCGGTCAGGGAGGTCAATATGGTCCCCTGCCGGCCCACGGCGACAAATTGACCATTACCGAAGGTCACGGCCTGCAGGTCCAGGGTGAAATCAATAGGCTGAGAATTCCAGGCCACACCGTCCGCGGAGGTTAATATAAAGGAAACACCCACGGCCACGAAAGTCCCATTACCGAAGGCCACCCCCAGCAAGGTAGGACTGGGCGGGTTGATAAAGGGAAAGGTGGTTGCCGCCCAGGTTGATCCAGTGCCCGAAGTCAGAATCGTCCCATGGCTCCCGGTAACCACGAATTTCCCGGCTCCGAAGGCGACCCCGAAAAGGTCGTCGGTGGTCCCTGATGCCTGCGGGGTCCAAATCACCCCGTTTGAAGAGGTGAGGATTGTTCCCGCATTCCCCACGGCCACATAAGTGCCGTTTCCAAAGCTGATCCCGGAAAGGTCTTCGTTGGTCCCCGATGTTCCTTTGGTCCAGGTCACCCCGTCCGGAGAGGTTAAAATCGCGCCGGACTTACCCACGGCGACAAATTCATTGCCGAAAGCGGCCTTCATCAGGGGGTTCCCCTGAGGCAGGGCCTCCCGCCATTTCCAAACTGACGGGATGGCCGCCGAGGCGATATTCGGCAACACGAGCAAAACAAGAACAAGACAGGTCAATAACCCGAGGGCTATCGCGGTGTTCTTTTTGGTGTGCATTTTAAAGCCTCCTTATTGAATTTTTACGGCCCCGGCCATGGTCAGTGAAAAGCCATGGCCAGCCGGCCATTTTAAGCTGTAATGTTAAAGGGAATCAGGGCCGTGGCATTAAGCACGCCGCCCCGGGTGTCCAAAAATTCGACCTTGGCAAAGGAGCTGATTGGGGTACTCTCATTGACTATGGCCCCGAAACGACGGGCTACGCTGATCTCAATGGGCGTATTCTTCGGCAGCACATAAGCCTGGTTATACAACCCGAAGGGCGGCACCCCCAGGGCCCTTCCGTCCCACTCGGTAATCACCGCATCCACCGGCAGGGTAACCCGGATGTTGTTGTAAGCCGCATCTAAGCAACGGATGAAGATGGTCTGACCCACTCGGGCATTGACGGCGATCTGGGACCCGGACCTCCCGCTGTTCCAGAAGGCCGGAATCAGCCCATCCGGTGAAGCCACGCCGCCTACCCCACCAAGGGGGGGCGGGGCCGACGGATTAATGATCCCCGTGCCCCCCACATGGGTCGGCACCGGGACTCCGGTGATGTAAAAATAATCGGCGTGAAAGTCGTTAAAGGCAAAAAATCCCGACCCGCCGGCATTGGCCTTAAAGTTGTCGTTGACCCCGGGCTGGCTGCCGTGAATCGGAAAGGTCTGGAAGGCGTTACTGGCCAAATCGCTCCAGATCGAATCCCGGTCATCGGGCACCCAGATGACCTCTACGTCATGGGGGACCGTAAAGGCATGAGGATCCCCGACACCGATATCGCCGGCGCCGGCCACACCATAGGTGGCATCGCCCCCGACAAAGCCGGAGAACTTGGCCCGGACGGACGCTGGCAGGGTCAGCAGGTTGCAGGCATTGCGGAACTTGCCGTCCGTACCGGCCCCCACCGGGATGGCGTTCAAAGTGACCGCCCCGGTCACCGGGTCAACGGAGGCGATGGAGGCAAAAAAGGCATCGGGCGGATCGATGGGCAGCAGGCTGAAAAGCCCGAACTCAAAATGCTGCATGGTGTTCCGATGGCAGTGGTAAAAATAGGTGCCGGTGAAATTCGGCTGCCACTGGTAAGTGTAATTGCCGATCTCCATGGAGCAGTGTCCCACACCGTCATTGATCGGGGTGGGCTCGATGCCGTGCCAGTGAATGGTATGCGGCGGCGGCCCTTTGCCGGACATGTTGCCGTGGAAGATCGCCCCTCGGGGGACGCGGCAGATCGGCCCCGGATAAACGGCCCCTATGGGACTGAAATCCTTGTCCCTGATGGCCATAAAGTGTATTCTTTTCGCACCATCCCAGGTGGGAATATCCAGGCCGTTGAGCAGGTCGAAAACGCGGGTATGCGGCGTGCCTGGGGTGCCCAGTCCCAGGGCCTCCATTATGGCCGGTACGGGATTGGCCCTGGGGTTGGCTGTAAGGGCGATGGGAAGCGTCGTCACGTCGATCCGCTCGGGCAGGGCCGGACTGACCCCCACCGGTAGCGGGTCAAACATCTTGACGAATTCGCTTTCCTCGCCTACGACCGTGATACGGTCGACATGAAATGCCGGGCTTGAAAATGACATTTCTTTCTCCTTTCTATAATTTCTATATATGGTTTCTTCAATACGTTAGTTCTTCAAAAGTCTCACCGACCATCACCCATTATTCGGTAAACCAGGGCGGCGGTACGGCCACCGGGTAGACGCCCGGCGCGGGACCAGGGCCATTGATGAGGGGCTGGTTCGGGAAGCTTAAAACGCCGCCGGGGGCGTTCCGGTCTCCGGTAAAATTCACCCCGGAGATGAGACCCATGTTGTAGTTTCCTCCCTGGGAGCTCTGACTCGGCTCCGAGTGGTCATGCATGGGATAGCACAAGGGGGACAACTGGACCCCCAGACTGATGGGGTTCCCGTTTATATCGTTTCCCGTCTCATTCCCTAACACCTGGAAGGGGGTAACACCGGCCGGCGCCGGTCCGGGGATAAAGGTCAGCAGTTCCTCGTTGGGCGGCCAGGCCGGGTGGCCGTTGACGGTGGGCAGACCCTGATCCGCCCGGCCGATACCCCGGATATTGGGCACGTCCGGCGGCCGCATATAGGGAATCATCCAGTCGATGACCGACATGGGAAAGTGGTTGAAAAGGTCCAGCCACAAGAGGTTCTTCTGGACCACGTTGTTCATGGACAGCACATAATAGTGGTTGGCATGAAGATGCATGGAATGCATCCATAGTCCGGCGTTGAGGATACGGATCAGGGTCGGCTCTCCTACCCGGTGGTTGGGACAGATGTAGGGGGTGTTATGGGCGAAGTGCCCGGCCTGACCGCTGATGGTGAAGTACTGGGGTATGGCGTTGGTCGTCGGCTTGATCGGATCAAAGGGATCATGGAGAAACCGGTTGACGAACTGGGCCGCCGGATAATCCTGACCGGCGGTAAAGTTGCCGACTTCGGCGAACAGGTTGGGACTGGCCTGATGGAGCACCCAAACGTGATTCCGGAAGGGCGGCGTGTTGGTGGTCGGGTCGCCCTGGTGCCAGGCCAGACCGGGCCACCAGGGGGCCGTTCCGAAGTCGTCGAAAAGCCTCTGGACAGCCGGGGTCGGATTGCTGTAGGGGGTGAATTTGTGGCCCGCGGCCGGGGCCTTGGGCATGACGATAAAGGCCCCGTGCAGCCCCATGACCCGGTTGACCGGGGCGTTCAGATTGTCATAATACAGATAAGTGCCCCCTGCACCGGCGGTGAAGAATTTGTGCACCGTCTGACCCGGGGCGATGGGACCGCTGTTGAACATGCCCGGGATGTAGAAGGCATGGGGCTCGTCCAGACTGTTGGTGATGTTGATCCGGATCGTGTCCCCCTCGGTGGTGTAGATGACCGGGCCGGGGCTTTCCGCTGCTATGGTCTCCTCCTTGAAAATCCAGAAATAGCACTGTCCCGGGTTAAGAGCGTTGTGGGTGGCCATGTCCTTCAGGGCGTCGGTAATCTGAAAATTGAGCGTCTGGGTCCGAACCGCACCGTAGGCCTTGTTGTCCATCCAGGGCAGGCTCGAGCCGACGACAATAGACGTCGCCAGACCGCTCAAACCGAACTTAAGAAAATCTCGTCTTTTGATGCCCTCCATTTCATTTCCTCCTTTCAGGTAATTAGGTAATACTGGTTAAATGGTTTTTTACAATATATTCAAAAAAGGAAAGGCAAAGGGTCGTTACCGGATCTCATTTTTCGTCCTTTAAGTGTTGAATGAAAGACCTCAGTCATCCGCAAATTTGCCGGTCCCACTCTTTCCTGATTTTTAAAACGTTTCGACTTGAGATCTAATTTAAATCCACCGGGAAGAAAAAGGAATAACGGCAACACCCTATTTTTCATCTCAAGAAAACAGTAGTTTTTTCTTTTCTTGAGAAAATTTATTACTACACTACTGTCCAACTGTTTATTAATCTCTATAAAGGGAAGAGGACCTGCCCTTTTGGCCTCAAGTTTGTCGAAACGATCGCCCCTCAAACTTGGCGCCTCCGGCCTGGCCCATTGATGATGACAGAAAAATTAGAAGAGAAAAAGATACGGGAAAGACATTAGTTTTTATTCCTGAAAGCTGTATTTTTCGGTCCTGGACCCTTTTTTTATTGTTTAATCCAAAATTTTATTGTAAAAATTTAACGATCCGAAAAGGAATAGATAAAGGAGAAAGATGCGTTTGATGATAACGGGGAATCGCCCCCTTTGCCTGTTGATTCTTATTTTTATCGCCCTGATGCCGTTTGAGAGGTCATCGGTATGTGCGCAGGCTCCCTCAGAAAACCGGCCAAGCCAGTCTCGCCAATCTTCATCGGAACCGCTTCCGGCACAGTCTCCAGGACCTTCGCAAGTCCAGACCGCTCCGCTTCCAGCACAACCGTCAGGATCTTCTCAAATTCAAACCGCGCCGCTTCAGGCACAGCCTCTTCCCCAGACGCCTGCCGGAGCCGTTACCGGCACCGCCCCTTCTGAAGGAGGACCCTTTGTTAAGCAGCCTTCAAAGGGCCGTTCCCGACAGGGAGAAGGTTTGCCGGCGGTAAAAAGAGGAGAAGTCAGCTTTAATTTTGATGATGCCGATGTCTATTCGGTCATCCAGACAATTTTCGGCGGAGTCATGCAATATAATTATATCATCGACCCGAAAGTTAAAGGACGGGTGAACTTCAGGTCCGTGGCCCCGGTAGCCAGGGAAGACGTCCTGCCCCTGATGGAGGTTATTTTACGCTTGAACGGGATCGGGGTTGTTGAAGAGGGAGGGCTTTATCGGATCATCCCTATTGCCGATATGTCCAGAGAGCCGGCCCCGGTAAAAATCGGGCGGGAAGCGGAAAAAGTAGCCATGCAGGGTCTGGGTTTGCTTCAAGTCGTTCCCATGAAATTTATCGCTTCTACGGAAATGGTCAAGGTGCTGACCCCTTTTCTTTCCACCAATGCCTTGATCGTCGATGTGCCGAAAATAAATTACCTGATCCTGGTCGATACCGACGCCAATGTGAAACGTCTGCTGCACTTAGTGGAGATATTTGATAGTGAACAGCTCAAACAAATAAAACCTCAGGTCTTCGTTTATCCGGTTCAAAATTCCAAAGCCAAGGACTTGGCCTCCTTGCTTCAGCAGATATACCTTGGGGCCAAAGCACCCCCCGCAAAAACAGGGGCGACCTCCACAACGACCAGGGCGGGTTCTTCGACTCCTTCTGCACCCGCAATACCTCCCCCTTCCATGCAACCGGCCCAGACCACCATCGGGTCGGCCGTGGCCGGAGAGGCCCTGGTTTCCGATATAACCAAGATTTTCCCTGACGAGATCACCAATTCCCTGGTCATTCTGGCCACACCGGAAGACTACGCCCTGATCCTGGAAACCTTGAAGAAGATCGATCTGGTCCCGAGACAGGTAATGATCGAAGTGCTCATTGCCGAGATCACCCTGACCGATGAATTAAAATTCGGCTTGGAGTGGTCCCTGAAAACAAGCGCGGATCAGGGATTCCTTAATTTTACGGGGAGTTTTATCCCGACCGCTGCCGCGCCGGCGGCAGGGGCGTCCGTGCCCGCA
>JACRCK010000024.1 GCA_016219065.1 Deltaproteobacteria bacterium
CTCTTTGGAACTGGAGGGTATGTACGCCCACCTGGAGGAGGCCCTCCAGATGATGGATTTTCTGGACCGGCACAATCCCGGCCACTGGATGATGAGCATCCGTCGATTTTTGTCCCGCATCCAACTCTATTCTCATGAAGTTCGGATGATTCGGGGCATCTGCCGTCAGCTCAAGTGGTTCGTCAAAACTCAAAAAGAAGCCGGCCCGTGACCACCCCCGTTCCTGTTTTTGCTTTTTCTTTATCCTTTGACCTTTAACCTTTAACCTGTCTTTTCTATGCCCGAACTTCCTGAAGTTGAAACCATCGTTCGCGGCCTGCGCCGGATATTAATCGGGAAAAAAATCTCGTCCGTCCGGGTCCGATCCGAAAAAGTGCTGGGTTGGCCTTCCCGTCGGTTCCGCAAAGCCCTTGAAGGCGCTAGCATACGGGAAATAGGCCGCAAAGGCAAGTTCATCCTGATCGCTTTCGACCGGGACCTCCTGCTGGTCACTCACCTGAGGATGACCGGCCAGTTCCTGCGGGTCCCGCGGGAGCAGGCGGTCGATAAACATACCCATGTGATTTTTGACTTGGAACCCGGGTCCCTGCAACTGCGTTATCGGGACGTCCGGAAATTCGGAAGGCTGGGAGTCCTGACCGGGGAAGAGCCAACGATCCCGCTCCTGAAGGGCCTGGGGCCGGACGCCCTGGAGATATCCGCCGAAGCCTTTTTCCGGAACCTGCAACAAAAAAAGCGGGCCATCAAGCCTCTGCTACTGGACCAGACTTTTCTCAGCGGCTTGGGCAATATTTACGTGGATGAAAGCCTGTACCGGGCACGCATCCATCCCCTAACCCGGGCCGATGCACTGCGTCGGGATCAGGTCCGGGAACTGCACCGCCATATGCGCCGGATTCTGGACCAGGCAATCAAGGCCAAGGGGACGACGGTCAGTGATTACCGGGGACCGGAGGGGATCGTGGGAGGATTCCAACGCTACCTGCGGGTCTATGGCCGAGCCGGTGAATTCTGTAGGATCTGCGGCTCCCCCATAAGGAAGAGCCGCGTCGGAGGGCGGGGGACCCACACCTGTCCCGGCTGCCAACCCCTTCCCCCGCACCCTCCTCCACCGGCAAAGATCTCTTCTTGAAATATAAAATTGTTGTATTATATTTTAATTTCAAAGCGGTAAGGATTCACTGTTATGAAAAAAATCATTTTTCTTTTTATTTTAGGCCTTTCCCTGGGGGGCCTCTACGGAAATGGACCGCCGGCAGAAGCCCAGGGCCTTTTTTTGCCAAGTGTTTTCAACGCTTACTGTCCCAATCCACAATTGTCTTTTAATTTTCTGGCCTTCGGAGATAGCATCACCGGGTGTTATTATGATTCCTATTATCTGACCGACTTCCCGAATTGCGGTTACGAAAAACGGATTTATGACCGCTTGCAGCAGGAATTCGGGTATTGTCAGGACAAACTCGCTTTCTTCAATAAAAGCGAAGGGGGAGAGACCACCAGCGGGGGATTGCTCCGTTTCTATGACACCATCACCTTCCCAACCCGCAACAACCCCCGCCTTTACCCGACTACAGCGACAGCCACCGTTCCGGACCTGGTCATCATCATGGAAGGCACCAATGACATGAATGTCGGTATACCCGATGTAACCATTGCGGAAAACCTGCGGACGATGATAGACATTGCCTTCGGCCAGGGCAAACAGGTAATCCTGGCCACCATTCCTCCTGCCTTCGGGGCCGATGAGGTCGAGAGACAGGCGCGAATCCAACAATTCAATCCAACCATTTTCCAAATCGGTTTGGAAAAAGGGATCCCTATCGCCGATGTCTACGGCCGGCTGGCCGGACACCCGGAGTGGGCGGCCGCCGACGGGCTCCATTTCAACGACGCCGGGTTCGACCAGATGGCCGATGTCTTCTATCAGGTCCTGGTTCCTCTTCTAGGCCTGGGAAACTAGGAGATTGTCGGCTTGAATATTTTTTTCCATTCAAGCTCCCTGGGAAGGGGTTTCTACCCCGGTAAGGTTTTATTGGTCACGGCCCTTTGGACCATTTTGGCCATCTTTTGGGCGGGATGGGGAGAAGCTCAAAATCATCTGTATTTTCCGCTGGTTTTCAATTCCTATTGTACAAAAGACCCCGTTTTTTTGGCCTTCGGCGACAGCATCACCAATTGCTATATGGATTCCAAAATATGCGCTTTCCCCCAATGCGGCTACCCCCAGCGGCTCTTTGACCGGCTTAAATCGAATTTTAACCGGAACTTCGGCTTTTACAACGTCGGCGTCGGCGGAGAAAGGACCTCGGGCGGCCTGGCCCGCCTGGCGGATACAGTGAATCATCCGGAGGATTACAATGTGGCTCCTATTTTCTGCGCCGCGGCCCCGAGCAATTTCGTTCCCAGGGACAGCACCAATACTTTACCGGACCTGATTATCATCATGGAAGGGATCAACGATGTGGGAGACTGGGCGGCCAACGGCGTGCCCGCTCTGGAAGACGTCGCCGCCAACATACATTCCATGGCCTTAACAGCCCAGCAATCCGGAATGCGGGTGGTTCTGGCGACGCTGCTTCCGGTTGTCCCGATCAACGAACACCGGGAACTTCAGGGCCAGGGCGTCGCCGTATTAAATGACGGGATCCGTCAGATCGCCGCCGAATTGCAGGTCCCGTTGGCGGATGTTTACTCTTTTTTTATAAATCATCCGAACTGGGAGATCGAACTCATGTCCACCTCTTTGGAAGGCGACGGCCTCCATCCGAACGATATGGGTTTTACCGTCATGGCCGAAATTTTTTATCAGACCATTTTACCGCTGATGAACCCGACGGGTTGTTTAAACTAACGAGGACAAAAAACTGGAGTGCTGCCGTGTTGGAGTATTGGAAATGACGGAGTACTGAAGTAATTGTTTCTTTATATCCATCACTCCAGCACTCCGTTACTCCAGCTTATTATTCCAAACCAGCAAAGGAGATTAACCATGCAGCACAAGATCACCGTAGTGGGCGCCGGGAACGTGGGCGCCACCGCCGCTCAGCGCATCGTCGAGAAGGAACTGGCCGACGTGGTTATCGTGGACATCCTGGAGGGGGTGCCCTTCGGCAAGGCTCTGGACCTGGCTGAAGCGGCCCCGATCGAAAGGCATGACGCCGGGATAGACGGCGCCAACGACTACGCGGCCACCAGGGATTCCGAAGTGGTGATCATCACGGCCGGAATCCCCCGGAAACCGGGCATGAGCCGAGACGACCTGCTGACCACCAATGCCAAGATCATGAAGACCGTGGTCGGACAGGTCGTAAAGTATTCGCCCCAGGCCGTGCTGATCATCGTCAGCAATCCCCTGGACGCCATGTGCCATGTGGCTTTTGAAGCCAGCGGTTTTCCCAAAAACCGGATCCTCGGCATGGCCGGCGTGCTGGACTCGGCCCGCTTCCGGACCTTTATCGCCCGGGAGCTGAACGTTTCGGTGGAAAACACGCACGCCTTCGTCCTGGGCGGCCATGGGGACACCATGGTACCCCTGCCCCGCTTTTCGAGCGTCGCCGGGATACCCATTACCGAGCTGTTGGATCCGGCGGCTATCGAACGGCTGGTCAAGCGGACCCGGGACGGAGGAGCCGAAATCGTCTCCCTGCTGAAAACCGGCAGTGCCTACTATGCCCCGGCTTCGGCGGCCGTGGAGATGGCCGAGGCCGTCATCAAAGACAAAAAGAAAATCCTGCCCTGCGCCGCCTACCTCAACGGGGAATACGGCATCCACGACCTGTTTATCGGGGTCCCCGTTAAATTGGGGAAAGGCGGGATCGAGCAGGTGATCGAAATCAAGCTGACCTCCGAGGAAGACGCCGCCCTGAAAAAGTCGGCCGAGGCGGTCCAAGGGTTGGTGGAAGCCATGAAGAAGCTGGATATTTGACAGCCGTTGTCATTGGCATAAAAAAAACCCCGTCGCCCGACGGGGTTTTTTTATGGTCCCCCATTCAATGTTCAATTGATCGATCATTAATTCCTATAAATAAATCGGTGGAATAAGAAATCTTGCTTTCCATAATCAACTATAATAGAATTCGCAAAATTTTAGCGTGACAAGCCTATCTTAATCCCTCCGGCCTTTTACCCGAACTTTAATTTAACCGGCTGACGAAGAAAGGATCCAACTATGAAAAAAACGGTCTATTTGTTTTTGATGTTGCTTTCTCTGGCGCTGCTTTCGAACTGCACCCATGTAACTTTTTCCAGCCCTTTGGTAAAAACCACGGGCGAACTCCCGAATCTTATCGCCCCGGGCGGCCAAACCCTAAAACTTGAAATCGTTGACAACCGGCCGGCGCCGGAAATCTATGGGGGCGGCCTGGCACTTATCGACTCCGGAGTTTTTATTGCTTATGGGGTCGATCCCAATATTTCTCTGGGCCAATATCTGGAAAAAACGGCTGCGGAAACCTGTAAAACACTTGGGACCGATGTGGGATCCGGAGCCGCCACCCTGAAGATAACAGTCAGTGAATTCTGGATCGACATGTACCGTTTCTCCGGATGGAGTCCCATGAATTGCATTGGCTACGGGTCACTCACAATCGACTCCCGGAAGGATGGGGCGCCTGTCAGCCCGACCAGAAGTTATAAAGTCGCGTACTATGAAAATACGACCCCGGCCTGGAGCATGGATGAGGTGGCCCGAGAGGCCATGAGCCGTATCTATTCCCAGGCGATCTGGGAAACGCTGGGAAAAACCCTTCTGGAGACCCGCTCCCCGGTTTTAGATCCCAACGGCCTGGAAAAACTGCTCCAAATGATTGAGACGGAAACCGATGACCGGGCCGCACGAGAAATGATCTTCTGGTTGGGTCTGGTCGGGCGGGACGACCCAAAGGTCAAGGAGAAACTGCTCCAAATTTTCAGGAATACTAGAGAACAACGCCGGCGGCAGGCCGCGGTGGAGGCAGTCGGGATGCTGGGCATTCAGGAGGCCCGTCAGGATATCGTTGATATCCTGGCCGGAACAAGAAAAGTCGGCTACTGGAGCAACGATGATGCCGAAGAGGTCTTTTACCTGATCAAAGCCCTGGCCAATCTGGGAGAAAATAACCTGCAGGAATATATCCCCAAGCAGGACTTTCGCGCCCGGAAGAAAGTTGAGGACCTGGTCGGATTTTTAAATACCGGGAAGATCCCCGAACTTCACCCTAACGCCAAACCGCTCTTCGAAGAAGTCAAGGCGGAAGCGAAAAAGAAAAATTAAAAGTCTCCCGGGCCGGATCGGAGCCTTAAGCTCTTTCGCGGGACCGCCGAACGGTATTTTCGGACTAAATTCGATGTTCAATGTTGGACGTTCGATGTTCGTCTTTATTTCGGCTTGAAGCTCTGCTTCGGCACGCAGAGGCTGGCGTTAAGGAGAATATTCACCTTGGCGCTCGGACCTTTGCGGGCGATGGCCTCATCCACGGCCACCTGCAGGGAAGGTTTCGGTCGGATGAAGGTGCGGGAGAGAAAAACCGGATCCAGGTCGGTGACGCCCCAGATCTCCCCGCCGTCGGCCACGAAACGCAGGTTCCGGGACACGCGGTGAAAACCCAGCCGGTACGGCTGGTTCAGCAGCATCCGCGCCTCATCGAAATCCCCGGTGTGTAGCAATAGTTCCTGAAACTCCTTTGGTCCGGCCCCCTGCCGGCAGGGCATGACCAGGATGAGAAAGCCGTCTTCCTTCAGGGCCAGCTTCCCGTGCTCAATGGGCTTCTGGGACTGGTAGAGATCCAGATCCATGGGCGGCAGGGCCACGGAAACGAGGATGTCGGCCTTCTCCCGGAAAGGTACCGTAAAGACCTCGTCGGCCTTCCGGGTGGCCGCCAGGAAGGTCTTCAGCAACGAACCGGCGAAGACGGCCGCCAGATCATGAGCGGGGGTCAGCACCAGTTGCAGGGAAAAGACCGGGGGCATGGTCAGAAACTGCAGGGCCTCCATCAGGTCTTCATGGACCGGGTTGCCCAGCAGCCGAAGCGGTTGAGAACCCGGTTCCAGGGCCAGGGAATGGTTGGCCACGATCGTGGAATAGGCGGCGATACCCGGCACGATCAGCTTCCGCCCCCCCGTATAACCGGCGAAATAATGCGGCTCCACCGATCCGATGGCCAGCACCCGGTCGGCCATCATGATCTGGGGGTTAATCAGGACCCGGGTGCCGCGGAAAGTCGTCCCGAGAAAGATCATGCCCCCTTCCTGGCGGCTGTCGTGAAAAAGGACCTTTTCTCGAACTTTCGGCCAGAGAGGGCTGAAAATTCTTTCCAGGTTTTCAAGACGGCTCACCCGGTGCGTCCCGGTGGCCACCAGAATCTTAAAATTTAAATCCGCAATCCGGGGCCAAAGCGCTTCCAGCACCCGCCCGGTGGGTGTCGGACGGGTTTCGTCATTGACCAGGATCAGCAGCGAACGGCTGCCAGCCAGGAATTCCTCCAGGCCCGGGGAATCCAGGGGCTGTTCCAGCGCGGCCTGGAAATCCCCCGGTGGTAAAGACGGCCTTTCCAGGTTGGAGGCCAGCATTTCCCCCCAGTGCCCGAGAGGGATTTTAAGCTCCAGGTTTTGCGGACCGTAGGGGAGCTGAAAGGTTTTCCAAGGCAAGATCAGGCCGCCCGACGGATCTTTTTCTTCAGCCGGCTGATCCGCTTCCGAACGACAGCCACGGATTTCCGGCTGCCGCTTTCCCGGACCTCTTCCTTTTTTTCCCGCAATTGCTTGATCTTTTCTTTCAGCTCCCGCATGGACCGGTCGGATTTTTTTCCGCCTTCGTCCGCGATTCCTTTGGCTTCCTTGATGGCGGCCAGCACTTCTTCTTTATTCATGCCGTGGACGCCGGAGATGGATCCCAGGCTCAAAGCCAGATCCCGCAGTTCCTTGGCCGTCATTTTCTCCAAAGGTTTTTCCTTTTTCTCTGCTTTTTCTTTCTTGCCCATACTGTTTACATCTCCTTTTCGTATCAAATGGTATTTACAAATTTGACTAAATTCAGCGCAATTAATCTCGGAAGGAGTATTGGAGTAATGGAGTGTTGGAGTAATGTTTTTTACCAATACTCCATTACTCCTGTTCATTTTTCCTTGGGAATTATCCTTTCTTCCCCTCCCCCGCATCCATCAGCTTCATAAACGGCTTGAACAGGTCGATCGGAATGGGAAACAACGTGGTGGAATTGTTCTCCGAAGCCACCTCCCGCAGGGTTTGCAGGTAGCGCAATTGCAGGGCGATGGGGTGCTCGGCGATGATCGCCGCCGCCTCCGCCAGCCGGGCCGCGGCTTGATACTCCCCTTCAGAATTGATCACCTTGGCCCGCCGTTCCCGCTCCGCCTCGGCCTGTTTGGCCATGGCCCGCTGCATTTCCTGGGGCAGATCGATCTGTTTTACCTCCACCACGGAGACTTTGATCCCCCAAGGGTCGGTATGCATATCCAGGATCTCCTGGATCTCGGTGTTGACCTTCTCTCTTTCCGAAAGGATCTTGTCCAATTCCGCCTGGCCGCAGACACTGCGCAGGGTGGTCTGGGCCAATTGGGAGGTGGCATAAAGATACTGCTGGACCTCCACTGTGGCCTTGACCGCATCCATGACCCGAAAATATACTACGGCATTGACTTTGACCGAAACATTGTCCCGGGTGATCACGTCCTGGGCTGGTACGTCCATGGTGACCGTCCGCAGGTCCACTTTGACCATTTTATCCAGGATGGGGATCAGGATGATCAAGCCCGGGCCCTTGGCGCCGATGACCCGCCCCAACCGGAAAACCACGCCCCGCTCATATTCGTTGAGGATCCGGATGGCGCTGCTGAGAAAAAAAATACCCAATATGATGATGGCCGCTAAGGTATACATGGTTCCTCCCTCGGAAAAAGAGTTAATTCGGATATCCGGTTTTTAGTATTGGAGTGATGGAGTATTGGAGTATTGTTCTTTACCAACCATTCCTCCATTACCCCGTCTTTCTTTTCACTTTCAGCAGCAGATGATCGATGCCGGTCACCTCGACGATTTCACCCCCATCCAGGGTTTCCTCGGAGCAGGCGTTCCAGATCTCCCCGTGGACAAACACCTTCCCCGGTTGGCTCGGTCGAATCGGGTCCTGGACCCGGCCGAACTCCCCGATGATGCCCCGGTCGCCGGTTACGGGTTTCAGGCGAAAGGCCTTCATGGCCAGGGACCCGACGACCAGGAAAAAGGCCGAAACCGTCAGCACGGCCGGGATCATGACCGTCCAGGCCACGCCGATTTGGGCCTCGTCGGTGCGGAACAGGAGGATGGAACCCAGGATCAGCGAAACCACCCCCCCGATCCCCAGCAGGCCGTGGCTGGTGATCTTCAATTCGGCGATAAAAAAAATGATGGCCAGGATGATCAACAGGATACCGGCGTAATTGACCGGCAGGGTCTGCAGGGCAAAAAATGAAAGAATCAGCGCAATCGCCCCGATCACTCCCGGAAAAATGACGCCGGGATTGGCCAATTCGAAGAAGATCCCCATCATGCCGAGCATCATGAGCAGGTAGGCGATATTGGGATCGCTGATGGTCCGGAGGATGCGGTACCGCCAACCCTCCGGCATATGTTCGACGGCCGCCCCTTTGGTCTTGACAACTTTTTCTTGAATGCCGGTGGTCACCGCCCGGCCGTCGATCTTTTCCAGTAATTCGGAAAGGTCCTTGGCGATCAGGTCGATCACCTTGAGTTCCAGGGCCTTCTCAGCCGAAATGGATTCGCTCTTGGTGACGGCGCTGGCCGCCCATTCGGGATTACGACCCCTTTTTTCGGCCAGGCTGCGGACATAGGCCGTCATGTCCTTTTCCACTTTCCGGGCCATGGTCTTGCCGATGTCTTTGCCGCCGATATTGACCGGGGAAGCCGCCCCTATGTTGGTGCCCGGGGCCATGGCCGCCACGTCCGCGGCCAGAACCAGCATCACTCCGGCCGAAGCGGCCCTCGCCCCGCTGGGGGCTACATAGACGATCACCGGAACCTTGGCGTTTAACAGGGCCTGCACGATGGCCCGCATGGAGCTGTCCAGCCCGCCCGGAGTGTCCAACTGAATGACCACCGCCGGCGCCTGTTCCTTTTCGGCCTTTTCGATATGGCGCACCAGGTAATCCGCCACCGCCGGGTTGATGGATGAATCGATGGTCAGGATCCGCACGGGTTTGGCCGGACCTGTGGCCGCGACCGGAAGGAACCAGCCGGCCAGCAACCCTATCATCAGCGGTAGCAGGCCGAACCTTAAAAAGAGCTTGGGACCCTTGGCCCCGGATTTAAAAAGACGAACATCGAACATCGAACGTCCAACATCGAACATCGAATTTTGTATTATTTCATTAATATATTTGGTTAGTTTTTTATTTTGCATTTTGCATTCATTTTTCATTATTCAGCCGCCCGCTCGGCCTTCCCGGTCAGGACGAAGTCCTAATCCTTACCGCGGACGGCCAAGTCGTAATTCCCTCACCCGGCAGCCAGGCGAGATGCCTGCCCTACGTTTTCAAATTCGATGTTGGACGTTCGATGTTCGATGTTGGACGTTCGTCTTTATAAATCATTAGGCACCCAACCTATCGAGTTCCCTTCTTATCTTCTTGAGGTCTTCCCAGGCCGGCCTTTTGTTTTCCGGGCTGCGCAGCAGGTAGGCCGGATGGTAGGTCGGAATGACCAGCCGGCCTTCAAAAGAAAAAGAACGCCCCCGGAGTTCGGAAATTTTCCGGTCGGAGCCGGTCAGGGTCCGGGCCGCGAAACCGCCCAGGGCTACCAGCAGCGGGGGCCGGACGAGGCGGATCTGCTCTTTCAGAAAGGGGAAACAGGCCTGCAGCTCACCCGGTTCCGGATTTCTGTTTTCGGGGGGACGGCATTTGATCACGTTGGTGATAAACACCCTTTCCCGGGGCAGCTCGATGGCCTGCAGCATACGGGTCAGCAATTCGCCCGCCGGCCCCACAAAGGGCTGTCCCGTTTGATCCTCCTCCTCTCCCGGCCCTTCTCCTACGATCATAACACCCGCCGGGGCCGGACCTTCTCCGGGTACGGCCTGCCGACGGTCGAAACCCAGGCGGCAGCGGCGGCATTTACGGATGCGCTCGTTCAATTGTTCCAGGAGCAGGCCGGGATCGGCCTTGCCCTCCAACGCCGCCAGAGCCCGCCGACCCGCCGGCCCCCAGCGGAGAAATTTCCGGCCCCGCCGCTTTTCCCGCTCCAGGAGGGCCCCCAGTTGGCCGGCAATGGTCTGAAAATCCGCGCCTTCCGGGCCGGCCGGAATCATGGGGTTTTCCGTTTCTCCCGGATAATCCGGTCGAAGAGTTGGCAAGCCACCTCTTCTTTGAGCATTAGAGGCAACGCTTCCGTCTTTCCGCCCGGGAAGATAAAATGGACCTGGTTGGTTTCCCCGGCGAAACCGGCCCCGGGGACTCCAATGGGGTTGGCGACGATCATATCCAGGTTTTTTGATTCCAATTTGGTGCGGGCGTTCTGGAGCAAGTGTTCGGTTTCAGCGGCAAACCCGACCAGAAACTGTTTTTTCTTCAGGGTGCCCATCCGGCGGAGGATATCGGGGTTCTGGACCAGGGAAAGGGTCACCCGTTCCTGCTTTTTTTTGATCTTTTGGACGGACGTTTTTTCCGGTCGGTAATCGGATACAGCCGCCGCTTTAATGACGATGGTGGCCCGGGGGAAGGCCTCCAGGGCCGCCTTTTCCAGATCCCGGGCGGTGACCACCGGGATCTGTTTAACGCCGGGGACGGGCGACAGGTGAGTCGGACCGCTGATCAGCGTCACTTCCGCCCCCCGTCTCCGGGCTACCCGAGCCAGGGCAAAACCCATTCGGCCGGTGGAGGGATTGGTTAGAAACCGGACCGGGTCCAAGGGTTCCCAGGTACACCCGGTGGTGATCAGGACCCGTTCCCCCCGCAAATCAGGGGGCGAAAAAATCCCCTGAAGGGACTCGATGATCTCCTCGATCGACGCCAGCCGGCCCCGGCCCGTTTCCCCGCAGGCCAGCGCCCCGGATTCCGGTTCCTGGATCACCCCGCCTTTCTCGCGGATCCGTTCCAGGTTGGCCTGTAAAGCCGGATTTTCGTACATCCGGACATTCATGGCCGGGCAAAAGAGCTTGGGGGCCGTGCAGGCCAATAAAAAGGTGGATAGGAGATCATCGGCCAGGCCCAGAGCAGCCTTGGCGATAATGTTGGCCGTGGCCGGGGCCAGGACCACCAGATCCGCCCATTGGGCCAGATGAATGTGGTCCATGGCCCCGGGCCGATAGGCATCGAACAGGTCGGTATAAACCCCTTCCGAGGTCAGGGCCTGAAACGTGAGGGGGGCGATAAAACGTTGGGCATTAGCCGTCATGACTACCGCCACCCGACCGTCCAGTTCTTCGATCCGCCGGAGCAGATCGACGGCCTTATAAGCGGCAATGCCGCCGCTGATCCCTAAGACGATTTTTCGCCCTTTAATCTGATTCATGAAGCGATACCGCTTGGCGGCTGGAGTGCTGGAGTGATGAAGTCTTGGAGTGTTGGTCTTTAAAAGCCAATACTCCCATACTCCGTTACTCCATCATTCCGGTTGATCGATTGGATCATCACTTTCCCGCCTCACTGATTGGTATAGACCAGATTTCCACCTTGGTGCTGAAGGTCCCTTCATCGATCAGAATAATGCTGTTCTTGCCTTTCTTCTCGAAAAGCAGGACCGATTTCGGGGGCAGCTTGAAATTCCCTTTCATGACCCAGTTGTCCTTGGCCATGCTGGCCTTGAAAAAAGCGATCAGGGAATTGACCTCTACGTTGCCGTCCAACGACAAAACGCCGGCGGTCATGTTGGTGGTCTGGAAAATTTTGGATTTGTCGGCGTTCATGGCCAGTTCGTTGGGGATCTGAATGTCCTCGAAATCGTAATAGCGGGCATTGGGCATCCCGCTTTTGGTAGACACCTTGGGGGAAGTAGTCGCCGGTTCTTCTTTTTTGGTCTCATTAAGCGCCGAGCCGCAGCCCGTTAGGAATCCGACCAGGGTCAAACCGATCACCGCAATTCCGAAAAAGCCTTTTTTTGAAAAAAAACGCATGTTCCTACTCCTTTCTTATCGATCGTATTTAAGGCGGCTGGATACCAAAAATCCATTTATTATTATATAGATAAATATCAGGCAGGGGTTGAGAAGTCAAGGGAAATGACTCTTATTTCCAGGTCAGCCCGGTGATCACACCGTGGCAGGGGCAGGCGGTGGCCAGGTAGACCGGAGGGGCGGTCAGCCGGGTCATTTGGTTTAATTTCCTTAAATCCTCAAACCGGTATCCTCCCAGTCCCGGGGCCAATTGGTGGCTTTGAATGATGTGCAGCGGTCCCTTGGCCGAGTTGCATTGGGCGAGGATTTCCCCAAGGCGGTGCGGTCGTTTCTCCCGGGTCCGGAAACAGAAACCTCGTGGCGAAGGGCAATTTTCCGGACATTCGAAATCCGCCAGGCTGACAAATAAATCGTTTTTCAAATACAAGGAAAAGGGCAGCCCGGCCCCCAGTGCCGGCGGTGGCTTAATCTTGCGGACTGAGTACTCCCGGCCTAAAACCCGCCTGAGCCAGTCTCCGGCCAAGTGCAAAGGGACGGCAGGAATGATCCAATCCCCAGGCTGGAGCCGGTCCTGGAACTCCCAGAGAAATTTCTCCCCATCCTCCAGCACTTTGATCCCCGGAAACTCCCGGCCCCGAGCCAGGTTTAGAGGATCCCGGTCGATGATCCAGATCCTGGCCCGGGGCCAGCGCTTCTGGATCTTCGGGATCGCCAGTTGACCGAACTTTCCGAAGCCCACTACGAAAATTTGATTCAAGTCGATCCTCCCCGAGGGAAAATTCCAATTACTGAGGGCAACTTGACGGCCCCTTCGGGGAAAAAGAAGCGGGCGGCTTCCTGGGTCTCACCGGTTCCGGCCTGGATATACTTAAAATTTTTAAGCTGTATGGACAATTGAGTTCGGTACCCGCCGTCCAGATTGAGGGCAAAGGTCAGTCCGAGCGGCATTTTTTTAATATAATTTCCCAGATCGTACAAGGTAAAAAAGGGCTTTTCCGTAGCCAGGATCAGGATATTACCCTGATTATCCTGACCGATCACCGTTCGATTGGCTTGAAAACTGCTTGGATTGACCCTCACCTGCCCTTTCGGATCCAAGAGCACCGGGAAAGATTGAATTCCCTGCTCGTACTGGGCCATGGTTTCCTCGACACCTTCATCCCGCAGATCTATCAAGCGGGCCTTCGGATTTTGTTCGAATCCTTTTTTGGGCTCGGCCAGAAACATCCCTTTCATAGACCTGTTTCTCAAAGGGCCGAAAGAGGCGCCGCCCACCAGGATCCTCCCGGCCGGCCGGAAGTTTTCCTGAAAAAAACCTCCGTTGCAGACGATGGGCGCTCCGGTGGTCTGCTGCCATTCCTGGAGAGTCTTGGGATTGGAATTATAGAAGACCTTGAAAGACCACTGGTCGGGCTTGATGCGCAGCAGGACGATCGTGTCCAGGAGCTGAGTGCCGGATTTCACGGGCCAGCGGTAAAAAGCCAGACCGGGGGCCAGTTCTTTCCAGGGCACCCCCCGGTCCTGACCCTCCGCCCATCCCCAGGGAGCCGAAAACAAGCAAAAACAAAATATAAACAACCAGATCAGGGCCGATTTCCGCATGGGTCAACTTTACGGGAAAAAGGCCTTCAAGTCAATGCATGAACACCTGAAGGTTTAGTTCTTTTGGAAGGAAGCTTACGGGGCAGCCGGATTTTTTTATCAAAAATTTCAGAGGGGGTTGACCGTCTTTCGTCAACCCCCTCTGAAATTTTTGATTTGAGGCGGCAACCGGATTCGAACCGGTGAATAACGGTTTTGCAGACCGCTGCCTTAGCCACTTGGCTATGCCGCCCGGGATGGGAAAGGTCGTCTAGGGGTGAAAAATAAAATGGAGCGGGAAACGGGATTTGAACCCGCGACTTCAACCTTGGCAAGGTTGCACTCTACCACTGAGTTATTCCCGCTCGATCAGCTAATATATTCAAATGATACGGTTTTGTCAAGGGACTTTTTGCCCGATCCTTACCCACTTTTACGGCTTTTTACCGTCAAGGTCGGATAATATTTAATAAAATACAACAGGCCGGACCAGACCGTCAGTAGCATGGCGACCCAAAGGATAACCAGGCCCAGGAGATGAAAATCGATTCCCCAGTAAGGATAATGGATGGTCAAGGGAATCAAGGCCAGGGCCTGGAAAAAGGTCTTGTTTTTACCCCAGGGGGAGGCCGCAAGGATAAACCCTTTACCGGCCAGGGCCGCGCGGAGCCAAGTCACGGCGATCTCCCGACTGACGATCAGCACCACCATCCAGGAGGGAACCCGGTCCAATCCGATCAGCATGATCAAGGAACTGCCGATCAGCAGTTTGTCGGCCAAGGGATCCAGCATCTTACCGAACCGGGTCACCTGGTTTCGTTTCCGGGCCACAAACCCGTCCAGCCAGTCCGTAAAGAAGGCGGCCGCAAAGAACAGCGCCGCCCAGAGGCTGGATCGGGGTTTCCCCGATTGCATCAGGATCAGGATAAAGGGAATGGAAACGATCCTCAGCGCCGTTAAAGAATTGGATAAATTAAGGACCGACGGGTCGGTGGGATTCATACCGTCACGTCCGATTACCGGAAAGATAAAAGTTCACCCTTTAACGACTGATATTTGCGCAGCACCTTTTCCACGTAACTACGCGTTTCCAGGTAGGGCGGGATTCCCCGGTATTGATTCACTCGTTCCGGCCCGGCGTTGTAGGCGGCCAGGGCCAGTTGCAGGTCATTGTTGAAAAGGTCCAGCAGGTAGCGCAGGTAGCGGCTGCCGCCGATGATGTTTTGCCGGGGGTTGTAGGGATCGGCTACCTCCAGGTCGCGGGCCGTGCCCGGCATAAGCTGCATGAGGCCCTGGGCCCCTTTGGGAGAACGGGCCAGGGGATTATAGTTGGATTCCACCTGGATAACCGCCTTGATCAGCTTCTGATCCAGGTCATAAAACTTGGCCGCTTCGGCCACGTGGTTTTCCATGTCCGGCATATAGCTCGCGTAGGCTGGGGCCAGCGGTGGCAGACCCTTATAGGAGGCCTTTTTCGGTGCGGTTTGGCGGTTGGCCTTCTCGTATTCCTTGAGAAACAACTGGTAGCGTCTATCATTCGGCACGTTGGTAAAATAAATCACCCCATCGTCATCCTGGTGCCGGTAGATGTCGGCCGGGGCCTGCGCCGGTTGAAGCAGGAGAGCTACCAGCAGGGAGGAACCGAGAAACGCCCGTTTAAGGAATCTCTTTTTCATGGCATTCATTTCTGGGGAATTTTCGCCCAGTCTTCCAGGAACTTTTTCAACCCCGAATCGGTCAAGGGATGGGCGGCCAACTGGAGGAGCACCTTATAGGGGATGGTGGCGATGTCGGCGCCCATCAGGGCGGCATTCAGGACATGGACCGGATTGCGGACCGAGGCCACGATGATCTCCGTTTCAAAGCCGTAATTGTTGAATATGGTCACGATCTGCTGCACCAGTTCCATCCCGTCCTGGGCCAGATCGTCCAGCCGACCGATGAAGGGGCTGACGTACGCCGCCCCAGCCTTGGCGGCCAGCAGGGCCTGCAGGGGCGAAAAGACCAGCGTCACGTTAGTGGGGATGCCCATTCCGGAAAGTATTTTGACGGCTTTTAGACCCTCGGTGGTCATGGGGATCTTGACGCAGATACATTTACTCATCCGGGCCAGTGACTGGGCTTCCTTAACCATGCCCGGGGCGTCCAGGGCCACCACCTCGGCATTGACCGGGCCTTCCACCAACTGGCAGATCTTTTTAATAAGCTCACGGGGCTTGCCCTGTTCCTTGGAGAGCAGGCTGGGGTTGGTGGTCACCCCGTCCACCAAACCCAATTCCACCGCGGATTCGATTTCTTTGATGCTGGCGCTATCTATAAAAAATTTCATTTCGGCTCCTTTACCCCAGACGCGGGTAAAATTGATACAATAAAAAACAATAATTAATAATTAACCATTAATTATTGATTATTAATTATTGTCGTTTTTTGTTTCCCCCCCCCGCCAGGTACTGGTCTCGGCAGGCGGTGCTGCAAAAGTAGGCCGGTCCTTCCTGGAGCCGGTTAACCGTCAGGGCCATCCGCTTCGGCACATAGGTCTGACAGATCGGGTCTTGAACCATTTCGTCCTGTATCTGGTCGGGCGCCTTCTTCGCCGCCGGGGTTTTGGAGCCCAGATGCCGGCGGATCAAACGGTAAACCAGAAAAAAAACAATGATAATTATAATCCATTTGAGCATTTTTTAAACCACTTTTTTAATTTTCTGTTCTTGATCGGTCAGAGCCTGCTTCATTTCCGTCACGGTCTTCTTTAAAACCGGATGGACCAGGTCCGGAGCGATCTCGGCCAGCGGCTCCAGGACAAACCGCCGGTTCTCCAGCTCCGGGTGGGGTATCGCCAGGTCGGGTTCCC
>JACRCK010000255.1 GCA_016219065.1 Deltaproteobacteria bacterium
AAAGGTCCCCACCACCAGACAATCGGGGTCGGTAACCATTTCAGCCAGGATATCCTGGGCTTCGCCCAGAGACCGGCCGCTGAAAGCCGTATGGGACATCGCATCCAGGAGGGTGGAAAAATCCGGGATCTGCTTGAGGTCGAGACTGCGTAAAGGGGTTAATCCGTCACGGGATCCGTCATGCAGTTCACGAAAGAAGGGTTTTTTGGGCTGCGTCATCGGCCGGCGCCTTTGTCTTTTTTATACAACACCGTGGATAATATTTTAAAAATGAGTTTGGCGGCTATGAATTCCGATTGCCGGGAACCGGGGATGGGCATCAGCTCACAAAGGTCCAGGCCGCGAATGGTGCCGTGGTTCGAGATCAAACGCACCGCTTCCAGGACCGAAAACCAGGACAATCCTCCCGGTTCGGGAGTTCCCGTCCCGGGCAGCAGGCCGGGATCGAAGACGTCTACGTCTACGGATAAATAGATATCCGGATCGGGCCAGGCTTCCAGGTCGTTTTGGAAACGTTTGAACCCCTGACCCAGCAGCAGTTCTTCGCTGGTGTAGACCCGGATCTCGCGGTGGTCCTGCAGGTACTCCTGCTCTTCCCGGGAAAGGCTGCGCAAGCCTAAATGGAAAACGGGGAGGCCCAACTCCGCAATCCGCCGTAAGACGCAGGCATGGGAAAAGCGGGAGCCCTCCCATTCATCCCGCAGGTCGGCATGGGCGTCCAGCCAGCAGAGGACCAAACCGGGATGGCTTTCCCGCAGGGACTCCACCAGGGGCCAGGTTATGGAATGCTCCCCGCCGATGGCTGTCAGCAGCTGCGCAGGCCGGCGGTAGGTTTTGATGGCGGACCGGATGTCGGCGGCCATACTGTCCGGTCCCCGGTGATTGGGCGGAATTTCATTAAGGGTCAGGCAGCGGTACCGTTGGAAGGGTTCCCACTGCAAGGCCTCATCCCACAACTCCACTTGACGGCTGGCCTGCAGGATGGCCTCCGGACCGAAGCGCGTGCCAGGCTGAAAGCTGGTCGTGGAATCGTAAGGGATCGGCTGTATCAGGACGTCCGCCTGTTCCCACAGTATTCCGGTTTCATCCAAACCGAGAAAATTAAGGCTTTGCAAAAGGGCCCCTGTCCGATGTTCTATAAATCCTGGTCCAGAATTTGCGTCAGCAACTGGGCGGTCAGAGGAGAAAAACGGCTGCCGAAACGACGGTGGTCCACAGGCCGTTGCCCCGGGCGACACAGGTATGGGAGAAAGTGTCGACGATTTTGCCGCTCATGCGGTAGATCTCCCGACGTTCGTCATAGTCCTTCTGCGGATCGAAATCGATGCCTAGGGTGGTGGCCAGCATGGTGGAGGCCAGGTCTTCGGCAAAGTCCCCCATTTCCTTTTCGTTTTCTCCAAAGGCGGAGTGCTCGGACAGATAGCCGTAATGATATTCATCCGCCGGAACCGCCAACCCGATGGAGGCCCCCAGGAGCCGTTCCGGTTCGTTGGTGCTGATTTTAGCTAAAACGCAGAAAGTGATCTGCCCGGGCAGGAGTTCACTGATCCCCTCTTCAAAAGGTATGATTTTACAATTCGGGGGGAAAATGGAGGAAACATAGACCAGGTTGCATTTTTCTATGCCGGCATCGCGCAGGGCCAATTCAAAGGACTGCAGCTTGGCCTTGTGACGACCGATCCCTTTGGTAAAAAAAATTTTTTTGGGAACCAGCCAGGAATTGTTGAATCCCGCGGTATCTAGGGATTTTTTCCCCTGTTTACTTAAGCTCAATGGTTCGTTCTCCACCCGGATTGAAAAATTGATTACCCTAATACAAGGAACCGGCGACTGTCAAGGGTCAAATTTTAAGGAAATAATATTAAGCTTTTTTTAAAAAAAAAGGAAACAGAAAAAAAGGCCGACGGAGCGGGTCATGAGCCGGAGGAATGGAGGCGCCGGGACTCGGCCAATTGTTCGGAGAAAAAATGGATCTGCCGGTATACCTGGGCGTCTTTTTTCAGACTTTTTTCCACGGCGTTCACGGCGTGGATGATCGACGAATAGTCCCGGTTAAAAGCCCGGCCGATGGCCTCCAGGGTCTGATTGGTGAATTGCTTGCTTAAGTAGATGGAGAGGTTCCGGGGATAAAGATGGTTTCTTTTCCGGGACTTGGAAACCATTTCTTCCGGGGTGATCTTAAAATGACGGCCCACCAGATTTTTAATATCCTGGATGGTAACTTCCTGCTGGGTAAAAAGGTATTTTTTGACCACTGTTTCGGCCAAGGCCAGATCCGGGGTCTGGTTGAGGAGCATGACCTGGGCCTTGATCCCGGACAGGCAGCTTTCCAGTTGCCGGATGTCGTTAAAGGGCTGATCGGCCAGGTACTCTTGGACCGGAACGGTCAAAGCAAGGTCTAGCCCCTTCGATTTATTCCCGATGATGCCGAAACGGGTCTGAAAATCCGGAGGTTCGATGCTCCCCAGCAAAGCCGAACTCAGTTGGGATTTCAGCTTTCCTCCCAGGCGGGGGATATCCTTAGGCAGGTAAGAACTGGTGAGAATAATCTTTTTGTTTTCATTCAAAAGGGTCTCCAGGGTATAGCCCAATTCGGCCTGGGTGGTTTCCTTGCCGCTGAGGAAATGAATCTCCTCCAGGATAAGATAATCACAATGGCGGCGGTATTTATTCTTGAAGACCTCCATTTGGTTTGATTTCAGGGAATGGACCATCTCCTGGGTAAAGGCTTCGGCGGACAGATACAGCACCTTGGCTTGCGGTTTATGCTTCGACAGGTGGTGGCCCAGGGCCTGGGAAAGATGGGTTTTCCCTAACCCGTTGGGGGAGTGCAGCAACAGCGTGTTGTTGTAAATATTTTGATCCGTGGCCAGGGCCAGGGTGGCCAAATAGGCAAACCGGTTGCTGGCCCCGGTGACAAACTGATCGAAGGTAAACCCTTCCTGGTAGCGCTGCCAATCCGGGCGGTCCAAACCGGGTAGGGCGATTTGCCGGGCCGCGGGGGTTTCCAGCGACGAGGCGCGAACGGCCGGAACCTGGAGGGAGAAAACCGACCGACCCAACTGGAGCTGGGAGCTGACCTCCAGGAACAGGGGCAGATATTTTTCCCTGACCCAATTCAGGAAAAATAGATTGGGGCAGTCCAAAAGGATTTCCTGTTCAGAGTCCCGGGCCGATTCCAGCGGTTCTATCCACAGTTGGAATAGATTTTCGGGAAGCCGCGCCTTCAAGGCTGCTTTGATTTTAGGCCAGGATGATTCCATTCGGATCAGCAAAAATTTCAGGATAAAGGGGTTCCGGTTAAAACGCCAAAGGAGTCCCTGCCCCGGAGATCGTCAGCCGGGAAGATACGAGATCAGCGATTAACCTGTTATAAAATAAGAGCGACTGTCTGTGTATTTAGAAACCGCGCCAGCGGTGGCGATAACTTTTTAATTATAAAAAAATTCGGTTGGGTTGGATGGGCCAAGTTTTAACGAAAGGCCGACCCCCTGTCAAAGGGGAAAGGACGGATTTTTCAGTTAGCAGGCTTTTTCAATCGGCAGTGCCTGAAGCCCTCATGAAAGCTAACGATTCAGCCGCTAGCCGACCTAACCGGCTAAAAAAACATTTTATATTGGAATTCAAAAAATATCGAATTTAATTGTGGGCTTAAGAATTGAAACCCCCGGGGGCCCGTTGGGACCTTAATCTCCGATCTTTGTTTTTCTCCCGTTTCCTGCTTTTTTTAAAGCCTCCCAAAGGAAGGATTAATAAATCCGGCTTCGGCTCCGGCTGGGATGAGGGAAAGGCGGTTCCAGGGACCTTTTGCGCCGGGGGTCGGGCCGGGTCTACTATGAAACGGGGCTTCCGGGCCTTTGCAGCGGGAGAGCGGTTTTTTCCCCTTTAATTCGGTCGCTTTCCCCGGCTAGGCCCAAGGGGTCGGAGAATTAAAAAAATTTTTCCGCTTGGATTTTTTTTAAAACGCCTTCGACATAGGCCTGGATTTCCGCTAGTCGTTCGCGGGAACGGGCTTCAAAACGCAAGACCAGGACCGGTTGGGTATTGGAGGCCCGGATAAGACCCCAGCCGTCGTCGAACAGGACCCGGACCCCGTCCACGTCCGCTACCGGATGGCGGGCCGCCAGTTCCTCCCGGGCCTTTTCCACGATGCGGAACTTGGCTTCCTCGGGAGTGGGTAGGCGGATTTCCGGGGTCGCCACCATGGGCGGAAGCCCGGCGAGCAGCTCCGGGATTCGTTTTCCCGAATGGGACAGGATCTCCAGCAGACGCAGGGAGGCGTAGACGGCGTCGTCGAAGCCGAAGTAACGGTCGGCAAAAAAGATATGGCCGCTCATCTCTCCGGCCAGGGCCGCCCCGGTTTCCTTCATTTTTTGTTTGATCAGGGAATGGCCGGTCTTCCACATGAGGATCCGGCCGCCCTGCCGGGGGACGTCATCGTAGAGGGTTTGCGAACATTTGACTTCGCCGATGAAGGTGGCTCCGGGCTGCCTTTTCAGAATGTCCCGGGCAAAGAGGATCAGCAGTTGATCCCCCCAGATAATGGCCCCGGTATGATCGATTACGCCGAGACGATCGCCGTCGCCGTCGTAAGCCAGACCCAGATCCAGTTTTTCCCGCCGGACCAGGTCGATCAGGTCGGTCAGGTTTCCGGGTATGGTGGGGTCCGGTTCGTGGTTGGGAAAAGACCCGTCGATGTCGCAATACAGGTCATAGACCTGACAGCCCAACTGACGGAGAATGGGCAGGGCCAGCCAGCCGCCGGTGCCGTTGCCGGCGTCCAGTCCGACCCGCAGGGGGCGGGGGAGGCGGATCGTGTCGTTCATGAATTTCTGGTAGGCCGGAACGACATCCCGCTCCTCCCAACTGCCGGTACCGGAAATGAAATCGCCCTGTTCCACGAGTTCCCGGAGTTGCTGAATTTCCCGGCCGAAGATGGTATCGGTCCCGATGCAGATTTTAAAACCGTTGTATTCCGGGGGATTATGACTGGCAGTGATCATGACCCCGCCGTCGGTTTCCAGGGCGCGGATGGCAAAATAAAGGAGCGGGGTCGGACAGACCCCAATATCCAACACTCGGCAGCCGGTGGACAGCAGACCTTCCAGCAGGGCCTCTCGAAATGACCCGGAACTCAGGCGGCCGTCCCGCCCCAAAGCCAGCCGGTTCCGGCCCTCCCGGTACAGGCGCGTTCCCAGGGCTTTTCCCAGCAGCCGCACCTCATCCAGGGTGATTTCCTTTTCCACCACCGCGCGAATGTCATATTCCCTAAATATATGGGCTTGCATGTGATTTCTCCATTATAGTAGGGAAGGATCCCCTTTTTTCTCCAACAGTTCGACAATTTTTTTCACTTCCTGGGACCGCTCCCGGGGGCAGATCAGCAGGGCGTCCGGTGTTTCCACCACCACCAGGTTTTGCACTCCCAGGAGGGCCACCAGTTTTCGGGGACTGTATACCAGACAGCCGGTGCTGTCCAAGGTGACGACCGGCCCCTGAAAACAGTTTCCCTGCCCGTCCCGGGCTTCCAGTTGATAAACCGCTTCCCAACTCCCCACGTCGTTCCAGCCGAAATCCCCCTCCAGCATCAGCACATTGTCCGCTTTTTCCATGACTGCGTAATCGATGGAGATATCCTCCATCCGCTCATAGGCCGCCAGCAGGGCGGGTTCCCACTCCGGGTGGCAGATCGCCGGCGGCAGCCCTTGTATTTCCCGAAAAAGGTCGGGTGTATACTGAGCCATCTTTTTCAGGATGGCGGCGGCGGTCCAGATAAACATCCCGCTGTTCCAAAAGAAACCGCCGGCCGCCAGCATGGCTTCGGCCTTTGGGCGATCCGGCTTCTCATGAAAGGCCTTGACCGCCCATACCGGCCGATCCGGAAGGACTGCCCGGGCGGCGCCTTTTTCGATATAGCCGTAACCGGTTTCGGGAAAGGTGGGGGTAATCCCCAAAGTAATGAGATAATCCCCGGCCCGGGCGGCTTCTCCGGCCGCGGCCAGAACGTGACGAAAGTCCGACTCCCGGGCGATGTAATGATCGGCCGGCAGGATGGCCATGACGGCCGCCGGGTCCCGCTCGGCCAGCAGCCGGGCCGCCAGGCCGATGCAAGGGGCCGTATTTTTCCCCAGGGGCTCCACAATCAGATGGTCGCCGGGGAGGTCGGGAAGCAGGTCCCGGATCAGCGGGGCCTGGTCTTTTTCGGTAACGATATAAATCCGGTCCCAGGGACACAGGGGTCTGATCCGGTCCACTGTCTGTTCCAGGATGGTTTTTTCTCCGATGATGTTTAAGAGCTGCTTGGGACTTTTTTTTCGGCTCCGGGGCCAGAAACGGGTTCCCCGGCCGCCGGCCATAATGACGGCGTACATGTCGGACCTCATCTAAGAATGATCCAAAAATAAATTTAATTTATTGTCAATCCCGAAACGATTGGAAAATGGAGTGCTGGAGTATTGGAGTAGTGTTTTTTAAATCCATTACTCCACCACTCCCTTACTCCAGCACTCCCACGTGAGCTCTCTCGCATTACAATCATCCCGCTTCGGCCGTCCGCTTGTTCCAAAAGGGTGAAATCTCCCGCAGCCGACTGATGATGGGAGGTAATTCCTTGAGGACGGTTTCGATTTCTTCCTCCGAATTATAGACGCTCAGGCTGAAGCGGATGGAACCGTGGGCGGCGGTGAAGGGCACGCCCATGGCCCGCAGCACGTGGGACGGTTCCAGCGAACCCGAGGTGCAGGCCGAGCCGGAGGAGGCGCAGATCCCCAGGTTGCTGAGCAGCATGAGGATGGATTCCCCTTCCACATATTCGAAGCTCACGCTCAGGGTATTCGGCAGTCGGTGTTCGCGGTCGCCGTTGATCAGGACATTGGGGATGCGCCCCAGCAGGCCCAGTTCCAAACGGTCCCGCAGGTTCCGCACCCGTTGGTTTTCCTCGTTGATATGGGCCTGGGCCAATTGGCAGGCCTGACCCAGCCCGATGATATAGGGAACGTTCTCCGTTCCGCCCCGCCGGCCCTTTTCCTGGTGGCCGCCGATGACGAAGGGGGTAAAACGGGTGCCCCGCCGGATATACAGGACCCCGATGCCCTTCGGGGCGTGCAGCTTGTGGCCGGAAAAGGCCAGCAGATCCACCGGGGTGCGGGACATAGCGATCGGGATTTTTCCCACCGCCTGCACCGCATCGGTGTGGAAGACGGCCCCCCGGGACTTGACGATTTCCGCTATTTCCTCGATGGGAAACCGAACCCCGGTTTCATTATTGGCCCACATGACACTGACAATGGCCGTTTCGTCGGTAATGGCTGCGGCCAGCTGGTTCAGGTCCAGCCGGCCCTCCCGGTCTACAGGCAGCAGGGTAACCCGGTAACCTCTTTTGGAAAGATAAGCCGCCAGGTTCAGCACGGCCGGATGCTCCACCCGGGTGGTAATCAGGTGTTTCTTGTCGGGATAAGAATTCAGGGTTCCCCAGAGGGCGGCGTTGTCGCTTTCGGTCCCGCAACTGGTAAAGACGATTTCCGAGGGGTCGGCCCCCAGCAGGGACGCCACCTGGCTGCGGGCTTCTTGGACCTGTTTGGCCACCTGACCCCCGAAATAATGCATGCTGGAAGGGTTGCCGTAATAGGTGGAAAAATAGGGCAGCATGGCCTCTACCACCTCCGGGGCGGTCCGGGTGGTGGCGTTGTTGTCCATATAGACGACCTTCACGGCTTCACCTCCTCTACGGTAATCTCCGGGGTGACGAATTCCTTCAGCTTCAATTCCACGTAATCCTTGAGAGTTACTTCGGCGGACCGGCAGGAGGAGCAGGCCCCCCGCAGGGCCACCAGCACCTTGTTGCCGTCGATGTCGATCAAATCGATGTCACCGCCGTCGGCCTTCAGGGCCGGCTTGATCTCCCGTTCCAGGGTGTCTTCAATGAGTTTCATTTTCCGGATGTTGGTCAGGGCCGGTCGGGGAGGGGCCGGCGCCGGTCGGGCCTCCCGTTCTTCTTTCAATACCCGGGCCAGCAGGGCTTCGATCTTGTCATGGCAGGATTCGCAACCCCCCCCGGCTTTGGTGTAGTTGGTCACCTCTTCCCGGGTCTTCAAACCATTTTCCCGGATCACCCGTTCGATTTCCTGGTCGGTGACCCCGAAACACTCGCAGACGATCTCTCCCTCCTGCTGCTTCGGGATCGTCTGGCCCCGGTAGTTGGCAATGGCGGCCGACAAGGCCTGTTCTCCCAGGACCGAACAATGCATTTTTTCCTTGGGCAGCCCCCCCAGAAAGGCGGCGATGTCCTTATTGGTCAATTTTTCGGCCTCTTCCAGGGTCTTGCCTTTGATCAGTTCCGTCAGGGCCGAAGAGGAGGCGATAGCGCTGGCGCAGCCGAAAGTCTGAAACTTGGCTTCTTGGATGCGCTGGTTTTCGTCCAGCTTGAAGGTGAGACGCAGGGCGTCGCCGCAGGCCAGGGAGCCGACCTCCCCCACGCCGTCCGGGTTTTCCACCTCCCCGATATTTTTAGGGTTTTCAAAGTATTCTTTAACTTTTTCCGTATAATCCCACATGGTTGGGTCCTCCAGCATTACTAAAATACGATTTGCATTGGAGGAGTACTGGAGTATTGGAGTGTTGGAGTATTGGTCCAGGACCAAACCATCACTCCATCACTCCATCACTCCATCACTCCTTACGAAATTTTCAGCAATAAATCCTGCTGGTTTAATGGGTATACTGCACCAGTTCGATCAGCACCCCGTTGGTCCCTTTGGGGTGCAGAAAGGCGATCCGCGCCTCATGGGCTCCAGGCCGGGCCTGCTGGTCGACCAGTGGGACGCCCTTGGCCTTCAGCTCTGCCAACGCCTGATCGATGTCCTCCACTTCCAGGGCCAGATGGTGGATCCCTTCCCCCCTTTTGGCAATAAACTTGGCCATGACCCCCTCGGGGTCGGTGGATTGCACCAGTTCCACATTGGTCTGCCCGATCGGAACGAAGGCAATTTTCAGTTCGCCCAGGCGTTCCTCGCGGTCGACCGGCAGTTCCAGCATGTCCTGGTAAAAGTTTTTAGAGGCATCGGCATCCTTGACGGCAATTCCGATGTGGGCAATTCGTTTAATCTTCATAAAATCGTTCCTCCCGTGGCTTAAATGGTGTCGGTCGGTCTTTCGTTTGCCGGGATATTCCAATACCTGTCATCATTGGCATTATATTCAATTTATTGTTTTTTTTCAACTGGAAACCCGGGAGCTTCCGTTGCGGCCGGGCGGAGTGGTTTTGGATCGCTTAGCTTGACAACGGTTCCGTCGTCGTTTAAAGTTTAAAGCAAATGGCATTTAAAGGGCGCCCATGGATTTTAATCGTAAAAATCCCTATGTAAACCGACCGGTCTCCAGACCCCGGCCTGCGGCCCAGTATGATCAATTTGAGGCCAGCGCCCTCTATTGCCCGAAGTGCCGGCAGGCCATGCCGGTCAGGAAACGGCTGCTGCTGGTCCTCCCGGAAGGGGATAAGTACGAGTACCTCTGTGCCGCCTGCTCCACCCCGGTGGGAGACAAAATCGAGCGAAATAACGAAGGAATTCAATTAATCCGGTCTTGAGTACCCCCATCCGCGAGCGGATGAAAGCCCTCTTTTCGCCCATCAAAAAAATCACCGCCCTGGGACTCCTGCTCCTGGGATTGACCCTTCCGGCCTGCAGCGCCTCCTGGCTGGTCGACCCGGTGATCCGGTACTTTCAAAAAAAAACCGGGCTGGAGATCCGGATTCAGGAAGCGGATTGGTCCTTCCGGCCTCTTCGCCTGACCTGTAAGCAAATCGAACTTACCCGCCAGGACCCCGCTCTCCAGGTTCGGCTGTCCATCGATCGCCTGGCTGTCCAATTCGGGTGGGAGTTTGGCGATCAGCCCCCTTTTTGGCCCCGTATGCATATCGAACGTCTCGAAGCCTCGCTGCCCCGCGGTAAAATCCGGTTTAAGGGCGGGGTAACCCGCACCGACTGGCGGACCTTTTTCAAAAAGATTCCCGCCGTGCACGTTCTGAAAGTTCAGCGGTTCAGCGGGGAGATCGAAACGGCCGGAAACGTTTTTCACTTCCCCTCCGGGGTGGACCTGTCCGGGTCGATCCTGCCCGAAACCGGGGTCAGGCTGGCGGTCAAATCCGGACCGGCGAAAGTGCTGTCCCGGGAACTTTCGGTGTCGGCTGAGGGGATCCGTGGGGAAATGGAAATGATCCCCGCCGAAAACCCGCTCTCCTGGAAGGCCCGGGTCGATCTTTCCCGGGCGGAGGTCCGTACCCCCCAGTTCCGACTTGCCGGGCCGGCGGGAGGATGTTCATGGCGGGGCCGGGGAAAACTAATTGAAATCAGTAATCTGGATGGAACACTGTCCGGTTTCCAGGGGATTTTCCAGGGCTTCCAGGTCCGGGGGCAGGGAGAGCTGCGCCTCCGGGGGACGGCCCGTTGGGGGACGGGAGAACGAAAAGAGGAAATAATCCCGTCGCTGATCCTAGCTTTGACCGCCTCCCGGGTGGCCCTGGAAAAAGGGAATGAACAAATAAACGGCCTGGTTTCCGGAGAGCTGCGCGTCGAGGGGGTCATGTCCCGCCCTCGCTTGAGCGGGAAGATTCGGGTTGCCGAGGTCCGGGGAGAACTCCCCCCCTTTCGTTGGCGGGATCTGGGAGGCGTGATCCCGGTACAGGGGACCTATCCGGAACTGGTTTTTACCGGAGTGGAGGTCCGGGCCGCCGAATTCGTCCGGCAGGGACAGGCCTGCCCCCTGCGGCTGACCCGGCCCCAGGCGGATTTTTCCGCCAGCATCCTCGGGGGGGGGCAGCGTCTAACCATCCAGGATATCCGGCTGTCCAGCCGGGAGTGGGGAGGGTTGACCGGCGGCCTGGAATTCGATCGCCGGAGGGGCGCGGTTCCGAACGGAACGGCCGACCTGTCCGGATTCCCCCTGGAAAAAATAATTAACTTTTTCCCGCTGGCTGGTATCTCTGTAGATAAGCTGAAAATTCCGGTTCAGGGCCGGGTCGCCTGGCAGCAGGAAGCCTCCCGGACCCCCTGGGAATTTCGGCTGGACCTGGAAGCCCAGGGCCTGACGCAGCAATGGGCCGGGCCGCGTTGGGGGATGGAGGACCTGGGCGGCCGGTTCCGGGCCCGGATATCCTGGGATCCCCCCAGGGGGGCTTGGTCCGGGGAGGGGACCCAGATTATAGATCGGGGGGACCTTTTCGGAAACCCGGGGCGGATACGATTTAACGACTACCCGCTGGAGATTGACTGGAAAGGACAATTCAACGTCGCTGAAAAAAGCCGAGTGCTGGAGGGGCAGGCCCGGGTGGCCTTCGTTCCCTCGGGGCCCTGGGAGGTTGCCGGCCGACTGGACTGGGCCGCCGGCGACCTGAAATATGAAACCCGGGTAACCGCCGGACAGGTGCCGCTGGCTACGGGGTACCGTTTTTGGCGCGATCAGTCAGGGAGGGAATCCTGGGTTCCGGAGGCGGATCTCCAGGGGACGGTGGCCACGGCCTTTACCCTGGTGGGGAACCAGCGGGGCGGCCGGCTCCGGGGGAGAGTGCAGGGGGCGGATTTAAAGGCCGGCGGGGCCGATTCTTCCTGGAGCCTGCGGTTGAAGCAGGTGGATTTACCCCTGCGCTGGACTTACGGCGATCCGGTGCTCCCGGAGCCGGACGAGGTCGTCGCCGGCAGACTGGAGGTGGAGGAGGTCCATACCCCCTGGATCCGGACCCGGGGTCTGGATATCCCGGTGCAGGCCCGAAAAAACCGGGTTGAAATTCCGGGCACCATCACCTTGCCCTGCGGAGGCGGGAATCTTTTCCTGGGAAACCCCGTTTTATCCTGGAGCGGAAAGCTTCCTCTGCTGGAGGCCGGGCTGGAACTTAAGGGCTTGGATCTGGCCGTTCTTTTGCCGACCACCCCGGTGGCAGGGTCGGTGCAGGGGGATCTGGGACGGATCCGCCTCGATACCCGCAGGGGGGAAGCGCCGGGCCGCCTGGGGGCCGCCGTTTTTGATGGTTGGGTGGAGGCCCGTGACCTGGTCGTTGTCGAGCCCTTCAGTCCGGATCGACGCCTGCAGGCCGCCGTCGCTTTTGATTTTATCAATCTGGAAAAAGTGACGGGCCTGTTTTCCTTCGGCCATATCAGCGGCTATATCCAGGGGCGGGTGGACGACCTGGTCCTGAAAGGTTTTATACCGGAACGTTTTCAATTGACGCTGAAAACCCGGGAGGTGGAAGGGGCGGCCAAGAGAATTAACGTCCAGGCCGTGGAGAACGTCAGTCTGTTGGGAACCGGTTCCGGGGAACCGGGCGGGTTGCAAAAGGGGATCAACCGCTGGTTTCAGGATTATGCTTACCAGGAAATCGGCTTGAGCTGTCGGCTGTTGGATGATACCTTTACCCTGCGGGGAACGATTTTCGAAGGGGGAACCGAATACCTGGTTAAAAGCCCCGGATGGTACGGGATCGATGTGATCAACCAAAATCCGGAGAATGAAATATCGTTTTCCGATATGCTGGAGCGCCTGCGGCGCATCGGGTCAAAAAAAGATCCGGGAGGGAACCATGATGGCCAATAAATTTCGTTTTATGCTGCTCTTCGGAATGTTCACCGTTTTTCTTTCCTGCGTGACGGTCAACGTCTATTTTCCAGCCAAGGAGGTCAAGGAAAAGGCCGGAGACATCGTGGATGACATTCGGAAAAATCCGGATGCCCCCCTCACCCCGGCCGGTCCTCAAAGTTCCTGGAAGGAAGGCCTGTACGGGTACTGGCTGAACGGAAATCTGGCCTGGGCCCAGAAACAGCCGGACAGCCCGGCCGTCCAGAACCTGAAAAAACAACTGGCCGACCGCTTTCCCCGCTTGAAGCCTTATTTCCAGAAAGGGGCCCTCGGTGAGGGATTTAAGGGGTTCGTGGAGACCCGGGAGGTGGGGAGCCTCTCCGCCGCCGAAAAGACGGAAGTAAGACAACTGGCGGAGGCCGAAAACCGGGACCGCCAGGCCCTTTACCAGGAAGTGGCCAAGTCCATGAACATCCCTCCGGACCAGATCCAGAAAGTACAGCGCATCTTCGCCGATAAATGGCAGCAGTCCTCCGCTGCGGGCTGGTGGATTCAGAAGGAGGACGGGAAATGGGTTCAGAAATAAGGAGCACCCCTCCGGCTCAAGCTTCGGTCAGTTTAATACGAAAATAAAATATAACATCGCTTTTTAGGCGGCTTCGGGTAACTTAACCAAGTCCACTTTATATCCCAAGGCCTCCATTCTACGTTGGAGACGGGTAACCAGGTGGGCCTCATTTAAACGATCGAGATAG
>JACRCK010000257.1 GCA_016219065.1 Deltaproteobacteria bacterium
AAAAAGCGGGTGATCGAGATGGCGGGAAGCGAAAAAGGCGACATCCAGTTTTTTACCCGCCAGGAGGGTTGCCCCGGGAACGATAAAGCCGAACAGGAGTAGATCGAGGATCAACCCGGCTATGATCCGGAAAGTTCTCATGGGTCAGGCCACCTTGAAGAAAAAACAATAAAAAAACAATAATTAATAATTAATTGCAAATTCTTAATAACCAGCAACCAGCAACAAGTAACCAGCAACCGCCATCACCCCCACCATTTTTCAAGAACCAGGCCCACGGCGGGTGCGAAACCCAACCAGAGCGTCAACAGCAGGGTTTGCTGGCTGAGCTTGATATAGACGTCCGGCGCCTCCTCCCAACGCCGGATAATTTTCAATAGGGGATAGGCCAGCGGGAGGCCGAGCAGGGAGGGGATGCCGGCCCACAGGGGGACGGCACCGGTCAGGAGAGGGACCAGAACCCCCAAAAGGCCCAATACGACCGCCGCGGCGACCAGACCAAGCGTGCGGCGTTCTCCCAGCAGGATGACCAGGGACCGTTTTCCGGCCTTCCGGTCCGCTTTCCGGTCGGGAAACTGGGTAACGGTAATCAAGGCGAAAACGGCCAGGCCGATCGGCAGGCTTAAAACCCAGGGCAGGGACGTGGACAGCGTTCCGGCCTGGACGAAATAGCCGGTCAGAACCAGGGCCGGGCCGTAATTTAACAGGACCAGGAATTCGCCGCCCCCGCGATAGGACAGCTTGAGGGGCGGAAGACTGTAACCGAGGCCGCTGGCCAGGCCCCAAAGTAAAAACAGGAAGATGCCCCAGTGCACCCCGAGCAGAAAGACCAGAACCAAGGTGAGGAACAGGGATAAAAAAACCGCCCCGCCCGCAGCCCGGATCAGGTCGGCGCGCGTCAGCAGACCTTCGACAATGACTCCGGAACCTCCAGAAAAAAGGCTGCGGGCATCGTTGTCGGTATCCGTCTGCACATCGGCCAGGTCGTTGACGAAAGCGGTGGCCAGGTGAAGCAACAGGCCGATTACGGCGGAGAGGAAAAAAAGCAGCCACCCGAAGCGGCCCTGTTCATACCAGGCAATGATATTTCCCAGCAATAAAGGGGTAAAACCGATGGTGTGTAACTGGAGCCGGGCGGCGCGCAGCCAGGGGGAGAGGGGGATCACGGTGTTTACACCTCAGAATTTTCTCTTTTCTTGGAAGATATTACTGGATAATATGGTAGCGGGGACTGGACCGGAAGCCAATAAAAAAGATGAACATCCAACATCGAACGTCCAACGTCCAACATCGAATAAGGATGTAGGGGAGGGGACTTCGGCGAGCCCTTCGACGGGCTCAGGGCCGTTTATCCCCTACCGCCCTCGGGCGGCTTGGAACGGCCAGGGGCTGGAATTACAAAATCTCAGGGTTTATTAGGTCGATCGGCCGAACGGCCGGATTTCAGCCCGGCAAACCCAGGCGGACCGGCAGCTCCACCTGTTTATCACCGCGTTTGACGGAGAGCTTCACCGTGTCGCCAGCCTGGTACTGTTCCAGGGCGGTCAGCAGTTCCTCGAAGGTCGTGATGGGTTTGCCGTTCAGGGCCATAATGATGTCGCCGGTCACCAGGCTGCCGTCCGGGGAACGGCGGAAGGGGCGCAGCCCCGCCTGTTGGGCCGGGCTGTCCGGCAGCACCCCGATCACCGCCACCCCCTTGGTCAAGCCGAGCGATTCCTGGAAGGCTTTGTTCGCCGCCTGGATGCCGAGGGCCGGGCGGATGAATTTCCCGTCCCGGATCAGGCGGGGCACGACGCGGTTCACCTCGTCCACGGGCAGGGCGAAGCCGATGCCGGCATAGGCGCCCGAGGGGCTGAAGATGGCCGTGTTGACACCGATCAGCCGGCCGGCGGAGTCCAGGAGCGGTCCGCCCGAATTGCCGGGGTTGATGGCGGCGTCGGTCTGAATCACCCCCCGGATCGGCCGGTTCGTCACCGATTCGATCTCGCGGTTCAAGGCGCTGATGATGCCGCTGGTCAAGGTCTGGTCCAATCCGAAGGGGTTGCCGATGGCGTAGACTTTCTGCCCGACCTGCAATGCGCTGCTGACCCCTACCGCGATGGGTTTGAGCTTTTCCTTCGGGGCGTCGATGCGCAGCACGGCCAGGTCCCGGTCCGGGAAGGCGCCCACCAGGGCGGCCTTCCAGTTGGTCTGGTCGGCCAGGGTGACCCGGGCCGATTGGGCCCCCTGAATGACGTGGAAATTAGTCACCACGTGCCCCCGGTCGTCCCAGATGAAGCCGGAACCGGTGCCCCGCGGAATCTGCATGACGTCCAGGGATAAAAAGTCCCGGGCCAGGGTCAGGGTGGTGATGTGCACCACCGAGGGGGAGACGGCCTTGAAGACGGCGATGTTGTTTTGCTCGTCCTCGGCCAGGGTCCCCCGGGCCGCCACCGACCGG
>JACRCK010000258.1 GCA_016219065.1 Deltaproteobacteria bacterium
ATTTCATGGGGATCCGCCACGATGGTGGTGGTTCCCAGGGGCAGCAGGACCGGGGCCAGACGCGACGGTGTGAGGAGAGTGCTTTCAATGTGCAGATGACCGTCGATAAAACCGGGGGCGATGAAGCGCTCACGGCAGTCCAGGGTTTTCCGGCCCTCGAAGCGGCCCAGGCCGACGATGGTCCCTTCGGCAACCGCCACGTCGACTTCCAGGATTTCACAGGAGAAGACGTTGACCACCCTCCCACCTTTCAGAACGAGGTCAGCGGGAATTTCTCCCCGGGCGGCCTTGATGATCTTTTCCAGCTTTTTCTGAGTCATAGTGATTAGGATAAGGCTGATATGAAAAAGGAATATAATTGTCGCTTCGCGAATCTTAACCCACCGGAAGCGGTTCCGCTGGCAGCGGGATTTCATAAAATCGGCATCTCCCGATTTTATGAAAAAAAATTCTTCTGTGTTCTCTGCGCCTCCGCCGGTGAAATCCCTCAGGTCCTGTAATGGGCGTTGATCTTCACGTAATCCAGGGACAGGTCACACGTAAAAACGGTAGCCCTGGCTTTTCCCTGGAGCAGGTCCACTGTAATGGTGAAGGAAGCTTTTTTCAAGACCCTGGAGGCCCGGCTTTCCGCTTCGGGTCCCAGGCTTAACCCCCGGCCGACCACCTGAACGCGGTCAAAGAACAGGTCCACCCGGGCGGGATCGAAAGCGACGCCCGAACGTCCCAGGGCGGCCAGGATCCGCCCCCAGTTGGCGTCTTCCCCGAAGAGGGCCGTTTTCACCAGAGGGGAGTTGGCCACCGTGAAACCCATGATCCGGGCTTCTTCCGCAGTCCGCGCCCCCTTGACAATCAATTCAACCTGCTTGGTCGCCCCCTCGCCGTCCTGGATGATCATCTTGGCCAACCCGAGCAGGACCTGATTCAAGGCCTTGGAAAAAGACCGGGCCGCAGGGCTCTTGGGATCGGCCGGCGGCAGGTTGCCGGCCCGGCCGTTGGCCAGGACCAGGACCAGGTCATTGGTGCTGGTGTCCCCGTCCACGGTAATGCGGTTGAAGGACTGGTTTACCGCATCCGGAAGGATCCGGTTCAAGACCTCGGCCGATAGCGCCACGTCGGTGAGGACGAAACAGAGCATGGTGGCCATATCGGGCTGGATCATTCCCGCGCCTTTAGCCAAACCGACTATTCGGCCGGTTTGCTTTCCCAGGGGCACCTCCCGGGAGAGGATCTTGGGAAAGGTGTCGGTGGTCATGATCGCCCGGGCCAGGGCCGGGAGCCCTGCAGGGGACAGAGACGCTTTCAGAGCCGGGAGGGCCTGCTGCATCCGGCGCAGCGGCAGCGGCAGTCCGATGACTCCGGTCGAGGCCATAAAAACCTGGTTTTCGGGAAAATCGAGCAGGGACGAAACCTGACGGGTCAGGGCCCGGGTGTCCTTGAGACCCCGCTCTCCAGTGCAGGCGTTGGCGTTCCCGCTGTTGACCAGGATGGCCCGGCCGGCTCCGGCCCGGATCCGTTCCTGGTCGATCAAGACCGAAGCGGCCTTGACCTGGTTGCGGGTGAAGACGCCGGCTGCCGTGGCGGGCGATTCGGAAACGATCAGCCCCAGGTCTTCCCGGTCCGAGCCTTTTTTGATGTGCGCCTTCGTGACGGCACTCAGGAAACCTTTTACAGTAAAAGATTGATTTTTCATAATAGGGTGCCCTCGGAGGATTTTAAAATCCGAAATTCGCAGCACGAAATCCGAAACAAGCACGAATGACCAAAACCCAAATGATCAAAATAAAACGTTTCGAATTTCGAATATGAACTAACGGGGTCTGCGTCTTTCTGCGGCTAAAAAAAAGACTTAGGTTGCCGTCTGGCCGCAGCACTTTTTATACTTTTTACCGCTGCCGCAGGGGCAGGGATCGTTTCGTCCGACCTTTTTCTTCTCCCGTTTTTGCGGGGTCGGACCTTCTTCGCCCCCGTGGCTGAAGAACAGGGGCTGCTGCTGGGCGGCGGTCAGGGCTTCCACGTCTTCCTCCCGGGCCAGCTGCAAACGGAACAGGCTGGCGATGGTCTGTTCCTTGACCCGCGCAATCATGTCCAGAAAGGTTTCATAGCCTTCCCGCTGGTATTCCCGCAGCGGATCCCGCTGGCCGTAGCCCCGCAGTCCGATTCCCTCCCGGAGGTGGTCCATGCTCAGCAGGTGGTCCTTCCAGGCGGTGTCGATGGTCTGGAGCATGACCATCTGCTCCAGGGAACCCATGATCTCCGGCCCGATGTCCGCCACTTTCCGGGTATAGGCCTGCCAGATGGTTTCCCGGATGCCCTCCCGCACCTCGTCGGCCCGGGATTGCTGGCCGGCGTCGATTTCGACTTTCAGGTTGAACTGCAGGATGAGCCGTTCCTTTAAACCCGCCAAATCCCATTCCTCCGGCGGAGTTTTTTCATCCAGGAAGGGATCCAGCAGGGGATCCAGCACCTCGTCGACCATCTCCCGGATCATCTCCCGCAGATCCCGGCCTTCCAGCACCTTGCGGCGCTGCTGGTAAATGACCTCCCGCTGCTGGTTCATGACGTTGTCGTAATCCAGTAAATGTTTCCGGATTTCAAAATTGTGGCCTTCCACCTTGCGTTGGGCGTTTTCGATGGCCTTGCTGATCAGATTGTGCTCGATGGGCTCTCCGTCGGTCATGCCCATTTTGTCCATCAGGCCGGCAATCCGGTCGGAGCCGAAGATGCGCAGCAGGTCGTCCTCCAGGGAGAGATAAAACCGGGAACTGCCCGGATCCCCCTGGCGGCCTGACCGGCCGCGGAGCTGGTTGTCGATCCGCCGGGATTCATGGCGTTCGGTGCCGAGAATATGCAGGCCCCCCAGTTCCGTCACCCCTTCCCCCAGAACGATATCGGTCCCCCGGCCGGCCATGTTGGTGGAAATGGTGACCGCCCCCTTCTGTCCGGCCTGGGCCACGATTTCCGCTTCCAGGGCGTGGTTTTGGCGTTCAGGACCGTGTGTTTGATCCCCTCCCGGGAGATGGTCTTGGAAAGGCGTTCCGATTTCTCGATGGAGATGGTGCCTACCAGAACGGGCTGCCCTTTGGCATAGAGCGCCTTGATTTCCTCCACCACGGCTTTGAATTTCTCCGCCTCGTTGCGGTAGATAGCGTCCGGGAAATCCTGGCGGATCATTTTTTTATGGGTGGGGATGACCAGGACCTCCAGGTTGTAGATCTTTTTAAATTCCGGGGCCTCGGTATCGGCCGTGCCGGTCATGCCGGCCAGCTTCTTGTACATCCGGAAAAAATTCTGGAAGGTGATGGTGGCCAGGGTCTGGTTTTCATTTTCCACCCGGACCTTCTCCTTGGCCTCCAGGGCCTGGTGCAGGCCGTCGCTGTAACGGCGCCCGGGCATCAGCCGGCCGGTGAATTCATCGACGATGATCACTTCGCCGTCCTTGACGATATAGTCCACGTCCCGCTTGAACAGGGCGTGGGCCTTGAGGGCCTGGTTGATGTGGTGCACCAGCAGCATGTAGCGCGGATCGTAGAGGTTTTCCACCTTCAGCAGCTTTTCCGCGTGGGAGACGCCGCCTTCGGTCAGGACCGCGGTGCGGGATTTTTCGTCGATGGTGTAATCCTGCTCTTTGCGCAGCCGGGGGATGATCTGGTCGATGTCGGTGTAGAGCCGGGTCGAGGCCTCCGCCGGTCCGGAGATGATCAGCGGGGTCCGGGCCTCGTCGATGAGGATGCTGTCCACTTCGTCGACGATGGCATAATTGAAGGGCTTCTGGACGTAATCGTCCAGGGAGAACTCCATATTGTCCCGCAGGTAATCGAACCCGAATTCGTTGTTGGTGCCGTAGGTGACA
>JACRCK010000029.1 GCA_016219065.1 Deltaproteobacteria bacterium
CTCGTTGGCTATCTTGGTAGGGCCGGGACCAACGGGCCAACCCATCGGCAGGTCAAGTACCTGAGAAAACGGGAATCTTCCCATCGTATAGCCCAAGACACAGTTGCTCACGTCCACTATGCCCTTCACTGTAGCATCGTACGACTGTGCGGCCGGGACAAGGGTCCCGGCACTGTAGTAATTTACCTTTACCCTGCCCCCGGACCGCTTTTCCAGATCCTTGCCCCACTCTTGCAAATTGACGTCTTGCTGGCATCCCACCGGAAACCAGTTGCTGACTTTCAATGTGGCCACGGGGTCGGCCGCCAGGACGTTTTGGACCGCCGGACCGGATCCGGCCAAAAGCAAACTTACCAAAATAGGAATAACTGCCATCCACTTCATACGCTCCTCCTTTTAATAAAAAATAATAGGGCCTGTGGTTTTGGTTGAAACGAGTTCGTCAAAGAGATCAAACACAGCTCTCATCACCTAAAAGAGAACCGGGGCCTCACCTCCTTCGCTTCCAAAGATCGGAGAGGAACCGCATCCCGCTTACGGACGGGCCGGGCGGGATGCGGCCGGGGGGATAGAGGGGGGTTTCATCCCCTCCTGAGGCGCCCTCGCCTTGGCGGAGGGCTGAGAGAATACAGATGGTTCCTTTTAGCCACCGATTATTTCGGCAGATCGTCCGGTGATTCCCAGTCCTTCATTTCCTGCATCCAGGGGGCCCGGGACACGAAAACATCGTGCGCCAGGGGCACCGGCGGATGGGATTTCCATTTGGGATCAAACTCGTTTTTGATCTTCAGCATGAATTCGTGGTAATTGGGCCCGTATTTCGGTCCGGTAAGATACAGGGGCTGATGGGGACCCAGCAGCGACGTATAGTAGCGGTTCTTGATGTTCATCTTGGAAGTGTCCACATAGAACTGATCCACCGCGTTGGTATCGTCGTCCTGATCCCAGTAGACCAGGAATTCCGAATAGCCCTGGTGCCCCAGCTCGAAGCTCTGGAACCAGCCGGGATCGCCGTAGTCGGGCATGAGCGGGGGGGTATACTTCTTTTTCAACTCGGCGTAGGAAGGGCCGTGGACCGGGGACTGGGTCAGGGTTTCGATGACGTAATCCACCGAGACGTAGCCGCCGCACATGAGCCACATGCCGGCCGAATCGGCGTTCTTGATCCAGGATTCGTCGGAGGGCTTGGTCCGCCGGGCGATCCCGCCCAAGGGAGTCATGATGTCCATCAGGACCCGCTCGTCGTATTCCATCTGTTCTTCCGAGGTGAAGCCGATGAGCAGCACCCGGACGATGAAAAAATTGGCTACCGTCTCCTCGTTTTCCTTATTCCAGAGGTCCCAGAAATCTTCTTTGGACTCGGCCTTGGCGATGGCCCGCCAGAAAAGGGGCACCTTGGTCACGGCCCCGGCGATTTCGGCATGGCCGATTTCCCGCATGGCCTGGACCTGAGCCTCCTTGGAGGGCACGGTAAAATTGATCCATTTGATCCGTTTTTCCGGCAGGGCCAGGGCCGTGTTGGGGGAGATGCCGGTCGGCTCCAGGCGTTCGGGCTGGAAAGGCAGGGTTTTGATGGCCATGCGGGTCACGATGCCCAGACAGCCGCGCAGCCCGGTATAGCCCCGGAGCAGTCCCCGCAGATCCGGTCCCGGGCTTTCGCCCCAGAAGGGATCGTCGCTGGTGGCCAGAGAGCCGAGCCGCAGGATTTCCCCATCGGGCATGACCATCTCCGTCCCCAAAATGCGCCGGTGCGGCAATCCGATCCGGTGGCTCAAGGGGGACCAGCCGTCGCCGATCAGGTTGGCGATGGCCGAGGCCTGGGCCCCGCCGCCCCCGATGACCACATAGGCTCCGTGTTTCATGGCTTCTTCCTGAATGGGGGAATAGATCATGCCCGGTCCCACTTCCACATAGAAGTGTTTTTCGTCCAGGATAAAATCGTTCATGCGTTTCAAATCGATCAGCAGGGCGTCCTCTACGTGGGGATGAGAACGGGGCCCATAAAACCCCGTGCTGTAAGGGACGTAAGGAATGTCGTTGCGATAGCAGACCTTGACGATCCGCGAGACCTCTTCCGTGGTCCGGGGCATGATCACGCAGCCCGGAATCCGGGTCATGACCCGTTCGTACCCCAGCCCGTTCTCGTAGCCCCCGGGTCCGCTGCGATAGCCCTCGCAGATCACCGGGTCGTCGGAGACATACGCCGGGCCCACGATGGCTTCAAAAACCTTATAGTTTTCTTTGGAAATAGCCATGGTTGCTCTCCTTCCTTTAGATTCTTACATCCATTGTTCTGAGAATTTGTTTCTAACAATGGCTGTAAGAATCTAAAGATAAAAAATACGTTCTCTTGGGTTCTTGTTCAGTGGTTTTTTCCAACCAAAAAAATTTCAAATTTTTTTGGTTAGGCTTCCAGGGCGGCGCAGATCACTTCCGAGATATCCCGGACCTGCACCGTCTCGCCGCCGGCCTTGACGGCCTGGTCAAAATTATTTTTACACCAGGGGCAGGCCGTGACCAGCGTTTCGGCGCCGATCTCCCGGACCTCTTCCAGCCGTTGGCCGGCCGCCCATTCCGCAAATTCCGGAAAAGCCTCCCGGGTGCCCCTTCCGGCGCCGCAGCAGAAGGCGTTCTCCCGGGTGCGCGGCATCTCCACCAGCTCCACGCCGGGGATGGCCTTCAGGATATCCCGGGGTTGGGCGTAAATACCATTGGAACCGCGCCGCCTCTTCAGCCGGGGTTCCACACAGCCCATCCAGCCCCGCTGCCCCTCATAGGGCGTCCAGGGCTCGCTCAACCGGCTGAGGCTGCAGGCGTCATGGTAGGTCAGACGGGTCGGCAAGGGTTTCTTCATTTGCAGCGCGCCGTTTTTTACCTGCTCGTCCACGTACTCCACCAGGTGCACCACCTGGAAACCGAGCTCGGCGGTGGAAATGTTCAGGAGTTTGGGCACGTCCACTTTCCACATGCGGTAGCCCTCGGCGCAGCTCAAAAGCAGGGTCTTGGCCCCGGCCCGGCGGACTTCCTCCACGTTGCGCCGGGCCAACTCCCGGGCCTGGTCCAGCAGCCCCACGGAAAACAGGGTGTTGCCGCAACACCATTCGTCCGGCAGGAGCATGTATTGGGTGCCGGCTGTCTGAAGAATTTTCGCCGTAGACCGGGCAATTTCCGGATTGACGTAGGAGGCCGTGCAGCCGACAAAGTAGAGCACGTCGGCTTTTTCAGCCGGGGTAATCTCCGGAGAAATCCAGGCGGTCCGCTGAGCCGGTGGGGCGCCATAAATGTTGTGGTTTTTAGCGATGTTCTCGGCGATTTTCTTGTGGGCCGGCATGGGGCCTACCCCGTCCTGAACGGCCTTGGCCCGCAGCGCTTCCAGGCTGAGTTCGATTTCCAGATCCAGATTCCGTTTGCAGCCCACATCGCAGGCCCCGCAGAGGGTGCAGGCATACATCACTTCCAGGGCCCGATCGTTCCAGGGCAGCAATCCTTCGGCCATGGCGTGGCCGATGCGCATCTTGCCGTAGGCCCCGTAGGCGTCAAATTCATATTTAGTCGCACTGGGGCAACGGGTCATGAACCGGGCCCCCGGCATATAGGTGTGGTCCACCCAGGTGCAGCCCTTACACTTGATGCAACGGCTCATGTCATAGACAAAATTCTGTATATCGCTGATGTCGAATTTAAAGTCCGCTTTCGGTCGGTAATAACGGATGGGTTCTTCGTGGCTCATGGTCACCCTCCTTAGAAACACAATTGGGATGGATTCATAATGTTATTGGGATCAAAGACCTTTTTCAGTCGTTTGAGCTGTTGGGCGTAGCCGGCGGCCCGTTCATAGACGATAGGGGCCAGATCGCCGTAAGGCCTGGTAAAAACAGCCCCTTCCCCAAGCAGCGTTGCGGCGGCCTCCTTGAAAAGCGCCCGGATCACTTCCACCTCGGACGGATCCCGGGGATCATAGAAAAAATTGAACTCCAGCCGGCAGGCCCGGTTGTGTTCGATGGGCTGGAGATAGATCCCCAGTTCCTGGGCGGGATATCCGTAACCATCGGCGATTTCCAGGACTCGGTCGATAAAATCCGGGGCCTGCAGGGGCCGGGTGTGAAAAAAGAGGCTCTGGCAGGCCCCCTGGAGCCGGTTCTTCCAGTGGGGCCGATCGGTCGGCCAGGGGTTGCGCAACAGTGACAGGACCTTATGGTGCAGGCCGGGGAACCCGGGGAGGCTTTCCCCCAGCCGCATACTCGGAAATTCGTTTCGGAGGACTTCCGCCAGAAAATTTTCTTCATAGGCGATCTTTTCCTCCGGACGCCGCTTGAGGCCGCTGATCACCAGGATCAGGGTCCAGGGCGGCAGGGCTTCCTCCAAACGTTCGAAATCTCCCGGCCATTCCTCGGCCAGCATCGCGGCCAGATCCACATTATTCAGCAGCAGGACTTCCTGGCCGATCCGGCGCGGCAGAATACGGTGCAGAAACTGGATGGCCAGTTCCAGATCGTCGACCGGCGCAAAGAGGACCTTGTCTATTCTTGGAATCGATTCCATTTTCAGGTTGGTCCAGGTGACCACGCCCATGGTCCCCTGAGCGCACTGAAAAAACCGATAGAAATCGAAGCCCGGACCGGAGGGATTGCCGCCCTTGGACGGAGAATCGGGATACCCTTCCACGCTGGCCGACCCCATCCTGAAAATTTCACCGGTAGGCCAGACCACTTCCATGGCCTGCAGGGGTTCCCCGTAATCATAGACCTGGTTGGTGGGTTCTTCCCGTTCCAGGAAATCGGTTAGTACGGACCGTTCGGCCGGGGGAGTCAGGGGCATCAACAACCGATAGCCCTGGGCGCCCAGTTCCCTGGTCAACTGACCCCAGGTCACTCCGGCTTCGATCCGGACCCGGCGGTTGTCGGGGTCGATCTCCAGGATCCGGTTCATCCGGGACATATCCAGGATGACCCCTCCTTCTTTCGGGATGGTGGCGCCGAAAAAATGGACCTTGGAGCTGCAAGGAACCACCGGGATGCCGTTTTCCTGGCAGTACCGGATCACGGCGGCAACCTCTTCGGAACTGCCCGGTTTTACGGCAAAATTAGCCGCCCCGGCGGGAGTGTAACTGAAGTCGGTCTCATAGGCCCGCAACCGGACAGGGTCAGCGGTAAAATTTTCAGCGCCGACGATTTCGGACAATTTGGATGATGTGTCCACTGTTGACCTCCATTAATGTATTGAATGTTTGTAAGTTGATATTCAACATATTAAGTATTTTTGAAAAAAATAGCCCAATTGGGTTACGCTGTCAAGCCCTTTTTTCGTATTTTTTATTTTTCCCGCCGAGGAGGGTTAATGATACAATGGCCTGCCTTTAGTACTAGTACGAAAACAGCTTACCAAGCTCACCCGGGCGCAGACCGACTCGGTCTGGCAGACCGGGTCGGTCTTAACCTGGGGCCTTACCCCTGAAGCTTTTTCAGGCTTCGCGGGTGCTCGCCTTTAGCCTGGCGGCTTAATAACTGACAACAGGGAAAAACCCGACGTCTGGCCCTGCTTTTCTCAGGGCGGCGTCCGGTGGGGAGCAGGAAATGGCAGCCTCGGATCGCTTCCAACACTGGTTTTCGCTGATTACCGAAATCGGGCTTTCCGGCCTGCTGGATATCACCATCGTCACCCTGGCCGTTTATATCTTCCTGGTGGCGGTCAAGCGGACCCGGCGTTCCGGCTTGATCTTCACCGGGATCATCATTGTGGGCCTCGTCTACCTGGCGGCCCGCAAGTTGAACCTGCTGTTGACCGTGGCCCTGCTGCAGGGCTTTTTCGCCGTTTTCCTGGTGGCCCTGATCGTCATCTTTCAGGAAGACCTGCGTTACTTTTTTGAACGGGTGGCCTCCCTGTGGCTGGAACGGGGCTTGCCGCTGTATAAACGGAAGACCGCCCGCTTGTCCCGCCGGGAGGTGGAAATTCTGATCCGCTCGCTGAGCGATCTGGCCCGGGCTAAAATAGGGGCACTGGTGGTCATTCGGGGGAAAGACCCCCTGGCCCGACATCTGGAAGGCGGGGAGGAGATACAGGGGTTGCTCAGCGAAGTCCTGCTGAAAAGCATCTTTGATCCCCATTCTCCCGGGCATGATGGCGCGGTGGTGATTGACGGAGATCGCCTCGAGAAGCTCGGGGCCCATCTCCCCCTGTCCACGAATTTCGAGAAACTCCCCCGCAGCGGGACCCGCCACGGCGCCGCCCTGGGATTGGCCGAACGAAGCGACGCCCTGTGCCTGGTGGTCTCCGAGGAGCGGGGCACCATCTCGAGGGCCCGGCACGGAGACCTGCAGGTCGTCTCCACCCTCCCCGAATTGGCGGAACTCCTCGAGTCCTTTTACGCTGAAATCGCTCCACTGGGGAAGGCCCGTCCCGGGGCCGGATTTTTTCAGAAAAATAATCGCGAAAAAGCCCTGTCCTTCGTGGTGGCGGCGGGTTTGTGGATCGCCGTCGGCTACGGCTCGCAAACCGTTCACCGGAATTTTGAGATCCCGGTCGGTTTCAGCGCTCTTCCCGGTCATTTGACCGTGGCCGGGATCGATCCCAAACGGGTTCGGGTTTCCCTGTCCGGTCACCGCCGGGCCTTCGCCTTCCTGAGGCAGGAGGACATCAAACTGGAGTTGAATCTCTGGGATATCCGGAAAGGCCGGCACCCGCTGGCCATTACCACCCGCGCCCTGGCCTACCCTCCCGGCCTGGAAATCGAAGACATCGAACCCCGACGGGTGGAGGTCCGGATTGAAGACAAACCTGCTTCTAAAGCCGCCAGCCCCAAACCGGGATAAACCCAGTCTCCTCCACCCTGTGCGACAGCGACCCCCGGGGATGATGATGGAATTCGGCTAAAAGCCATGCTTGACCTTTAGGTGCAACTCACTTATATTCTTTATCATTAACTAGTAAAGGGAGGCGGCAAAATGCAGATCCACATCGAGAAAAATCTGGTTGAATTTACCCCGGAAACCGATGACGAAACCAAACAGATCGAAGCCTTGTGGCGACTCCTGGTGGATTGCGTGCGTTTCAACAAGAAAATGGTGCCGGTGGGGGAGTTCATCCCCACTAAAAACAAGCTGGCCCGGTTTGCCATTGAAGGTCTGCAGGAAGGCGAGCAATATCCTGAAGTCACCATGGACCAGGACGGCCGCTGCTTCTGCCAGACCTGCAACAAGTATGTGGAATTAACCAGGGGAGACTGCATCCCCCCCTGCTGCGGTAAGCTTATGGAAGTAACGGCTTAATCAAATTTCCTCTCAAGGGGATCCGGATTGGGCGCTTGGCCGTTTCCGGGTCCCCGCCAAACTTAACCCCAGGAGGTTTTTCATGATTTTCAAGACGCCAAAGTTCGGCCTGAGTTTCCTCGGCATCCTGGCGATTCTTTTTTTGTTATCCCTTCCCGCTCCCGCCGGAGCGGATACCACCGACCTTATCCTCGGTTCCTCTTCCCCTGGTACGATCTTAACGCCGGTCCAGTATTATCCCTATCGTTATCCTCCCGGTTATTATCCCCCGGCCCAAGATCCTTATCGCGGGACCAAGGGTTCTCCCGGTTCGGGTTGGATCGTTATCGAGGTGGAGCCTCCGGAAGCGGCCGTGTTTATCGACGGGCACAAACTGGAACCCCGGGAAGACAATACCTATGAGGAAGGGGTTTTAGCCGGACGGCATAAGGTGGAAGCCAAAAAGGGGGGCTATCGGGACTATGTCCGCTTTGTGGACGTCCCGCCGGGAGTCAAGGAATCCCTGACCATTCAACTGAAGAAGATTGAACAGTAAATGAAACCCGTCAAGGCCATCGGTTTTGACCTCTTCAACACCCTGATCAGTGCGGATCCGGGGGGTGTTGAGCTGGCCATGGCCCGCATTATCGCTAACCTGAGGCAGGCCGGCTTCCCCCTGGAAGAGGAAACCTTTAAAACAGCCTATCGCCAGGCGGCCATTCATTTCATCAAGGAGGCCCGGCGGGAGGGAAGGGAAACCCACAATCGGTTCTGGATCAGTGCGGCCCTGACCGAACTGGGTTATGACCTCCCCCCGGAGGATCCCCGTATCGCCGCGGCGGTGGAGGCCTATTTTTCAGCCTTTTACGATTTTTGTCACCTCATTCCCGGGACCGTCGAAATGCTCCGGGAACTAGGGGAGCGCTATCCCCTCGGTCTGCTCTCCAATTTTACCCACGCTCCGGCCGCCCGGGGCCTCATGGAACACCTGGGGCTGACCCCCTATTTCGACGTCGTTTTGATTTCCGGTGACCTCGGCTACCGCAAACCCCATCCCTACGTCTTTCGGCGGTTGATCGAAGCCTTGGACGTCCCGCAAGCCCAGATCCTTTTTATCGGGGATGATTTGGAACCGGACATCCGGGGGGCCCTGGAAGCGGGACTCCGGGCCGTTTGGATGACCTATGTGCGGGAAAGCCAGGCCCCGCCCTTCCCGAGTTCGGTGACTCCCGGCGAGGAAATTCCGGAAGACGGCGTTGACCGCATCGTAACCTGGGATGATTTATTCGGCCTGCTGGCCTCGGAATGAGCCCACTGGTTCCGCAGTCCCGGCAGGCCCTTTCCACCGCCTCTTCAATCTCCAAGGCCGGTAATCAAGGCCGGGGCGGCCACGGCCGCCTGCAGCGTGTCCTAACGTGAAAATCGAAGACCTTTATGACACCCTTCCTGAATTTTCATGCCCCGGCGGCTGCACAGCCTGCTGCCGCAATTTTGGAATTCCCTCCCAAACGAAAGTCGAGGCGGCCCGCATTCAGCAGTTCCTGAGGGCCGGGAGACGGCGGACCGGCAAGGCCCGGGGCACCACCTGCCCCTATGTGGTGCCGGAGGGATGTACCATTTATCCCGTTCGGCCGCTCATCTGCCGCCTGTACGGGGTATCTCCTGATTACCTCTGCGCGGAGGGCGTCCGGCCCCTGCGCCTGCTGCACGAGGATGAAGAGGCGGAATTGTGGCAGTTGTACCGGGAGAACTTTTTCTGATCCGCCGCTTCAGCGGACGTCATAAAACGGCTCCGCTCCGGCCTTTCCCCGGACCAGCAGGGGGCCGCCACACTCGGAGCAAAAGATATTAACCAGTATTTTAGCCTCTTCGGGCACCAGGGCATCCAGCGCCTGGCCTTCCAGCTCCAGATAATTCGATATTCCGCATTCCAGACAGAGACACTCGACTTTCCCGGCTGTTTCCTTTTTCCTGGATCTGGACCGGGGGACCTTGATCGTTTCCGGCTTGGTTAACGTTTTTTTTACCATTCAATCCACCCTCCTTCCCCTATCCTGTTGCCATTCGGCCGGTTTCAAGGTAAAGTCCCCTCACGATCACCGCTACTCGGAGGTTGAACGCAATGCGCAAAGGTTTCCCCGGTTTTAAATTGCTGCTCATCTTATCCTCGATCATGCCGGTCCTGCTTTCGGCGACCTTGTCCGTCGGGGCGGCAGACCTGACCTATCTGCCGTTGACTTTTAAAAACTGGGACGCCAATCCGCCTCTGACCGTAACGAACGCCTGCTCTTTTCCCATCTGGGTGCAGCAGGACAAAAACCATAAGTTGACCGACACTCCGCTCGTTAAGAAAATTGAAGCGGGCCAGTCTTTCGATTACCCCGTGGACCCCAAGGGAAGAATATCCACCCGCTTCTGGCCGAAATGGGGCTGTGATGCCCAGGGGGAAAATTGCCTCTGGGGTCAGAGTGTCACGGGTACAGGGGGCCCGGACGATTATGCTCCCTGCCCGGTCACCGGTTGCCATGCCCCCGCCGATTCGAAGCTGGAAGTGACCTGGGGCTGCGCCTACTCCGATCCGGCCAACAACCCCCTGTGCGAGCATAAAAAACCCCAGACCTTTTATAACGGGTCCGCCGTGGACGGCTACAGCCTGCCCTTCAAGATCAACCGTTCCGGCGATCCGGCCCTCTCCTGCCAGGATATCAATTGCAGCAGCCTGACCCTGACGAATTGCCCGAGCGATGATAATCTAAGCCAGGGAAGATTGGATACGCACCCGGCCTACAACTCCGTGGACCTGCGCATCCTCCTGAACGGGCAACCAACGGCTTGTTTTTCACCCTGCAAGAAACTGAATACCCCTCAAAGTCCTTACGGTGGATTTAACCTGAATGAACAATCCGATGAGGCTATCATGTACTGCTGTCCCGATCCGCCGATTCTCTCCCTAGAATGCAACGCCGGCCCCGTTCCCCAGACCAAATATGTAACCATGGTGCATCAGATGTGCCCGAATACCTATGGATTCGCCTATGATGATACACTGGCCGGGTTCAATTGCCACTACACCACCAAGTTCACCCTGACTTTCTGTCCTGGAATTTAATACCAAAATTTCATTCCGCTTCTATCGGATAAAGGTGATCCGGTCCTGAACCGGTTTACGCCCCACCGGAGAGACTTCCCCGGCCGGCTGCCCCAGGCAGATGATGGACAAAGGTTTTTTTTCCGGGGCCAGACCCATAATCCGCTTCAGGTTGTTTCTGTCAAATAGGGTATACCACAAGCTGCCGATCCCCAGGGCCTGGGCGGCCAGCATCATATTTTGGACCGCGGCGGCACAGGCATACTGGTAACCCGCCGAGCCGTCCTCCAGGAATTGGTCCACCCCCGTTTTCTTAGGATCGCCGACCACCACGACCAAAGCCGGGGCGGTCTTTAAAAATTCGACCCGGTATTTGTCCAGCCACTTCCAGCCGCTGGTAGCCAAAGCCCATTGGCGGCAGCGTTCCCCTTCGGCGTAAATCTTTGCTTTGCCTTCCGTGCCGGTGACCACGATGAATTCCCAGGGCTGGGCGTTCATGGGTGACGGTGCCCAGGTCCCGGCCTCGATGATTTTTTCGAGGACATCCTCGGGGACCGGGTCGCTCAAAAAGCTTCGACAACTTCGTCTTTCTTTGATGGCGGTGAACAGCTCCATGGTTTCCTCCTTGGGGAATAATTAAAATGGTAAATACGGCTGCTTTCAAAAGTCAATGCCCGAACGCCGGATTTAGTCGTAGGGGTGGGGGTCATCCCCCACCCGCCCCAGGGTTGCCCGATCCGGATCAGGCACAGGAGAATACCCCTCCCTTCTGGAGAACAACCGGATCCGGTTTTAGGCCAGATCATCCTCCACTAGGTATTCATAGTTCTGAAAAGTCCTGGCGATCATGATATCGAGTGATTTTAAATCTTTTCCCTGCTGATTGATCCGCTCGAATATCTCCCGCACGGCCGGGATATCAAAACCCCGGAGTTGAATCAGCGGGATTTTATAGTCGGTAAAGACCCGCATCAGTTGACGCAGATTATTCGAAATCGTCGGGGTAAACCCTGGATCGGCTGAAAGGTCCGCCTCCATAGCCGATCCTTTGTCAAAGACATCCTGCAGGCGAATCAAAAATGTCGGCTTGACCTCCCGCCGGCGTTTATTCAGGGTGTTTTCAAAGAAGAAACCGGCCGCGGTGGCATCAAAGTACAACGTGTAAATGAAATGATATTGTTGTTTGACCCTGGCGTTCTCGCCCAGGATCGAAACCAGCAGGGCCGTGGCCCGCTGCTGTCCGTCCAGGAGATAGAGCCATTTCTTGGGCTTGCCGGCGGCAGCTTCCGCCCCGGGCAGAATCTGTCCGCCCGCCCGGCGATGGATGCGCAGATAGGCAGGCGACTCCCAGGACAACAGGCTGCCGATCGGGTAAAACCGATAGAGGCTGTCCCAGAGCGTCAAAACATCTTCCGGCTCCCAGACGAATTCCCGCTGAAAAGGCGGGATCAAAAGCTTCTTTTCCGTCAACATCCGGATCAGTTCGACGATTCCTTTTTCAGAGGTGCTTATTTCACGATTCAATTCGGCCATTGAAACAGATGGTTCCTTATCATGTTAACTTTTATAAGGGAAGCCGGGTAAAGAGATCAGACCGCCCCCAAATCATCGGTTATCTCTTTAAACTGTGCCAGGGCCGCCTCTAAATCCTCTACAATTTCCAGGGCTAGGATATTCGGATCCGGAAGATGATCCGAATTTTCCAGGCTGTCGTCCCTAAGCCAGAAAATGTCCAGGCTGGCCTTGTCCCGGTTGATCAACTCCTCATAGTCATAGGCCCGCCAGCGACCTTCAGGCTTTTTTTCGGACCAGGAGGATTGCCGCTGATAGCGATTGGCTGGATTATAACAGTCTACGAATTCGTCCAGATCCCATCGTTTCAGGGGATTTGTTTTCAAGTGGTCGAATAATGCATCCCCGTCTTTATGGCATTTCATCAGCCAGGGCAAAATTGGATAAAACCGTATCATCCAATAATATCATTAAGCTTCATCCCATATTTTGCTAGCTGAAGAACCTTCCGCTCTGATTTCCGCTTCGGAAGGAACGCCGATTTTAATCGGAATCCCCCGCGATAGAAACAGATCCCGCAATTGAACCGGATGCAAGTTCAATAATTCGGCGGTTTTACCGAAATTGATATCCCCATCCACATAGGCCCCGATGATCAGTTTTTCCTTGAGGACGGTTTCTTTCTCCAACAACATTTGAATGGCTCCATCAACGATATCGGGCTCAATTTCTCTTAATTTTTCAAGCTGTTTTAACTGCCACATGAAGCCGTCCTCCCCGCTTTATAGGTTAAAATAATCCGAACTCGTTCTTTTACCCCTGATTATAACAAATTAGCGTACTCAGCATGAATTAATTCCCGGTTCGGGTGTCTGGTTCATCCGATCGACCTTGCTTTTATCGGGTTAACTCCCTGGTAGCCTTGCCGATCGTTTCTATCAAAAGATCGAGACTTCCCTTCGTCCGTTCCAGTCTTAAATTGAACTCCCGGGAAATCTCCCCGGCCCGGGGCCAAAGCCTCCGGTCATCCTCCAGGCCGGTCTCGATGTAGAGCCCCCGGGTAAAGTCCTTCAACATCCGGTGGGCGATCCTCAGCGGGTCCAACCCCTTCTCGGCCAGCCGGTTGAGCTGCAGTTCATGGAAGATGAAGTCCATCCCCATTTCCGTCCAGCCCCGGCTGAAAAACCAGGTACCGGCCTCCTTCCGGATCTCTTGTTCGTAGCGCTCCTGGCCCAGCAGGACCCCGATACAGTCTTCGGCCTCCGGACGAAAGACGGAGACCTTGAAATCACCGGGCAGTCGATCCAGAGCCTGGCAGCGGCCGTAACCCAGCACCACCGCCTGAACCTCGTTTTCCATTGCTCGGATTTGCCCGCTAACCGCCGCCAGCAGCCGGTCCGGCTGGACGTGCAGTCCCCATTCCATGACCTCCAAACGGGCGACCTCCGGGTTGTCCCGCACCAGCGCTTTGATTTCTTTTTCCAGGACCTGACAGGTGATGATGCCGATTCCCATTTCCAGCACTATTCCTTAATCTCTTCAACCCAGATCACCGGGTTCCCGAGCCGACTGTTTTTCAGAACAGTGAAAAATTTTAAATCGGCCGTAACCAAGGGACATTGTTGTGTCTCGGCCAAAGCCAAATAAACGCAGTCATAAAAACTTCGGTTTAAAGTGCTGGCCAGCCGCCAGACATCGTCCAAGATGCGCCCGGAACGAAAGATACCCAGAGGATACCTCTTGAAATCGCGTAATATTTCCGAGGCGGCGGCCTCCGTAAGCTCATGGCGCCGCCAGCGTTTCCAAAGGACGTTACCCAGTTCGGACCAAATCAAGTCCGGAGCCATTAATTCGAAGGCCTCACTCAGTAAACGTTCGGCCGCCCGGCTATGGATTTCCGGAAGAAACCACTTCACCGCCACGCTGGCGTCAACGACCAGCCGCATTACCGCCGCCGGTCTTCCCGGATCATTCCGGCGCTATCTCCGCGGATCTTGCCGTTCAAGCGAGAACGCCATTTATTAGAGATCTCCAGAGCTTCCCGGGTTGAAATGGGGAACGCCTCTTCCAACAAAGCCTTGGCTTCTCCTTGCAGTGAACGATTGTTTCGTCGTGCCCGGTCTTTAAGGTACTCGATGATTTCAGGATCCAGATTCCGAATTAATAATTGAGCCATTTTTTACTCCTCCAGTATCCCCTTTCGATTGCTATCAAAATGATAGCATAATCATCCCCCGCGCTCCATAAAAATATATCCCTTCAATTTCCTGAAAATTAAGTTTTTACATTCTATCCGGGAACGTTTAACATAAAACGATCCCGTTGGCTTAGTAATCAGATTAAAGGAGACACCCCATGAGCGCAGAGAACAAAAAACTGGTTTTTATCGTGACGGCGGCGGAGGAAAGTCCGGAAAAGGCCACGATCCCCTTCGTGCTGGGGAACACGGCCCTGGCCATGGACGCGGAACCGATCATCATTCTGCAAATGACCGGCGTTTATCTGGGGATGAAAAATTACACCCGCCACGTTCATGCGGCCGGTTTCCCGCCGCTCCAGGAATTGCTGGATCTCTATCTGGAGGGCGGCGGGGTCATTTATGTCTGCGAACCCTGCATCAAGGCCCGGCAGATCGCCCCCGAGGATCTGATCCCGGCCGCCAAGATCGTGGCCGGCGCCACCCTGGTCGATGCCTTCCTGGGGGCGAAGAACGTATTGGTGTATTAAAAAGACGAACGTTCAACATTCAACATCCAAATTCGATGTTGGATGTTGGACGTTGAATGTTGGACGTTCAATCTTTTAAACGTTTATAGGCTATCTCCCCACCCCTGACACAGCCTGAGCCTTTTCGTCCAGTTCTTCCCAGCGCCGGTAGGCCTGTTCGATATCCTGTTCCACCTGGGCCAGTTGGGTCTTGATCCGTAAAACTTCCTCTTTCCCCTTTTTGTACAGGAAGGGATCGGCGCTGGCCTTATAGAGTTTTTGTTGTTCCGCTTCCAGGGCGTTGATGCGTTGGGGCAGTTCGGCCAACTCCCGTTTTTCCTGGAAGCCCAGTTTCAAAACCTTCGGCGGTTTGGGCTTGGGACCTGATTTTCGGCGGTCATTTTTATCGGACCGGGAGGTCTCTTGGGGTTCCGCCCTTTGCGCCAGCCAGTCGTCGTATCCGCCGGCATATTCGCCAACCCGCCCGTTTCCTTCGAACACGATGGTGCTGGTAACCACCTGGTTTAAAAAATCCCGGTCGTGGCTCACCAACAGCAGGGTCCCCTTAAAATCGAAGAGCAGCTCTTCCAGGAGTTCCAGGGTCTCGGCATCCAGATCGTTGGTCGGCTCGTCCAGCACCAGCACATTGGCCGGCTGGGCAAAAAGCTTGGCCAGCAGCAGCCTGTTTTTTTCTCCGCCGGAAAGGACCTGAACCGGTGAACGGCATTTTTCCGGGGAAAAGAGAAAATCTTGAAGATAGCCGACTACGTGGCGTTGCTGCCCGTTGAACAGGATGAAGTCGTTCCCTTGGGCGATGTTCTCCCTGACCGTTTTTTGCTCATCCAGGGGTATCTGGAGCTGATCAAAATAGGCGGTCTGAAGATGGGTGCCGTGGCGGACGGTCCCGGTCTGGGGCACGAGGTTTTTTAAAAGGATGTTCAGCAAAGTGGTCTTGCCCACCCCATTGGGCCCGATAATCCCCACCTTGTCCCCGCGCATGATCAAGGTGGAGAAATCCCGGACCAGGGGAGTTTCTCCAAAGGCCAAGCTCACGTTTTTCGCTTCGATAACCAGTTTTCCGGTCTTTTCCGCGTCCTGAAGGCGCAGTTTGACATTTCCTAATTTTCCACGGCGGGCCTGGCGGGCCTCGCGCATCCGGAGCAAGGCTTGGACCCGTCCTTCATTGCGGGTGCGACGGGCCTTGATGCCCTGCCTGATCCAGGCTTCCTCCTGGGAAAGCTTTTTGTCGAGGCGGCCGTTTTCAAGCTCTTCGGCTTCCAAAACCGCCTGTCTGCGCTGCAGATAGGTTTCATAATCGCAGTCATAGGAGAACAGGCGTCCCCGGTCCAACTCCAGCACCCGGGTGGCTATTTTCTTCAGAAAAGCCCGGTCATGGGTTACAAAGAGCAGGGTTTTGACATAACGCAGGATAAAGGCCTCCAGCCACAAGATGGTCTCGATGTCCAGATGGTTGGTGGGCTCATCCAGCAGCAGAATATCCGGTTCCCGGGCCAGGGCCCGGGCAAAAAGCGTACGCCTTTTCAGCCCCGCGGAAAGATCGGCAAATTGGACATCCGGAGGAAGATGGGTCTGCGACAAAATCGTCTCGATACGGTGGGTTTCGACCAAAGCCGGTCCATTAGGGCTCCGGCCGCC
>JACRCK010000263.1 GCA_016219065.1 Deltaproteobacteria bacterium
AAAATAAAAACATCACGATCCGTCTGACCGTCGCAGGCATGACCTGAATGAGTTGAGTGCCGAAAGTGCGAGGCGCCCTGGCAGGGCTGCCGGGGATCATCGGGGTAGAGGCCTTTTACCCAGGAAAAGAGGTCCAAGTGGTTTATGATCCTGAGTTGATCGGTATCGACCGGGTCGTTCAGGCTCTTTCCAGTGCCGGCTATTTTGCCGCGGTTACGGGAACGGTAGCCCTCCCCCCTGCCTTTCCAGCCCTGGCAACCCAGGAAACGCTTTCTTTTCGGCTGGAAGAATTGGTTTGTTACTGCTTCGGGTATACCCGTGAAGCCATTAAGCAGGATTTTCTTCGCAACGGCCGGTCCCTGATCCTGGAAAAAATTGCCGCCGCCAAGAAAGCCGGGGGCTGCGACTGCGCCCACAAAAATCCTCGGGGCCGGTGATGCCTGGCCGATGTCCGCCGGGTGGTGGATAATCTAAAATTCGAAACACGAAATTCGAAATTCGAAACAAATTCGAATGACCCCAGACGGATTTGAAAAAAAGGAAGTGGTTGGTAACCTCTATCGGCACGTCCATTTCCTGTCCGTCACCATCGGCGACCGGTATTTGTGGAAAGAAAACTCCCTGGACCGGACGGCCGAATATATCGAGGCCCAGTGGGCGGGCGCCGGGTATCCGGTTCGGCGCCAGTCTTTCGCCTGCTACGGGAAAACGGTCGGCAATCTGCTGATCGAAAAGCCCGGCCGGGAAAAGGGCCTGATCGTGGTCGGGGCCCATTACGATACGGTCCCGGGAACCCCCGGGGCGGACGACAACGCCTCCGGAGTGGCCGTGCTGCTGGAGCTGGCCCGGCTTCTGCAGGGGCGCTCGAGCCGGAAGACCCTGCTTCTTGTGGCCTTCGTGAACGAGGAACCCCCCTTCTTCGGTTCCAAAAACATGGGGAGCATGGTCTGCGCCGGGGACCTCAAGGAACGGGGCGCCCGGGTGGAGGCGATGCTCTCCCTGGAGATGCTCGGCTACTTCGGCAAAGGATACCTCCAGCGCTTTCCACTGCCGGGGATGGAACTCTTTTATCCCCGCACCGGGAATTTCCTCGCCGTGGTGGGGAATTTCGCCTCCCGTCGCGAGGTATCCCGGATCAGACGGGGCATCAACAAGTTTTCCCGTATCCAGATCAGGTCCCTGACGGCGCCCGAATTTTTCGGGGGCATCAACCTGTCCGATCATTCGTCTTTCTGGGCCCATGGGTTTCCGGCCGTTATGGTGACCGACACCTCTTTTTTCCGGAATCGCCATTACCACCAGGAAAGCGATACGATCGATACCCTTAATTTCGACCAGATGGCCGAGGTGGTAAAAGGGCTATATTGGACCCTGTTGAACTATTAATAAAAAATCCCCCCCAGCCCCCCTTTGGCAAAGGGGGGAGAATGAGTCCCCCTTTAAGAAAGGGGGATTTAGGGGGATTTGAAGCGTTTTTAATTTTGCATTTTGCACTTTGCATTTTGCATTCTGCATTTTTTTCTCGTATTAAAAACCGAGGCGCTCGTTTTCTCCTTCTGCTTTTCAGCCTCTCTCTGCTGTCTCCCACCGGCTGCGAATGGTTCGAACCGGTCCCCGATCGTCTGTTCTGGGCCATCGGCCGCTTTGACCGCGACTGCCGGGAATTCGCCCTGGCCCCGGACCGGTCCAATCAATTCCGGGAAGACGGCTTGTTCGTAGTGGGCCAGTCGGACAGCCGAACGGACTGGCCATACGTCCATCCCGGTCCCGGCGACCTGTGGGCCGGGGCGCGTCCTCATACCTTCACCGTTCTTTTCGGAGTGAACCAATTACCGGCGTCCGGCCTCTGCCGGCTCCTGGTAAAACTCCTGGACACGCACCGGCATAATCCGCCTCCCTTGCAGGTGCTGATCAACGGCCGGCCCTTCGACCGGGAGCTGCCCGCGGGCACCGGCGATGCCTCACTCTCTGGTCAGCCCGAAAAAGGCCGGCCCTTCGACCTGAAGATCGATTTCCCCGTTCAGTTACTACGGGAAGGCGACAACGAGATACGGATCACCACTCAGAAGGGAAGCTGGTTTATCTACGATTGGATCGGCTTGTATGGGCCCGCAGCTATGGAAGCTCGATCCGTAGGGACCCGCAACCAGATCCAGGAGGTCACTCCCCTGCATGTGTTGCAGGAGGAGAATGGCCGCCGGATCCAGAAGATTCAATTCAAGATACGGCATGTTGGCGAACCGACCCTGGCCACCTTGCAGGTGGAAGGGGAACCGCCCGTCGACTTTCTCCTGCGTAAAGTATCCGAGGCCGTCGAGGTGCCCGTTCCGGCCGTTCAGCAGGAAAAACAGCTCCGGGTTACGGTTGCAGCCGAAGGAAAGCTGCTGGACGAACGGCTGGTAACCCTGATGCCGATCCGACCGCTGACGATTTTCATCCTGCCCCATTCCCATACCGACGTGGGCTACACGGAGATTCAAACCGCCGTGGCCGAAAAACACGTGAACCATCTGCTGAAAGGGATGGAATACGCGGCTAAAACCGCTCACTACCCGGAGGGGGCCCGGTTCGTCTGGAACGTGGAGGTCCTCTGGGCCGCGGACCTTTTCCTGCGCCGGCTTCCCCCCCTGCAGCAGGCCGCCTTCCTGGAGGCAGTGAAAAAAGGCCGCGTAGCCTTGAACGGGATGTATCTCAACTCGCTGACCGGACTAAACCGCCCGAAAGAATTGTTGCGCTTGTTCCGGGAAGCCACTCGGTTGGCTGACCGGACCGGGGTCCCGATCGATGCGGCCATGCTCAGCGACATTCCGGGGGCCACTTGGGGGATCGTCACCGCCCTGGCCCAGGCCGGGATCAAATATTTTTCCACGGCCCCCAATTATTTCGACCGCGTCGGCGATGCGCTGGTGCAGTGGGAAAACAAACCTTTTTATTGGCTGTCCCCCTCCGGCCGGGAGAAAGTCCTGGTTTGGGTCCCTTCCAAGGGCTACGCCCTGTCCCATCTGATCCGCAACCTGACCCCTGAATTTATAGCAGAGTACCAGACCCACCTCGAACAGCAGGGCTATCCTTACGATATCACCTATATCCGCTGGAGCGCCGTCGGCGACAACGCCGCGCCCGACCCTTCCATCTGCGAATTCGTAAGGGATTGGAACGCGCGCCATCTTTCACCCCGCCTGGTCATCGCCTCCACCAGCACCGCCTTCCGGGCTCAGGAAGAGCGCCACGGCAGCAGCCTGCCTCGTTTTCAGGGGGACTGGACGCCCTACTGGGAAGACGGGGCGGGCTCCACGGCCCTGGAAACGGCCCTGAATCGAAACGCCTCGGACCGCCTGGCCCAGGCGGAGGCCCTGTGGGCCATGATCAACCCCGGCGGCTATCCGGCAGCCGCTTTTGATGAGGCCTGGCGCTTTGTTCAACTCTTTTCCGAACACACCTGGGGCGCCGACACCAGCATATCGGATCCCGGGGGGAAAAAGACCTTGGAGCAATGGGCCATCAAGCGGTCCTATGCCCTCGAGGCGGACCGCCGGTCTCGCGACCTGCTGGATCTGGCCCTGGATCGGCGCGGGACAAAGGGGGATCGGGCTTACCTCAAGAGGACAGCCGGTCAATCTAAAGGGCCGGAAACTATTCAGAGGATCGACGTCTTCAACACCCATTCCTGGCCGCGCACCGACCTGGTGACGGTGCCCGCGAATTTTCCCCTGCCGGGGGACCGGGTGGTCGATGACCGGGGCCGGCCCGTTCTTTCACAACGGCTGAAAAGCGGGGAACTGGTCTTCCTGGCCAGGGAGGTGCCTCCACTGGCCGGACGGCGGTACCGGGTTTCGGCCGGGGCCCCGTTCGTGGAAGGAACGGTGCGGGCCTCCGGGGCCTCCCTGGAAAATGCCCTGCTGCGGCTGCGCCTGGATGAGAAAACCGGTGGCGTCATCGATTTCCAGGCCGCGGGGATAAACGGGAATCTGGTTGATACGGCCTCCGGGCACACCCTGAACGACTACCTCTATCTCCGGGGAGACCATCCGGCCGATCTGAAACGCAACGGACCGGTCACCATCCGCGTCCAGGAAACCGGCCCCCTCGTGGCCTCCCTGGTCATCGAATCCGGGGCGCCGGGCTGCCGGAAGCTCGTGCGGGAATTGCGGCTCACCGCCGGCCTGGACAGCCTGGAGCTGATCAATACGGTGGATAAAGAACGCCTGAAAGCCCGGAGCTATCATTCCCGGGAAGGAAAAGAAAGCGTCCATTTCGCCTTTCCCTTCAACGTGCCCCGGGGTCAAATCCGGCTGGATATCCCCTGGGCGGTGATGCGGCCCGAGCTGGACCAGTTGCCCGGGTCCTGTAAAAACTGGCTGACCGTCGGGCGCTGGGCGGATGTGGCCAACGACGGTTTCGGCGTTACCTGGGTTACCCTCGACGCCCCGCTGGTCCAGGTCGGCGGGATCACCGCCACCCTGCTCAATTCCCAGACCGACCCCCGGGTCTGGCTTAAAAAGATCGAGCCCACCCAGCGGCTTTATTCCTGGGTCATGAACAATCACTGGGGCACCAATTACCGGGCCTTTCAGGAAGGCCCCGTGACGTTTCGCTACCTCCTGCGCCCCCACCTCGGCTTCGACCCGGCCGCAGCCTCAAAGCTGGCCCTCGGCCGCAGCCAGCCGCTGCTGGCCGTTCCCGCTCACGGGGACGCCCCTTCGGCCGCCCCGCTGCTGCGGCTGGTCCCGGAAGAAGGCCTGGTCGCCTCCTTAAAACCCAGTGACGACGGGCGGGCCTGGATGGTCCGGCTTTTCGGGGCCGGCGGCCGAACCGTCAATACGCAGATTTCCTGGAATGGACCGGAGTCCCCGGAGATTTGGCTCAGCGATACCAGCGAGAAACCTTTGCGGAAATGGTCCGGTCCCGTTGAAGTGCCGGCTTACGGCCTGGTGGTCCTGCGGGTCGAAAGGGCTTTTCGCCCCTGATACCGAAAGACTGAAAGAGGCCCTCATGAACAGCCCGGGAAAAAATCAAACTTCCTTTATCGGGGCCTCTTCCGGTTCCAAGACCTCGAAAAACACCATTTTCCGGAGCGGCTGTCTCTATCCCCTGCTGGGTTTTCTGATCATTTATGGTTTTTACGTTTTCGTCCTGCGCCTGTTGCTCCCCGATCCGATGGTACCCTTTTTCTTCGGTTTATTTACCGCCATCGGGACCGGCGCCCTTTTAACGGGCCTCCTGGGTCTACTCCGGTCCCGCAAACTGGGGGCGGCGATCCGGCGGGACCGGGAGGGGGCACCGCGGAAAGACGGCCGGTTCGAAGCGGTCGGCGGAACCATCCATCCGCTGCAGGAGGCCCTGGCGTCCCCTTTTCAGGGCCTGCCCTGCGTAGCCTATGAATACGATGTGGCCGCCACCGGGAAGGATAATCATACAGCCGGGTCCGACGCCTGGGGCTGGGCCTTGACGCCCTCGGTCATCCGGACGGCCGGGGGGGATCAGCGCCTCCTGGGCTTCCCGGAGTTGGAAAAGTTCGACCAGGCCGTGATCGGGGAGGGGGGCCGGGAAAGGATCAAAAATTATTTCCAAAATACAAATTTTGAAGGTATCGGGGAAAGGGCCTTGGGCAAAGCGCTGGGCCAGATCCTGGAGCGGTCCGTGGATGACGACGGCCAGGCCCGGACCGATATCCTCCGCGGATCCGGCCTGAATCCGCAGGACCTCCGGTTCGACGGCCGGCAATGGACGGAGCGGGTGGTCCCGGTCGGGGAGGAGGTGACCGCCTTCGGCAGCTACTCATCAGCCCGCGGCGGCCTGGTCCCCCATCCCCGGAGGGCCTCCGAGACGGTCCAGCTCTGGCCTGGAAAAGGGGAAGGCTTGACGGCGGTGATGGAAAAAGAATCCTCGAGCCGGCTGGCCCTCGGGATCGTGGTTTTCATCCTCACCCATGCTTTTGTCTCAACCGCCTTTTTTATCATGTGGTTAAAGGGGTATTATGACTAAACGGATAAAAAGGATCAACCTGCTGGGTACCCTGCTGATCGGCTGGAGTTGTCTCCTCCTGCTGACAGCCGTCCCGGCCCGGGCCGAGGAACGAATCCTTTCCTTTCACAGCGATATCACGATCAATCCCGACGCCTCCCTGACCGTTACGGAAACCATTAAGGTCCGGGCCGAAAACAATCAGATCAAACGCGGGATCTACCGCGATTTCCCGACCCGCTACCGCGGGAAATACGGCCTGACCCGGCGGACGGGTTTTCAGGTCCGCCAGGTCCTGCGGGAAGGGAAGCCCGAGCCCTTCCATTTCCAGGGGATTTCCGTCGGGAAACGGGTCTATATCGGCCAAAAAGAGGTCATCCTGGATCCCGGCGAGTATACCTATACCCTGGTCTACGCTACCGATCGGCAGCTCGGTTTTTTTCCGGACTTTGACGAGCTGTACTGGAACGTCACCGGCAACGACTGGAAATTTCCCATCGACCGGGCCTCGGCCACGGTGCACCTGCCGGAGGGGAGCGGAGGGAAAATCATGGCCGTTGCCGGCTATACCGGCCCGAAGGGGGCCCGGGGCCGGGATTTCGAGAAAGAAATCGATCCGTATCGGGGGACGGTGAGTTTTTACACGACCGAACCGCTGGCCGTACATGAAGGCCTGACCGTGGCCGTATCCTGGCCCAAGGGCTTCGTGACCGAGCCCTCCGGACAAAGCGGATTATGGGCCCTGGTGCGCGACAACCGGGGTTTCCTCTTCGGCCTGCTCGGGATCCTGATTATTTTGGTTTATTATCTTTTCGTCTGGTCCCGCGTGGGGCGGGATCCGGAGAAGGGTGTTATCGTCATCCGCTACGGCCCGCCCGGAGACCTGAGCCCCGCGGCCCTGCGCTACATCTGGAACCAGGGCTACGATGACAAGACCTTCACGGCCGCGGTCATCGACTTGGCGGTCAAGGGCCGCCTGAACATCCTGGAGCGGGACGATAAATATGCCGTCCGGCAACGGGGCGACCAGCCCAAAATGCCGGTTTCCCAGGATGAAGAAAAGGTTTACAGCGCCCTTTTCAACCAGCGGCAGGAAGTCTGGTTCGACAAGCCCGACCGCACCGTTATTCAAAGCGCGGTTTCCGCCCTGAAACGGAATCTCGAATACGGGTACGAGAAGGACTATTTCGTGCATAATCGCTGGCACTTCGTCATCGGGCTCCTGTTGACCCTGGCGGTGGTCTTTGTCTCCGGCATCCGGGATGCCCTGGACCAGGGCTCTACGGAGCTTTTCCTGTTCCTTTCCTTCTGGCTGACCGTCTGGAGCCTCGGGGTGGCCCTGGTGGTGGCCATGGCGGCCAAGGCCTGGCAGGAGGTTTTCAGCGGATCCGGGAAACTGAAAAAAATCACCCGGGCCTTTTCCGTAACGTTTTTTGCCCTGCCCTTCGTGGCCGGGGAAGTCGTGGGCCTGTATCTGCTGGCCTTTAAGGCCGCCTCGCTCCCCCTGGCCCTTCTCTATATCGTTTCGCTGCTCGTCACTGTGGTCTTCTACCAGCTTTTGAAAGCCGTGACCCCCCAGGGGCGTAAGCGTCTGGACGAAATCGAGGGCTTCCGGATCTTTCTGGAGGCTACCGAAAAAGACCGGCTCAATTTCCTGAACCCGCCGGACCGGACCCCCGAACTCTTCGAAAAGTTTTTGCCCTACGCCCTGGCCCTGGGCGTGGAGCAGCTCTGGGCCGAGCAGTTTACCGAGATACTGGCGGCCGCCTGGGCGGAAGGCCGGTCCCTGAGCTGGTATTCCAGTACCAATCCCCGTGGTTTCAGCGCCTCCAACCTGGCCTCTTCCTTCGGCGATTCCCTGGCTTCCGCCGTAGCCAGTTCCTCGGGATCGTCTTCAGGTTCCGGGGGCGGCGGATCGTCCGGCGGGGGTGGGGGCGGAGGAGGAGGGGGCGGCTGGTAAAGACGCTTTCTCCAAAAAGAATGAACGTCCAACATCGAACATCCAACGTTCAACATCGAATGTGGATAAAATTCCCATATTCTATTATAAAAACGATGGTCTCGATGTGCATAGATCCGCGTTACGCGGGACTATGCCCCTCCGGTGTCAACTTGGGCTCCCCCCTTAGAAAAAGGGGGGTTGGGGGGGATTTCCATGTTTCAAGCGCTTTCCTCGAGGGGGGGGCGCTATCTTCACCGGCCCCGATGCAAACCCCCTTTTAAAAATCCTGGTACTTTAACAAGCTTTGACAATTTTTTTTCTTGACATACATATCGAACGATTGATATGTTGCATATCGAACATTCGATATGTTTAAATTTTACAAACCCCAATTCCGATCTCATGAGCCAACCAATCGAAAATAAAGATAAACTTATCAAAACGGCGATCGATCTCTTTGCCGCCAAAGGGTTTAAGGGAACCTCCATCCGGGATATCGCCCAGGCCATGGGTATGAGCATCTCCAATATCTATCACTATTTCGGCAGCAAGGAGGGGCTCCTGCTGGCCGTACTGGAGGAATCCTCCCGCAAGCTTCTGGAGCGCCTGCGGCAAGTGACCCAAATGGATTTGGAGCCTCTGGAGCGGTTCAAACTCCTGCTGGAAACCCATATCCGTATTTCCGAAGCCCGTATGAACGAGGCCAAGATCTTCGCCCTGGACGAGGAACACCTCTCCCCCGAGGGGAACGAAATCAACCGCCAGATACAAAGAGAAGTCCTCAACATTTATCTGCAGGAATTGCAGGTTATTAAAGATCTGGGCCTGATCCGTTCCAAAAATTTGACGGTTACGGCCTTCAATATCTTTGGCACCGTCAACTGGCTGTTGCGGTGGTACCACCCGGAGGGAAACCTTTCCCTGGAAGAGATCTGCCAGGAACTGGTGGACTTCATTCTGCACGGAATTTCCAATAATCAGACTTCCGGAGGATTTTCAAAGGCTTAAAAAACAGCAAGGCCTTGATTTATTAAACCGCACGGCGGTCAGAGGAGGAAGGTCATGGGTTTTACAATCGACATTGATACCGGCGGCACCTTTACCGATGGATTTTTTGTCCAGGACCAGCAAATCAAAACCGTCAAGGTGCCCACCACCCCGCACGATCTGACCCTGTGCTTTCTGAACTGCCTGGGCGCCGGGGCGGAACGCTTCGGGGTGGCGGTGGAAGATCTTCTCTACCAAACGGATATCATCCGCTTTTCCAATACCATCGGGACCAATACCATCATCCAGCGGGACGGCAGCAAAGTCGGTCTGCTGGTTACTTCCGGCAAGGAAGCCCTGGCCCCTACGGCCCCGGAAATGGGCCGGAAACCCCTGGTCGAACCGGACATGGTCCTGGGGGTGGAGGAAGGGATTTCTCCGGCGGGGACGGTCCTCCAGAGCCCGGATGAAAAAAAGGTGATGGCCGCCGCCCAGACCCTGATCGATCGGGGGGCCCGCTGCCTGGTCGTGGCCCTGGCCAATGCCGAAATCAATCCGCTGAACGAACAAGCCGTCCGGCAGACCATCAAAAAGGAATATTCCAGTGATTACCTGGGCGCCGTTCCGGTCTTCCTGTCCGCGGATATCACCGGCCGCTCCGGGCTGGGGGAACGAATCAATACCGCGGTTCTGAACGCCTATATCCATGCCAAGCTGGTCCGTCTCTTATACAAGGCCAACGAGGAACTGCGGCAGCGCCTGTATCACCGGAACCTGTTTATCGTGCACAACAACGGCACGGTGGCCCGGGTGGCCAAGACCCGGGCCATCAACACCTACAATTCCGGCCCGGTGGCCGGATTGCTGGGGGCCCGCCTCGTGGGACAACGCTATGGGGCCCGGGACCTTATTTCAATCGATATGGGCGGGACCTCTTTCGACCTGGGATATGTCCGGCGGGATCAGCCCAGCTACACCCTGCGGGCGGAGATCGAAGGTTTTCCGGTCAACCTGCCCATGCTGGCCATCCGGGCCATCGGGGCCGGGGGCGGGTCGATTGCCTCGGTGCAGGGCGACCGGCTGCAGGTAGGCCCGCAATCGGCCGGGGCCCTGCCCGGCCCGGTATGTTTCGACCTGGGGGGCGGGGAACCCACGGTTACCGATGCCGATCTGGTTCTGGGGATCCTGGACCCGCAATATTTTCTGGGCGGAACCTTCCCACTGCAATTGGAAAAAGCCCGAAAAGCGCTGCAGGAGAAAGTGGCGGATCCCCTGGGGCTGACCCCGGAAAAGGCCGCCTGGGCCATCAAGGATCAAATCGATCGCGCCATGGGGCTGGAAGTTCGGCGGCTCCGGGAAGAGGTCTGGCCTTCCGGGGCGGAAGCCCCCCTCCTGGTCGTGTACGGGGGAGCAGGTCCGGCCCACTGCGTTTCCGTAGCCCGAATCGCCGGGATGAAAAAAATCATCATCACCCCTTTCTCCGCGGTCTTTTCCGCCTTTTCCTCCTCGGGCATGGATGTCGGGCATTTATATTCCCGGCGCCTGGACCAGCCCCTGGACAGCCGAACGGATTGGGCCCGACTGACGGAGCTCGTGGCCTCCCTGAAGAAGGAAGCCCAGCGGGATATGCGCGGGGAAGGGTTCCCCTGGGACCGGGTCCAGGTCCGGTTGGAACTGTTCCTCCGGGAGGAAACGACCGGCCGGGAAATCAAGCTGGAGGCCGAGGAAAATTTTTATCAGGACCAAAGTCAGACGGCGCGCCTGATGCAACAGGCCGCCCAGGCCTTCGGCCTGAGCGGGAACGGCGGCCAGGGGCTTTCCCTGGCCACGGTAGCCCTGGTGGCCCAGGCGGCGGTCGAGCACCCGGAACTGGCCCCGGAGGCGCCCGCTGCCGCCCCGGTCGAACAGGCCCGGAAGGGATCGCGGGTCGTGATCCTGGATGAAAGCGGAGCCGGTCGGGAAATCCCGGTCTATGACCGGGCCCTGCTGGGCTCCGGTCAGGGTTTCGCCGGACCGGCGGTCATAGAGTCCGAGCAGACGACGCTGCTGGTCCCCGGCGGTTGGAAAATATCCTTTGATCAGTACAACAACGCCTTGCTGGAGGAGGTCTCCTAACCATGAAGGTTCGAATCACGGAATATCTGGAAATCGACCTCGACCGGGAACTGTGGTGCTGCCAGCGCTGCGGGCAGGACCTGGTCGGCGCCCGGGAAAATTACAAAAAGGGCTGCCTGGTCGCCGAGCGCAACCTGGAAGAGGTCCATCCCCCCCTGGTCGAAGGGGAAGCCTACAGTTTCCGGCCGGACCCGGATTTCTGCCGCCTGCTGGAGTTTTACTGCCCGGGCTGCGGCGTGATGATCGAAAATGAATACCTGCCCCCCGGTCATCCCATCACCCATGAGATCGAACTGGATATCGATGCATTAAAACGGGAAAACAGCCGGTGAAATGGAAACAGGGCGGGAACTCTTCAACCAATTTTTAAAGGGGGAGCCCTTATCCCGTCCGGCCTACGTGCCGCTCCTGCGGGGCTTGACGGCCCGGGTGGGGGGACATTCCGCCGAAACCGTCTACTCCGACCCCACCCTCTGGGCCAACAGCCTGCTGAAGACGGCGGAGCTGTTCAACTTCGACGGCGTGGTGGCCGGCTTTGATTTCAGCCTCATGGCCGAAGCCTGCGGCTGTCGCCTCCGCTGGGAGAACGATCGCCCTGTCTGCTCCGCTTTATCCGGGGAGCTGTGCCAAACCCCGGAAGCGAGCGGCCGGATGAAAAACGCCCTGGAAGCGGCCGGCCGGGTTTTCCAGACCTGCCGCCGGCAGCGGGCCTGCATCGGCGCCCTGACCGGACCCGTCACCCTGGCCCGCCAGCTCTTCGGCCCGGAAGAGGCGCAGAACCACCTCCCGGAGGTCAAGGAACTGGTCGTCCGGGTGGCCGAAGCCTTCTGTCAAACCCGGCCGGATGTCCTGGTGTTCATGGAAGGCCGGCCCCTGGCCTCGGTGAAACCGGATTTGACCCAGCGCCGTCTTTATCAAACGCTGAAAAACATCACCGGTTATTACAACCTGTTCAACGCCCTCTATCTGCAAGGGTACGCGGCGGAGGAGGTGGCCGCCTTCGCCGCCTTGAAAATGGACATTTACATTCTGGGGCCTTCCGAGGATAAAAGCCTGCCGCCCCTCTCGGCCATCTGGGACCTGGGGGCGGAGGCCCGGGGCATCGGACTCAGCCTGCCGCTGGACCATATCGACCAGGCGCGGGAGATCATTCGCCAGGGACTGGAGTGGTATCAGGCTAAGGGCCGGCGCAGCTTCTTTTTCACCAGTTTCGGTCCGGTGACCCGCGACGTCAGTTTGGAAAGTCTACAGCAACTGATCCGGGAGATCAGTCAGGTACGAATGGCAGCCGAATAAACAAGGAGGACTTTATGGGATACAGCATCAATATCGACATCGGCGGGACCTTCACCGATTTTTATTGCCGGTCGGATCAGGGGGAAACCCAGGTCGCCAAGACGCCCACCACCCATTACGACCTGTCCATAGGCTTCATGAAAGGGATCGGGGAACTGGCCCGCCGGCAGGGTCTGGACCTGAAGGCCTTCCTCGGCCGGACCGAGGGGGTGCGTTATTGCACGACCCTGGGGACCAACGCCCTGATCGAACGGACCGGTCCCAAGCTGGGGCTCATTACCACCGCGGGTTTTGAAGACACGATTTTCCTCGGCCGGGGCCGGAGCTGGGCCGACGGAATTTCCTCCCAGGAAAATAAGGACCTGGCCCGGATTCAAAAGCCTTTGCCTCTGATCACGCCGGATATGGTGGTCGGCGTCCGGGAACGGATCGATTCCTTCGGCCAGGTACTGAGTCCCCTGACCCGCGAAGAAGTTCTGGAAAAACTGCAGATTCTGGTCGACCGGGGGGCCATGGGCTTTGTGGTTTGTCTGCTCTGGTCTTTTGTCAATCCGGCCCACGAACGACTGATCAAGGAAATCATCGAGGAGGAATATCCGGAAGTATACCTGGGCTCCATGCCGGTGACGCTCTCCTCGGAAGTCTCCCCCAAATCCGGGGAATACACCCGTTTTACCACGGCCATCGTCAACGCCTATATCCACGGCGTCATGGCCGATGAATTGAACAAATTGGGCAACGAGCTGCGGGACGGAGGGTTTCGCCGACCGCTGGTCCTGGTCCACAATACCGGCGGCATGAAAAAGGCCTCCCGGACCCGGGCCGTCCTGACCCACAACGCGGGCCCGGTGGCCGGACTCCACGGGGCGGCCACCTGGGGTCGCCGCTACGAGACCCGCAACATCATCTTTACCGATATGGGCGGCACCTCCTTCGATATCGGCGTCATCACCGAAGGCCGTCTCCGGACCTATGATTTCATCCCGGTGATCGATCGCTGGCGGACCAATATCCCGGCCATCGAGGTCAAATCCATCGGGGCCGGGGAAGGCTCCATCGCCTGGATCAATGAACTGCTGGGCCGGACCCTGCAGGTGGGACCCCAGTCCGCGGGCTCCATGCCCGGTCCGGCCTGTTACGATCAGGGCGGCCGGGAACCGACGGTGACCGACGCCGATCTGGTCCTGGGCTATCTCAACCCCGAAAATTATCTGGGGGGCCGCATGCTGCTGAATCCCGATCTGAGCGCCCAGGTCATCGCAGAAAAGATCGCCCAGCCCTTGGGAATCGACGTGATCGAAGCCGCGCGGCGGATCCGGATGATCGTCGACGCCACCATGGGCCAGCAGGTCTTCAACGAGGTAGCGCTCAAAGGTCACGATCCCCGCGATTTCGTCCTTTTCGCCTGCGGTGGGGCCGGGCCGACCCACGCCTGCGGCTTCGCCCCCTACCTGGAGGTAAAAAAGGTCCTCCTCCCCGCCCATTCCCCGGTTTCCGGGGCCTTCGGGGCCTCCACCGTCCAGATCCAGCAGGTCTGGGACAAATCCCGGACCATGAAGATCTTCCAGTGGGCCACCCAGTCCTATTCCGAAGACCTGGCGGCCTTCAATTCCGTGGTGGAGGAGCTGCGGGATCTGGCGGTCCGGGATCTGCGGCTGGAAGGTTTTCGCGAGGATCAAATTCAATTCCGGCTGGAACTGGATATGCGTTACGGTATGCAGTACAACCTGACCAAAATCGTTTCCCCCCGCCTGAGGATCCAAGGTCCGCAGGATTATAAAGAGATCGGCGAGGCCTTCACCCGCCAGTACTCGGCGATCTATTCTCCGGAAGCCACTTTCCCCATGGGCGGCATCAATGTGGAGTGCTTTTATCTCACCGCCTTCGTCGAACTCCCTTTGCCCGAGGCGCCCCGGGCCGAGGGGCAGGAAGCCGAGCCGCCGGCCCGGGCACGGCGGGAAGGACGGCCGGCCTACTGGAGCGAGTTGGGCGGCTTCCAGGATACGCCGGTCTATGCCTTTGAAGCCCTGGAGCCGGGAAACCGGTTTCCCGGTCCGGCCTTGATCGAGGCCCGGGATACCACCTACGTGGTGGGACCGGGCTGGCGGTTTACTTTGGATCCTTATGCCAACGGGGTGCTGGAAAGGATTTAACTAGCGGGTATCCCGGGTAAGGGTTGAAGTGTTCAGGCGACCCGGAGAGTTGTGCGATCGGCCGGGACGCCGACCCTATGAGGGTTAGTACAAAAATAAAGACGAACATCCAACGTCCAACATCGAATTTAAAGACGTAGGGCGGGCGGCGGGGACGCTGAGCGTCCAGAACTTGCGTTCCCACGCAGAGCATGGGAACGATAAAAACGATAAAAAGCTTACCAGATTAGTCGAGCTTGGGCTCCCCCCTTTAAGAAAGGGGGGTTGGGGGGGATTTTCATGCTTCGCGGGTGCTCGCCTCGGGCATGGAGGCTTAATACGAAAATAAAGACGAACGGCCAACATCGAACATCCAACATCGAATTATCGGGGGAGGTACAACGATGAGCATGGTTTACGGAAAGGATCTGGAGGTCGTCCAAAGGCTGAAGCCGGAACCGATGACCCTCGAGGAAGCGGCGGCCCAGGAAGGGCTGCAGGACGTGGATTATGAGATCTTCGTCCACAAAATGAACATGATCGCCCAAGAGGGAAAGGAAACGACCATGAAACTGGGCGCTTCCTCCGGCATGCGTTGGGGGGACGTAGCCTTCGGGATTTATACCGCCCAGGGCGATCTGGCCGTGGTGGCCACGGGCATCTGGTTTCACGCCGTGCTGGGCCAGTTGCCGGTGAAATATATCGTCAAGCACTGGGTGGACGAACCCTCGGTGGGCGTCCGCGAGGGCGATTCCTTTTTCTTCAACGATCCCTTTTACGGCGGGGTCCACGGCGCCGACATGGGCTTGTGCGTTCCGGTCTTTCACCAGGAACGGCTGGTCTGTTTCGTGGGGGCCATCGTTCATACCGGGGAATGCGGCGGCACCGACCCGGGAGGCGTCTGCATCAACGCCCGGTCCAAATATGACGAAGGGTTGCTGGTCCCGCCGCTGAAGATCGGCGAAAATTTCGCCCTCAAGGAAGACATCCTGACCATGTTCGCTTCCATGACCCGGGACCCTCGGACCATGATCCTGGATATCAAGGCCCGGCTGGCCGCTTCCCGCATCGCCCAGCGCCGCATCGTCAAGTTCATCGAACAAAAGGGACGGGCCTTTTTCGTCGGCGCCCTGCGGCGGGTCCTCCGCGTCACCGGCGAGGCCGCCCGCAAAAAGGTCAGCCGGTTGAATGACGGCGTCTTCCGCCAGCCCCGTTTCATGGATACCGTGGGCCCCGAGGCGGCCCTGGTCAAGCTCGACATCACCCTGACCAAGCGGGGCGACCGGATCAAACTGACCTTTGAGGACACCTCCCCCCTGTTTCCGGACAAGCCGATGAATACCTACTTCCAGGGGATCATCGGCCTGGCCATGGTCTACTTCTGCGGCTGGTTTCTCCACGACCTGCCGGCCAACAACGGCCTGCTGGAAATTCTGGAATGGGAGTTCCCGGAAAACGCCCTGATTAACGCCAAAGGAGACGCCCCCACCTCCCTGGCCCCCATGCCTCAGGTCTGTTTCGCCCACGGCATGTTCCTCTGCGGGGCCCGCCTGATCTACCACCTGGACCCCTTGCGGGCGGTAGCCAGTTGGTTTCAGGGCTTTGCCATCCCTGTCTACGGCGGGATGAATCAATGGGGGGAACCGATTGCCGACATCACTCCGGAAATCAACGCCACCGGCTGCGGCGCCCGGCCGGACATGGACGGGGTCAGCGGGGCCGGAGCCTTCTTCGCCACCATGAGCGACTGCTCCGATGTGGAGACCACGGAATCGGACCGGCCTTTTGTCTACCTGTTCCGCAATTACTTTAAGAATTCTTACGGGCACGGCAAGTTTCGCGGGGGCTCGGGGGTCGGCTTCGGATTGATGATGCATCATGTACCCTGGGTGGCCCTGGGAGGCCTCGGGTACGGCAGCAAGTTTCCGGCCACCATGGGCATCTTCGGGGGCTACGCCGTTCCGCCCGTCTTCCTCCAGACGGTCCATGGCAGCAACGTCAAAGCGCTCCTCCAGGAAGGTGCTTCAGCGCTGCCGGCCACCTTGGATCAGCTCTATGAGGACCGCAACCCCGAAGAGGGGGCGCGCGGGTTTCATCACATCGCCCTGAACATCCAGCCTTTCCTGAACGGGGATACCTTTTATGTCCCGGTCGGGGGCGGCGCCGGGTACGGCGACGCCCTGGAACGAGATCCCTCCTCGGTTCTGAAGGATCTGGCCGAGGGTTTGGTGACCCCCTGGGCGGCCCGCAACATTTACCGGATCGCCTATGACGAACAGACCCTGCGGCTCGATCCGGAAAAAACTGCAGCCCTCCGGAAAGAAGCACGGGCCCAGCGGCTGGCCCAAGCCAAACCTTACGGCGAATTTGAGGCCGAATGGTTGCAGCTCCGGCCCAAGGGTGCGGTACTCAAATATTACGGAGCCTTCCCTCATCCCAGTCTGGGGCTCCAGGCCGCCGGCCCCGGAATGTAACCCGGGAAGATAAAGAGGAGGAACCATAGATGATCGCCGAGGATCCGGTCCGGGAACGAACGATACATCGCACACTCCAACAAAAGGCCCGCCTATACGGGAATCGGCCCATCTTTTATTACCGGGACATCGTATTCGGTTTCAAGGACCTGGACCGGCAGTCCGATCGGGTGGCCGCCGGACTCCAAGCCCTGGGCCTCGGGAAAGGGGACAAGGTCGCCATCCTGATGAACAACCGGCCGGAGTTCCTGTTCCTGTGGTTCGGATTGTGCAAGCTGGGGGCCGTCGAGGTGCCCATCAACACCGCCCACCGGGGGGACTTGTTGACCTACATGCTGGATCAGGCCGACTGCCGGATGGCCGTGGTCGAATCCCCCTACCTGGAGCGTCTGGGGGCCGTTCTTCCGGACCTGCCCCGGCTGGAAAGGATCGTCGTTTTGAACGATCCGGGAGAACCTCTCCCCATTCTGGAAAAACCAGCCCTTCTTTATCAACAGATCACGGACAACGACGGGCGATACCGGGAAGCGGAGGTCTTCTGGTCCGATCCCTTCATCATCATGTTCACCTCCGGGACCACGGGCCCCTCCAAGGGCTCGCTCATGCCCCATAACTATGCCCTCTACATGGGGGAACTCGTCTCCCGGGCCGCCGAATATGATGAGCGGGACTGCCTCTACAACGCCCTGCCGCTCTTTCACGGCAATGCCCAGCTCCTCTCCACCATGCCGGCCCTGATGAGCGGGGCCCGCATGGTCCTGGCGGAGCGGTTCTCCGCCGGTCGCTTCTGGGAAGAGATCAAGCGCTACGGCTGCACCGAATTCAACTACATCGGCGGGATCCTCCCCATTCTGATGAAAGCCGAGCCCCGCCCCGACGACGCCGACAACCCTTTGCGGGTCATGCTGGGCGGCGGGGCCCCCATGGATCTTTTCGACCGGATCGAAAAACGGTTCGGGGTGACGCTGATCGAAGGCTACGGCATGAGTGAAATCGGGCTGCCCCTGATGAACACCCTCAAGGACCGCAAACCGGGAACCTGCGGCCGGGCCTGGTCCGATTACCAGGTCAAACTGGTGGATGACGGAGGACGGGAAGTCGGGCCCCAAACCCCCGGTGAGCTGTTGATCCGGCCCGCCCAACCCTATTGCATGCTGCTCGAATATTACCGCCTGCCCGAAAAGACGGTGGAGGCCTGGGGGGACTTATGGTTCCACACCGGGGATTATCTCTTACGCGACGAGGACGGGTATTTTCATTTTGTGGACCGAAAAAAGGACGCCTTGCGGCGGCGGGGGGAGAATATTTCCTCCTATGAAGTGGAAAAGGTCATCAATTCCCATCCGGCTGTTCTGGAATCCGCCGCCGTGGCGGCCAAGTCGGAACTGGGGGAAGATGAGGTCCTGGTTTGCCTGACCTTGAAACCGGGGGGCACCCTCTCGCCCGTCGAATTGATGGACTATTGCCAGGAACGGATGGCCTATTTCATGATGCCCCGCTATCTCCGTTTCCTGGAGGCCCTGCCCAAGACGCCTACCCAGCGGGTCCAGAAATACCAGCTCCGCGAAGAAGGGGTCCCTCCGGGCACCTGGGATCGGGAACAGGCCGGGTATAAGCTGAAGCGCTGACTATATTCGGAGAACTTATCTCCTCTCATTAAGCAAAGGCATTTCCCAAGGGTTCCCTCCCCCTTGACGGGGGAGGGTTAGGGAGGGGGTGAAGCCGGATATATCGAAGATCCGGGAGTTCACCCACCCCCCCAGCCGTTCGGCTGAGCCTTTCGACAAGCTCAAGGCCCCGAGCTTGCCGAGGGGCTCACGCCGAAGCCCCCTCCCGTCAAGGGCGGGGGAGCCCTTAAGGATAATTCCCCGCGTTCAAGAGGATTTTCATGGAACCCGAAACATCCGCCGACCTCCCGCCCATGCTGCCGGGGATCTTTACTCCGCCGCCTTATGACCGGAACCCGCCCCGCCTGCTGGGCGGGTATTGTCCGGGCTGCCGGAAATATCTTTTCCCCGCTCCCCGGTATTGTCCGGCCTGCCTGGAACCGACGGAGAAAACCAATCTCGGTTCGGAGGGGACCCTGTACAGCTTCACCGTCGTCCGCACCAAACCGCCCCTGGGGCTCCCCCAACCCTACAGCGTCGGCTATGTGGATTTACCGGGGAGCGGCTTGCGGGTCTTCAGCCTGCTGGACCCGGAGGCCATCGACCGGCTCCGGATAGGCCGACCGCTGCGGCTGGCCGCCGGATTTTTAGGCCACGACGGGCGGGGTTCGTCCCGCTGGCGGCCCTACTTCACCCCCTTGAAAAATCAACTTTGAGGAGTCGTTTATGGCTTCGGCCGCCGTTATCGGGGTAGGAATCACCCCTTTTGGAAAATATCAGGAACAGACCCTCGTGGAAATGGCCGTGCAAGCCGCCTATGAGGCCTTGAAAGACTCCGGTCTTCGGCCGGGGCAGATCGAAGGCGGCTTTTTCGCCAATGCCCTGGCCAACCGGCTGTTCGGCGACGGGACCATCGGCCAGAATGTCTTCTGGGAGATCGGCCTCAATAAAATCCCGGTAGTCAACCTGGAAAACGCCTGCACCTCCGGATCCACCGCCTTTTACCTGGCCTACAACGCCGTGGCCGCCGGCCAAGCCGAGGCGGTCATCGTCGCCGGAGCGGAAAAGATGTGGGTGCCCGATTTCGGTTTGATCAATTCCGGGGAATCCGAGCTCGAAACCCAGTTGGGCCTGGTGGCCCCGGCCAGCTTTGCCCTCCGGGCCGTTCGCCACATGCTGGAATACGGCACCACCATTGAACAACTGGCCCGGGTGGCGGTTAAAAATCGTTCCCACGCCCAAAAAAATCCGCGGGCCTTTTTTCAAAAGCCGATCACCCTGGAAGAAGTCCTGGCCGCGCCGCTGATCGTCGATCCCCTGACCCGCCTCCAGTGCTGCCCCATTGCCGACGGGGCCGCGGCCCTCATCCTGGCCTCCCCGGCCCTGGCCGAAAAAATCGGCCGGGCCGTTCCGGTCCGGGCGGCCGTCCTGTGCACCGGTAGCTATGAAAATCCCCAGGATCTGGCCCGTTGGGAAACGGATTACCGCGGCTGCCGGCTGGCCTATGAGCAAGCGGGGATCGGCCCGGAGGACCTGGACCTGGTGGAATGCCACGATGCCTTTACCATCGCCGAGATCCTCCACTATGAAGCCCTGGGATTGTGTCCGCCAGGGGAAGGCGGCCGCCTGGTTTCCGAGGGGGCAACCGAACTGGGAGGACGGATCCCGGTGAACGTCTCCGGCGGGCTTTTAAGCCGGGGCCACCCGGTCGCCGCCACCGGGGTAGCCCAGATCGTCGAGATCGTCACCCAGCTTCGCCGGGAGGCGGGTCCCCGTCAGGTGCCCGGGGCCCGCATCGGATTGGCTCATTGCATGGGCGGCGACAAGGCCGGGGACACCAAATCCTTCACGGCGGTCGTTCTCGGCGGTTAGGGGCTTGGCCATGCCCGTGGGGCTCCATCACGTTTCGATCTTTACCGTCGATGTCCAGCGGTCCCTGCGCCTTTTCCGGGATATCCTGGGGCTGAAACTGCTGTGGCAGGCCCCGGTGGGGGGACGCAAGCTGGCCGCCCTGATGGGTCTTCCCGAAGTGGAAGCCGAGTTGTTCTATCTCCAAAACGAAGCCGGGGGTCCGGCCCTGGAGCTGATCCGCTTGATCCGTCCCGAACGGAGCGAAATTCCTCCTCTCCTCGGCAGCCGGGGTTCGGTTACTTTGAGCCTGCAGGTTAAAGAGATCGAAAGCCTGCATCGACGCCTGCAGGAAGAGGGCTGGACTCCCCATTCGTCTTGCCTGCAGCTTTTCACCCCCCAGGGGCAGGCGGTAAAACTCTTTTCCCTCCGCACCGAAGAAGGACTGTCCCTGGAATTCATCGAGGAACTGGAACCGGCCGCTCCCTCCGTGCTTTGACCCGAGACGACCCGGCCCGGGTCAACCCCTTATCATTCCCCCCCAAGTCGCAGCGGCTCCCTTTTTTTCTTTTCCATTGGAGCGGGCTGCACTATATTCAATTGGCCGGAATAAATGCCAGGGCCTTTGGTGTAGGGGCGACCGGGATGAATTCAACGAGGCCGGGTAAAGGCAGATGATTCTATTGTTTATTATATTACTGCCGCTTTTTCTGCTGGTCCTCTGGGGATTTTTTCGTTTCCAGCCCCGGGGCGCCGGCCGAAGTAAACTCATGGTCTACAACGGTCTGAGCATTCTGACCGCCGTCCTGCTGAGCGGCGGGTACGCCTGGCATCTTTACCGGGCCATGGCCCCGACTTCGGATTTCGCCTGGTGGCCGGTTATCGCCCCGATTTTCGCCCTGGGGATCAGTACCGGCCTGCTGATCCTGGCCGGCCTGCTTCGGTTGGTATTTTTTCCTCGCAGTTATTACCGCAACTCTCTATAATCCGGCCCGAACTTTTTTTACAGGTTCTGAAGGGACTTGCCATCTATGAGTGACCCTGGCGTGTCTAAATTCGGACCCCATAATGCCTTGACGGACGTGGCCGGAATTTCAGTCGGCCATTACACCTCCTGGGAAGCCGCCAGCGGGGTTACGGTAATCCTGGCGCCGGAAGGGGCCGTGGGCGGGGTGGACGTGCGGGGCTCGGCCCCCGGGACCCGGGAAACCGACCTGCTGGACCCCGTGAACCTGGTCGAAAAGGTCCAGGCCGTGGTGCTGACCGGCGGGTCGGTGTACGGTTTGGCCGCGGCCGACGGCGTAGTGCAGTGGTTGGCCCAAAAGGGCTGCGGGTTTCCCCTGGAAAATGGACAGGTGGCCCCCATCGTGCCGGCGGCCGCTTTATTCGATCTGGGCCGCGGGAATAGCTTCGTCCCGCCCAGCGGACCGGAATGGGGGCAAAGGGCCTGTGCGGCAGCCGATGCGGGGCCGGTACCAATCGGGTCCGTCGGGGCCGGCACCGGGGCCCTGGCCGGGGGGATCAAGGGGGGACTGGGAACGGCCAGTGAACGGTTGGAAAATGGTCTGATAACGGCCGCTATCGTGGCGGTCAATTCCCTGGGAACGGTGGTCAATCCCCGAACGGGTCGCCCCTGGGAGATCGGCCTGGAAATGGACCGGGAATTCGGCGCCCAGGGCCTGCGGGCCGTCAGGTTGCCCGAGGAAGGACCTTCGGCCCCCCCCTCCAACACCACCATCGGGGTGGTGGCCACCGACGCCCGGCTGAACAAGGCCCAGGCCCAAAAGATCGCCCAGATGGCCCACGACGGGCTGGCCCGGGCCATCCGCCCGGCCCACACCATGTTCGACGGGGACACGATTTTTTGCCTGGCTACGGGCCGGAAGCCCCTGCCGGAAACCAAGGGCTTTTTCTCCGCCCCCCAGGCCCAAGCCCTCAATGAACTGGGCCGGGCCGCCGCCGACTGCCTGACCCGGGCCATTATCCGGGCCGTGCTGGAGGCCGACAGCCTGAGAAAGATGAGGGCCTTCCGGGATCTACCGACGAGATAAATCTGCCGTTGCTGGTTGCTGGTTAAAAGCCTCAGCAAGGGATCAAATCATCCCGTTAACAATTAATAATTAACAATTGATTATTGATTATTAAAATTATTTGTTTAAATAGAAGCATTATTTACATGTCCACTAATTCCTCCCCATCTTTTTTCACCCGCCTGGGTCTCTACCCTCGGGACAGTAAAGAGCAGACCGTGCGTCTCCGCCGTTTTTTCATGGCCGCCGGAACGTACGCCCTGACCTTTATTCTGGCTTTCCTGCAAAGCGGGCTGGGCATCATGGAGGCGCGGCCCTTATATTTTCTTTTACTGGTCGTAGCGGTCGTCCAGACCGGCTACTACCTGCTCTTCCGCACCGGAGCGAACCTGCGTTTCCGCGATCCCAGCCTGACCGCTCCCCAGATGTACACGGCCGCCCTGGCTTTGATGTACTGTCTCTATTTTGCCGGCCAGGGCCGCGGTGTCTATCTGATCATGTATTTGATCGTCTTTTTGTTCGGCGTCTTCCGTTTCGACACGAAACAGTTTTTACAGGTAACGGTCTTCAGCCTGGTGACCTATGGGCTGGTCATCTACCTCCTGGTAACCTTCAAGCCCGATACGCTCAACCTCAAGGTCGAACTGCTCCAATGGATAGCCCTGGCCGTATTATTGCCCTGTTTCTCCTTCATCGGCGGGTACATCAGTTCTCTGCGGAATAATTTACGCAAAAGCCACACCGCACTGCAAGAGGCCCTGACCAAGATCCAGGAGATGGCCATCCGGGACGATCTGACCGGTCTGTTTAATCGCCGGCACCTGATGAACCTGCTGGATTATGAAAAGAAGCGGACCGACCGCGTCGGACGATTGTTTTGTCTGGCCATGCTGGATATCGATCACTTTAAAAGGGTGAACGATACCCTGGGGCATCAAGCCGGGGATCAGGTGCTCCAGGTCGTGGCCCGGGTAATCGCGAGCTCCCTGCGGGCCACCGACTTTTGCGGGCGTTTCGGCGGGGAAGAGTTTATGCTGGTGCTGATTGAAACCACCGGACCGGGGGCTGAAGAACTGGCTGAACGCCTGCGCGGTCTGGTGGAAGCGACCACCTTCCCCGACCTGAGTCCGGACTTGAATATTACCGTTTCCATCGGGATAACCGTTTATCAATTGAACGAGGATTTATCCCGGACGATATTCCGGGCCGACGAGGCCCTGTACCAGGCCAAGGCTGTCGGCCGCAATGCCGTGCGACTTGCCTGAAACGGTTGCCGCCTTCGGCCAGCCGCTCACGAAGCGTGAAAAAGTTTCAGGGGGCAAGGCTCTAGGTTAAGACCGACTCGGTCTGGCAGACCGAGTCGGTCTGAGCCCGGGTGAGCTTGGTTAACTATTTTCGTATAAAAGGAGGCCGCATGACCGCTAGCGCACAACTGGAAACGCACTATCAGGACCGGGGCCGGCGGGCCCGGGAATGGCACGGGGCCGGCCGGAAGGTCATCGGCTATTTTTGCTGCTTCGTGCCCGAGGAAATCATCACCGCCTTCGATATGCTGCCTTTTCGCCTCCAGGGCCGCCCCGGCGAACCCATCGACCAGGCCGATGCCTTCATCGAGCCCATGGCCTGCCCTTTTGCCCGAAGCTGTTTCGACCAGGCCCTGAAAGGGGAATACGCGTTCCTGGACGGGTTCGTGGCCCCCCATAGCTGTGATACGGTGGAGCGCTTGTTCCATATCTGGCGCCACAATAAACCAGCCCCATTTAACCATCTCCTCAACGTGCCCCACATGCGGGGATCGGGTTCCGAGGAGTTTTTCCGCAGGGAACTGGAATATTTCATCCAGAGCCTGGAGGAATGGTTGGGCCGGAAACTGGACCCGGAACGCCTCCGGGAGGCCGTCCGCCTTTCCAACCGGCGCCGGGCCGCCCTCCGAAAATTGTACGCGCTGCGCCAGGCCGATCCGCCCCTGGTCTCGGGGACCGAAGTCACCCGGATCGTGGTAGCCGGTATGGGTCTGCCGACGGCGGAACACCTGGAACTGGTCCAAGAGGCCATCGCCGAAATCCGGACCCGCCCCCAGGCCGAGACCGCCAAGGTTCCCCGCCTGTTCATCTGGGGCAGCGAAATGGACGATGAGGCCTTCATCCGGCTCGTGGAGGAGAGCGGGGCCGCCGTGGTCATGGACGATCTCTGCACCGGCACCCGCATCTTCTGGGACGATGTGCCGGAAACCGGCGATCCCCTGGAAGGACTGGCCGAACGCTACCTCAAGACCCGCTGCCCCCGCAGCTACGAAGGCCGCACCGGGACCCGGGCCGAGGACCTGGAGAACCGCTTCGGCCACATCGGGCGGTTCATCCGGGAATGGCGGGTCGACGGGGTCATCGCTACCATCGTCCGCTACTGCGACACCTGCGAACTGGAGGGGCCGGATCTGCGGGAATATTTAGGTTCCCGGCAGATCCCGGTGCTGATGATCGAGGACGATTACTCCACCTCGACCCTGGGCCAGCTGCGCACCCGGGTCCAGGCCTTCCTGGAAATGCTGGCTTGAGAGGAGCGGTTATGGAAGAAAAGGAACGGACAAAAACCACGGCGGTCAAAGGGACGGATACGGCCCGCAAGGTGCGGAGCCTGGTGAAGAACATCTATCGGGAGGCCCACGAGGCCAAGGCGCTGGGTAAAAAAGTGGCCTATTTCATGGTGGCCTCCCAGTACGACGAAATCCTGCGGGCCATGGATATCGTGCCCCTGCCCACGGAAAACTACGCCGGCCTGTGCGCCGCCAAGCGCGATATGGACCGTTTTCTCCTCCAGGCGGAAGCGGAAGGCTACTCCCAGGTGCTCTGCAGCTATGCCCGCATCGGCCTGGGCTTCGACAGCCTGCGGAAAGAGCTGGGCAACATCCCGGAAAACGCGCCCGACGGCGGGATGCCCGTGCCGGACATGATGGTGGGCAGCAGCGCCGTCTGCGATCCCCGTTTCAAATGGTTCCAGGCGGCGGGCCGCTACCTGGACGTGCCGACCTACAACATCGACGTGGTCGGGCCGCCGGTCTATGCGGACCTGAACCGGGTGCGGGACTACTACATCCGCTATCAATTGGAACAGTTTCAGGGGCTGATCGGCTTTCTCGAAGCACAGACCGGCCGGAAGCTGGACTGGGAGCGGCTCTGGGAGACCATCCGGTTGGGAGACGAGGCCTGGCGGCTCTGGTACGAGATCGACCGGTTGCGCACCGCCGTGCCCGCCCCCATGCCGACCCAGGACCACTTCAGCGTCATGGTGGCCGGCCATTATTACTCCGGCACCCCGGTGGCGGTGGATTTCTACCAGGGACTCTATGATGAGGTCAAGACCAAGGCGGAAAACAAGATCGGAGTGATCCCCGAGGAGAAGTACCGCCTGCTCTACGGCGGCGGCCTGCCCCCCTGGCACACCCTCTGGATCTTCAACTACTTCGAGAGCTTCGGCGCCGTGTTCGTCATCGAAAACGTCTACCGGGGCTACGATCCCGTGGAAGTGCCGGCCTCCATCCAAGATCCGGTGGAATACCTGGCCTGGCGGACCTTCCTGCGCTTCACCCAACGCCACGAGCAGGCCCGGGCCCGCAGCGGCCACCCGATCGTGGAAAAGCTGCTGGAGATGATCGGCGATTACCGGATCGACGGCGTGGTCTTCCACGCCTGCCGCTCCTGCCGGGCCACCACGGTGGGCCAGGTGCACATCAAAAACCTCCTGGGTAAGTATACGGACATCCCCATGATGCAACTGGTCTCCGACATGGTGGACCTCCGGGACTACTCGGAGGCCCAGTGGAAGGCCCAGATCGGGGCTTTTATAGAAGCTTTGGCTGGGAGGGAATCGTGAGTCTTTAGTTTGAAAATAAAGACGAACATTCAACATCCAACGTTCAACATCGAATTAAGGAATGAAGCACAGCCGCCCTCGGCTGTTTTCCTGGGGATTGCTTCGTCGCTTCACTCCTCGCAATGACTGCTTGAGGGCTGTTTTGCGAATTCAGCAATGTTTTGAATTTTGAAATTTGGTCATTTGAATTTGTTTCGAATTTCGGATTTCGAGTTTAACCTCTAGAAAAACTATGAATGTAACCATGCGGCTGGCTGGGCTCGACATCGGCTCCACCATGACCAAAGCGCTCATCTGCGATGAGGAAGGAAAGGTCCTGGGCTCGGTCATCGGTCCCACCGGGGCGCAGCACCGCCATCTGGCCCTTAAGGTCATGACCGAGGTGCTGGACCGGACGGGCCTGGTCCTGGAGGCCCTGGACTTCATCGTGGCCACCGGGTACGGCCGGATCAACGTCCCCTTCGCCGACAAACAGATCACGGAGATCACCTGCCACGCCCGGGGCATTCACGCCCTCTTTCCCTCGGCCCGCACCGTCATCGACATCGGCGGGCAGGATTCCAAGGGCATCAAACTGGACGCGGCGGGCAAGGTGGTCAACTTCATCATGAACGACAAGTGCGCCGCCGGGACCGGCCGTTTCCTGGAAGTGATCGCCGACACCCTGGGGATCCCCCTGACCGAGATGGGCACCCTTTCGCTGACGGCTCGGGAAGCCGTCCCCATCTCCAACACCTGCACCGTCTTTGCCGAGCACGAGGTCACTTCCCGGCTGGCCGAGGGGGTTGGTCTGCCGGAAATCGTCGCGGGTCTCCATGCCGCCATCGCCGGACGGGTGGTCAACCTGGTCCGGACCCTGGGGTTGCAGAAAGACGTGGCGGTCACCGGCGGCGGGGCCAAGAATATCGGCCTGGTCCGGGCCGTCGAAAAACAGGTCGGTTTTCCGGTGCTGGTGCCGGACGAACCCCTGCTGACCGGGGCCCTGGGGGCGGCCCTGCTGGGCCGGGATTTCCGGACCCGCGGGGTGGTCCCGAAGGGGGAAAGAAAACTGGCCGGGGTGACCTTTTACCAATGAGCAGCACACCTGACTATTTCGCCGGCGTGGATATGGGCGCCGCCTTTACCAAGGCCGTCCTGGTGGGCGGTCAAAAAATCCTGGGTTTCGGGATGCGCCCCTCCGGGGGCCGTTACCGGGAAACGGCCGAGGCCGTACTGGAGGAGGCCCTGGCCCGGGCCGGCCTGAGCCGGGAACAGCTCGCCGGCATCGGGATCACCGGCCTGGGAGCCGAAAACGCTCCTTTTTCGGCCCGGCCCTTTTCCGATATTTCCTGTCAGGCCCGGGGCTGCCGCTTCCACTTTCCTTTGGTCCGCACCGTGATCGATATCGGCGGCCAGTTCACCAAAGCGGCCCGGCTGACTCCCGAGGGCCGCGTGGCCGATTTCCTGATCAGCGAAAAATGCGCCACCGGCTCCGGGCGTTTCCTGCAGGTCATGGCCCGCATCCTGCAGATCGACTGGGAGGCCATCGGGCCTTTGTCCCTGAAATCGAAAAAGCCGGTGGAGTTTTCCACCGGCTGCGCCGTCTTCGCCGAATCCGAGACCGTCTCCCGGCTGGCCGAAGGGGCCCGCCCGGAAGACCTGCTGGCCGGCATGCACCGGGCCATGGCGTCCAAGGTGGCCATGCTGGTCAAGCGTCTGAAAATGGAGCCGGAGGTGGTCCTCACCGGCGGCGGGGCCGAAGACGTCGGTCTGGTCCGGGCCGTGAGCGAGGCCCTGGGCCTGGAGGTGCGGGTCCCGGAGCACCCCCGGCTCACCGCCGCCCTCGGCTCCGCCTGCCTGACGGAGGGAAGCCAACCCTGAGCCAGCCGGGTTCAGCGTATTAACCCCCCCTGCTCGGAGCGAGCACCTTCCGCCGCCTTTTCCGAATACCATTCCGGCGGTTGGTACGGCTTTTTATCCATGGCCTTCACCGTTTTTGCTCGATCCTCACCTCTTCTTCCCATATCTTTTAACCCGCGCCCTAGGCCCTGCACTGCACCCTTTAGACCTCCTGATATTCTTTTGACGAAGTCCCCGGGAGACCTTAAACTGTAATTTCGAGCCCTTCGTTTCCGGGTATTCAAATCATAGGAGGTCCTGACTGCTTGAAGCTTTTTTATAAACTACTGCTGTTAACCCTGGTCCCCCTAACCCTGACCATCCTGTCCATCGTCCTGGTCAATTGGCACCTGACCGAATCAGTCCTGTCGGAGCAGGTCGATAAAAACGTCCGGGCCGAGCTGGGCTATTATGCCGAAAAGATCGACGCCTTCTTTCAGAACAGGGTTGCCGAACTCCAGGGCATCGCGGCCTCGCCGCTGGTCAAAAAATTCGATCGGTCCAAGGTCCTGAACTATCTCGCCAACGAGCAAAAACGACTTTCGGTCTATATCGAAGGCCTGTATTACAACGAAGCCGACGGCACGGTGCATGCCGTATCGGGCAAGACTTTCAGCGTCCGGGACCGGTACTATTTTTCGGAAATCGACCGGGGACGGGTCGTCATCACCAAGCTGATTAAAAGCCGGGCCACCCGGAGACCGATCGTCCTGATCCTGGTGCCCATATTCAACGAGCGGGGCCTGCGGGTGGGAGCCATCGGCGGAACGATTTTGGTGGAAGACCTGCTGCGCATGGTCACCGACGTCAAGGTGCTTGGGTCGGGGTTTACCCTCCTGGCCGATGAGGAAGATCACGTCATTTCCAAGATCCTCCCGGCGCCGGACACCGCCGACGACGGGACTTTCCGCCCCCTCCCACAGGCCGCAGCCAGCCCGGGCCTGACAACGCTGCTGGAGAAAATGCGCTCCGGCACTTCCGGATCGGTCAACCTGACCCATGGCGGAAGCAACTATCACGTTCACTTTCAACCCCTGACCGTGACCAAGTGGCGGCTGGCCCTGTTTTACAACGAAGAGGATATTTTCCAGGTCGGCCGCTTGATAAGAAATATTTCCCTGGGTCTCCTGCTCCTGGCCCTGGTGGTGGTCTTCTTCATCACTTACGGGATGAACCGCATTCTCCTGGCCCCTATCCGGGACCTGATCGGCGTCCACCGGCAGTTGGGCGACGGCAATCTCCAGGCCCGGGCCACGCCCCGGTCCCGGGACGAAATCGGCGAGCTTTCGAGGTCCTTCAACTACATGACCGATCTGTTGACCCGGGAGCTGCTGAACCGCAAGCAGGCGGAGGAGCAATACCGCAGTATCTTTGAAAACACCATCGAAGGGATTTTCCAGAGTACGACCAAGGGCAATTTCTTAAAGGTCAACCCGGCCCTGGTCAGGATGTACGGCTTCGATACTCCGCAGGAATTGATGACGGCGATTACCAATATCAAGGAACAGTTGTATGTCAACCCCGAAGACCGGGGCCGGCTGGGGAAATTATTGGAGGAGCAGGGAGCGGTTTCGAATTTTGAAACCCAGCTTTTCCGGCGGGACAAAAGCGTTATCTGGATTTCCATGAACGCCCGGGTAGTCCGGGATGCCGCGGGGCAAAGCCTCTATTACGAAGGCACGGTGGAGGATATCACCGAACGCAAAAAGGCCGAGGAAGAAAAAATAAAACTGGAATCCCAGTTGCGGCAGGGCCAGAAAATGGAAGCCATCGGCACGCTGGCCGGCGGCATCGCCCACGACTTCAACAACCTGCTGACCAGCATCATCGGCTTCGGCAACCTCCTGCAGATGGACATGGATCCCGACGACCCCCGAAAAATATACCTGGATCAGATCTTGGCCGCCTCGGAAAAGGCCGCCGGGCTCACCCAGAGCCTGCTGGCCTTCAGCCGGAAGCAGGTCATGGAGCTGAAGCCGCGTCCGATGAACACCATTCTGAAAGGGATGGAAAAACTCCTGCGCCGGTTGCTGACCGAGGATATCGAATTCTCCGTCGTCCCGGCCGATCCCGACATCATCATCCTGGCCGACGTCACCCAGATCGACCAGGTCTTGATGAACCTGGCCAGCAACGCCCGGGATGCCATGCCCCAGGGGGGCCGGCTCCTCATCGAGGCCCGGAAGGTACGCCTGGAAAAAGAATTTATTCAAGGCCAGGGTTACGGGGAACCGGGGGATTACGCCCTGATTTCGGTTGCGGATACCGGCACCGGGATGACGGAACAGACCCTGGAGAAAATCTTCGATCCCTTCTTCACCACCAAGGAGGTGGGCAAAGGGACCGGGCTGGGGCTGTCCATCGTTTACGGCATCATCAAACAACATAACGGCTACATCCAGGTAGACAGCGCGCCGGGCCGGGGCACCGTGTTCCACATCTATCTGCCCACGGTCAAGGCCCGGGTGGAAGAGATTACACCGAGCCCCCGGGAAATAATAGGCGGCGCTGAAACCATCCTGGTGGCCGAGGACAATCCGGAGGTCCGAAAACTGACCCGGGAGGTGCTCACCCGGAAGGGCTATCAGGTGATCGAAGCGGTCGACGGGGAGCAGGCCATTCAAAAATTTCTGGAGCACCGGGAGGCCATCGACCTCCTGCTGCTGGACGTGGTCATGCCCAAAAAAAACGGGAAAGAAGTGTACGAGGAGATCATCAAGATCAACCCGGCTATCAAGGTCATTTTTTCCAGCGGCTACACCGGCGACGTGGTCATCGACAAAGGCGTCCACGAAGAGGCCATGGACTTCATCCAGAAACCCTTATCCGTCCGGGATCTCTTGCTCAAAGTCAGGGAGGTGCTGGACAGGTAAATTCATCCGATCGACGGGCTATTCTCCCCCTCCCTCGATCCCGCCCTCCGGCGGGACAGGCTCCGGGGGCTGGGTGGGTGAATCCCCAATCTACCAACCAATCTATTTTTTACCTTTCCCCACCCTTGCCAAGGGAAATGAAATCCCTTGAATTTCCCTTTCAGATCAAATAACTTGTTATTCAACCAAGTCCATTCCGAAATGAGGGTTCAGATGACAAAGACGAATAGAAAAAGAGTCGGTTCCCGGATCGTCAGGGCTGTTATTTTAATGGCCTTATTTTCAATAGGATGGCCGGCTGAATCCCAGGCCGTTTTGACCTGTACGGCTAACTCAGCCGTTCCCCCGAGCAACCGCTGGGAGGGGCTGGCCGAGCGGGTGGGCGATTTTATATTGATTTGCAGCGGAGGGACGCCAGGCGTCCCCCTGACCGTGAATTTCCAAATTTTTTTAAATACCCAGGTCACCAGCAACCTCCTGGATAACAACAATCCCAGCCCCACAACGGAAGCCCTGCTCATCGTTAACGATCCACCCCCGGTGCTGCAGGTTTTAGGGGCCAATGTCTTCCGAGGTATAAGGGTCAGTAGCAACTCGATTGGCTGGCTTGGAATTTCCTTTGCACCGGATACAGCCGGAAATGTATCCTTCCGCATTACCAACCTGCGGGCCAATGCCAGTTTCTTGGCGCCTCCCGATCCGTTGCCGGGTCAGATTATGTCTTTCCTTTCCGTCTCCCCCCCAGGCGCCCTTCCAATAACAAATAGTCCTCAGCAAATTATGAGTCTTGTATCCCAGGGCTTGACCTTCTTCACCAGCGATGTGACCCCGGGTTTTTTAAATTTGAATTTTCGGGAAAACTTTACCACAACCTTTATGAAAAAAATCGAGGTGGATGCCGCCGGAGATCCTATTGATCAGAATATCCCCGGTAATATTTTTTCCACCGAAAGTGGTTTTACGACCGGATCTCCCCAGACTGATCCCACCGGCCGGGCCGATACCGGGACCCGGCTGGTGGCGCGCTTCAAAAACCTGCCGGCCGGTACTTCCCTCTTGGTTCCGACCCTGGTCCAAAGCAGCAATTCCGCGCTACGGGCCCGTCTATTGGATAAGGTTAATCCCGACTTTTCCGGAGGACTGCCGGCTTCGTCTGGGGCGTTGCCGCTCTGCCAGAATACCGCCCATGCCGTTTATGAGATCGAGGGTTCGGCCGGGATCACCGGTGCCTTGGTGGCCGATACCTTCACCATCCCGGTAAGCGTTCTGGGGCCCTCGGGGTTTGGCGGCACCGAAGTAAACGGCAATTTAGGACCTATCAGCACCATCAGCCTCATGAGCCAGGAGGCCCCGGAACCCCGCTTTGTCGATCAGTCTGCCGGGGCCTTTCCCACGCCGTCCTGCGTAACCTATCTGCCGCTGACCATTAAATAAAGAAAGGATCGGG
>JACRCK010000264.1 GCA_016219065.1 Deltaproteobacteria bacterium
ACCCACCGATGCCAAATTTGGGGCGGATTTATGCACTAATTTAGCGCTGGTATTGGCCTCGGCGGCCAAAACCAATCCCCGCCAGCTGGCACAGCAGATTATCGCCAACCTGAAGGTGGAGGAGGGTTTGCTGGATCGGGCGGAGCTGGCCGGGCCGGGATTTATCAATTTTTATCTGCACAAGGGCTGGTGGTATAAAACCCTGGACAGAATCGAGGCGCAGCAAGACCGCTACGGCAGCCTGGACTTGGGGCGGGGGCAGAAGGTGCAGGTGGAATTTGTGAGCGCCAATCCTACCGGGCCGCTGCATATCGGCCATGGGCGCGGGGCGGCGGTGGGGGATGTGCTGGCCCGAATCCTGGCCAAGGCCGGTTACGAGGTGCAGCGCGAATATTATATCAACGACGCCGGTTTGCAGATAAGCAATCTGGGACGCTCTACCTGGGCGCGCTATCAGCAGTTGCACGGCCAGGATTATCCCCTGCCGGAAAACGGTTACAAGGGCGAATATATCTGGGATATCGCCAGAGAGATTCAGAACGCTTTATGATTACAACAGAACGATAGAGAAGATCTTTTCTGTTTGGCGGTCCCGCCGCGGCGGGACCGCCAAATCCTCGTCCGGGGCTAATACAAAACCCAAATTCCCCAATAAATCCTTAAGGCCGTCCCTTTCACCACTCAACCCGAACCGGATATTTTGTTATAAGCGGATCGGATGTGAGTATGATCAGTTTATTGGCGATTGACTGGCAGATAAGTATCCGATCAAATGGATCTTTATGATATTCCGGCAAATGGCATAGTTGCATTACGGACGATTCATCTATGGCCAGCGATCTTATCTGATGACGAAGACGCCATTTATGAATAAAATCATGCGGCGGTTCAGGTAAAGGGAGTTTTCCTATTCGATTTTTGACAATGATCTCCCAGACCGAAGCAGCACTTAAATAAACTTCATTTGAAGGATCAGTAAAGAGGTGGCGTGCTTTATCCGAGAGATCGGGACTTCCGGCGACAATCCAAAGAAAAGTACAGGTATCAAGAAGAAGCTTCAAAATTATTGGTCGCCACTAAATGGTGCGACAATATCAACCGGGAGTTCATCGAAAAAAGAGACGGGGACGGTGAATTTGCCTTTGGCCAGGCCGATTGGCCGCTTCTTATGCCTTTGGGCCGGAAGAGGCCGGATTTCGGCCACGGGTTGGTTTCTCCGGCACAGAATGATGGTTTCCCCCTGCTCCACTTCTTCAAGATAACGAGACAAATGCGTTTTGGCTTCATGAATATTAAGCTTAATCATGACTTCAGACTAAACTAACTAATAAACTAAGTCAAACAAAAAAATCCTCTCTGGTAAGCTCCGTTATCAGGATTGTCCGTGTCCGTCAGTGGCAAATTCATTTTCTAATCGCCCAGGGATTTGGGGAAGGGTTCCTGGAAGGCGGTCCAGCAGTAGCTTCCCTGGACGGCTATATAGGCACCCCTGATAACTTCCTTGGTTATCAATTCTTTTGCGGCGGCGGCCCCGGCGGCCAAAACCGTTTCCTTCTCTTCATGAGTCAAGGGGGCCACCCCCCGGGTAATGAGAAGATGGGGGATGTCCGTCTCCGGGTCCAGCTCTTTGGCCGGGCGCCGGACCACCTTGGGGGAATCGAGTGTCATCTGCCCGGCGATCCAGGTGGCCGCCGCATCGGCCGTAACACCATCGGCCGCCCAGACGCTGACCGCATCGGCGATCCCCGGAGAAAAAGACCTTCCTCCCCAGCCGCTGGTGGCTACACCGCCTATGCCCTGGTCCGGCGAAATTTCCAGGACATGGGAAACTCTGTCTTCAAAAGGGTCTTTTAAACCCAGGCGAATTTTTTGTTTTCCCTTCAAACCGAGGGCAATATCGCCGCCGTTGTTGACGATGACGCGGTCTGCGCCCAAAGCCAGAGCCGAAGCAACGATTTCATCAGCCACCAGACCGGCCACAGCCGCCATACCGGTCAATTCCGAAGAAACCTTCCGGCAAGCCGAAAAGGCCCTCTTTATTAAAGGGGGAAGAAGAGCGTCTCTTTTTAATTTATTGGCAGGGATTTTGAGGAGGTTCTGATATTCGGCCAATTCACATAAAACGCTCAGGGCCTTTATGGCCGATTGAACGGCCAGGACAGGCCGGGGCTGGTCATCGGCCCAGACGGATAAGGTCAGGGTCATGGGCCCCCAATCGACCAGGATCAGGTCGGGGGAGAGGACTTGGATGGGGGAAAAACGTTCGGCGTTCAGCGTTCGGGGTTCGGCGTCAAAATCGGATGACAGATCGGAGTTCGGAGTTCGGAGTTCGGAGCTGGGAGCGCAAATGCCTTCGGAGTTCGAAACACCAAAATCTAACGAACGATCCGGAGATATAATGGATGTCTGAGGTGTTTCCATTTTAGTATCTATTTAGCATTCTAAACCTAAAACTTTATTAGACAGGATTTACAGGATCTCTTTGATTTTTGTGCCTTTCCGGAAGGAAGGCACAAACCCGATCGTCCTGCGGACAGAAACCTTTTTCCCGCTGGAGGCGGATAAAGCTTTCTCAGGCTCTTCCGGAGCCTGAGAAAAAAGCATCTAAATCCTGTCAATCCTGTCAAAAAAAATTTTCTTATGTCTAAGTCTTTTTCCATTTTATCAATCGGCCGCGGATTTGGAAAAAAGGACGGATGGCCTGCACATGGCCGCCCATGGCCTCATAGTCTTTCAAGGTCATGGTATATTCCAGGGGAGAAATGATGGCCGGGGTGGGGGTCCAGGTGAAGGCCCCTTCCTGGACCTGCTCCACGTCCACATAAAAAGTGATGCCCCCGCCGGGCAAAACGAATACCGGCGCACCGCCTACGGTCAGAAAGGCCTTTCGTTGGTGAACGGCTTGGGTCAGTTTTAACGGATAGCGGGTGACTCCGGCCCTGGCCGATCCACCGGCCCCGCCCACGTATAAGGCCGAGACCCTCGAGGCCTCGCAGGTTTCCTGAATGGTAGAAACGGCTCCTTCGGCTTCCGGGGTCAGGGGTTGCTGGACAAATCCTTTTTCAGCGGAATAGACAAAAAAAGCCGCTCGCTCCCCGGTGGTTTCGGTGATCAAGAGCCGGGTCCCCTCCGGCGTTTGGGCCGGATCCACCGTAGCAATGACCTCTAAGGGATTTTCGATCGGGGTGCCTCCCCACCCGGAGCCGCTACGACCGAAATATCTTCCCGGTGTGGACTCGGGAAAGACCAGACGGATTCCCGTGGGTTGCATTCCCATGGCTCGTCCGGAGGTATGGCGGCTCAATTGGGAAGTGATATGGGCATCCAGGACGATCACCTCGTCGGCCGCTTTTTTAAAGAAAGGCGCGAACAGGCCGGCCGTAGCCGATCCGCAGCCCACCCGCATACGCCCGGCCTTTTGCCCATTGATTATCGGCGGCCGGCCCACCTGGAGGGTCAAACGGGCGCCCTTTTTGATGGTCAGTTCGACGGCTCGGCGATTAGCCACGGCCGCAATGGCCCTGGCCACGGCAAAGCCCTGCTTTCCGGTCAGCCGGTTCACCCCGCCCAAACCCAGGATCTTGGAACCGTACTCTTCGGTTTCCACCAGGCCCACGGGACGGCCTTCAAAACGGATTTCCGCCCCTTCCTGGCCGAGAAACTCGTCCGTGTCCACTTTTATTTTCATTCCCGAATAGGAAAGAGGTGCTTCGGTGACCACCGTGACCACATCGACTTCCTCCCGCCGGTCTCCGACAATATAGGGGGCCGGGATGTGATCCGGGTAAGTCGTACCGGCGCCGATGCCGGTTATCAGGGGCGTCGTCAAATAGGCAGGGGGCGCCGGGGGTATGAGATGCTTAATCTCATCATAAAAGACCAAAGGCTTGACCCGAACCAGTTCTCCCTGCACATTGGCAAATCTTCGGCAGGCCCCGGCCTTTTCCGGAGCGATCCGGCAATTGACCGGACAGGCCGTGCAGACGATCCGGTCCGGGAGTTCTTAGGTCATCTCCTGCACGGCCTGAACAGGACAGACCCTGAGACAGGTGCGGCATTCCACGCAGTCCGGTCCGATGATTGCTTTCCCGTCAAGCAGTTGAACGCATTCGATGGGGCAGTCTTTGACACACAACCCGCAGGCCGTGCATCTTTCGGGATCGATGATCATTTTATCGGGTCACCTTTTAAAAGTTGTTTTCACCGCAGAGACACAAAGGGCGCAGAGAGAAGTTTTTTTCATTTTCCGTTGAGAGGACGGAAAATGAAAACCTTTCTGGTTCCATTCAGATAATTACCGGCGAATAGCGAAGCTTATCGATTATCGGCCTCTCACCGACAATCGATAAATTTTCTTCTCTGCGGCCTCTGCGACTTTGCGGTGAATGATAATTGTCATATTACTTTTTCCATGGCTTTCATGACCTCCTCCAAACTCAAAGGCAAATGAGTCATGGGCTTTCCCAGGGCTCTGGAAACCCCTCCGGCAACGGCCGGGGCCGTGGGGATCAGGGCCGGCTCTCCCACCCCTTTGGCCCCGTAAGGGCCGGTCGGGTCTTCATCTTCCACAAGCAGGGGTGTAATCCGCGGGACATCGGCCATGGTCGGCAGATGGTATTCCCGGAAGTTGTCGGTCTTCCCCGGTATATATTCCTCCATGGTGGCAAACCCGATACCCATGACGACTCCGCCGCAGATCTGCCCGAAGACCCCCCGTCGATTGATGGCCTTGCCCACATCATGGGCCGCGGCCACCCGGGGGACCCGGACCAATCCTGACCGGCGGTCCACCTCGGTCCAGGCCGTCTGGGCGGCAAAGGCATAACTGGCGTAGGGATTTCCCTGCCCGATTTTATGGTCCAGGCGGGTCACCGGCGGGTCGAAGCGGCCGTGGCCTTTCAACTCCTTTCCCTGAACGGCCAGACGCGAGGCCACTTTGAATATCTCCAGGGAGCGGCCGTCAGGGGCAATAATTATGGGCCCTTCCCGGCGAAGGCCTTGGGGATCCAGATGCCACTCCAAAGCCGCCTCTTCAAGCAGCATCTCCTCAACAGTTTGAGCCGCCGAAAGAACCGCATTCCCCGAGATATAGGTCTGCCGGCTGGCCGAAGTGGCCCCGGCGCTGGTGGTGCGTCCCGTATCTCCCCGGACCAACTGGACCAGGTCCAGGGGTATTCCAAAATATTCGGCCACCATCTGGCACAAAACGGTATCCGATCCCTGACCGATCTCGGCCGCACCGGTAAAAAGGATCAGCTTCCCGTTAGGCAAGACCTGGATCTGGGCCGTGGAGGGATTGCTCACCCCGGTATTCCCCAGGCCGTAAAACATGGCCCCCAGGCCCACACCCCGGAGCACATCGTGATCCGAAATTGCCCTGCCCTTCCAGGCCTGATAAATCCTTTGAATCCGCCGGAGGCATTTTTCAATCCCCACGCTGGCGGAAAGGACCTGACCGGTGGCCGTTTGCGAACCGGCTTTGAGGCAATTATGGAGGCGGAATTCCAGGGGGTCCATCCCGATGGCCTGGGCCAACCCGTCCATCTGCCCCTCGTGGGCCAGGGCCATCTGGGGCACGCCAAAGCCCCGCATGGCCCCGCCCCAATGCTTGTGGGTATAGACCATCCGGCTGTCCACCAGCACATGCGGGACCGCGTAAGGACCGGTGGCATGGACCGCGGCCCTCATGCAGACCGCCACCCCATAAGAAGCATAGGCCCCGCCGTCCCCCAGGATGTCCACTTTAACGGCCGTCAGTTTGCCCTGCTCATCCATCCCGCTTTCATAATCGATCAATAACGGGTGACGTTTGGAAGTGCTTAGAAAGGATTCTTCCCGGCCATAGACTAAGCGAGCCGGCCTCTTGAGGTGATAGACGGCCAAACCCAGAAAACTCTGGACACTCAGGTCCAGCTTGCCGCCGAAGCCGCCGCCGGTGGCCGTCTGCACCACCCGTATCTTCTCCGGTTCAAGGCCTAACAACCGGCACAGGTCGCTTTGATCGTAATGGGGGTTTTGGGTGCAGGCATGGATGATGATCCGGCCGTCCTGCCATTCGGCCCTTCCTCCTTCCAGTTCCAGGGCCCCGTGTTCCAAGGGCGAAGTGGAATAAGAGCGTCTCAACCGGTAGACCGATTTACTCAAGGCCTCTTCGGCATCCCCTTTGACGACCCCTTGTTGAAAGAGCAGATTCCCTTTTTCATGGACCAAAGGTGCGTCCGGCTCCAGGGCCTTCAAAGGATCGAAGAGGCCGGGGAGGGATGAAAGTTCCAGGACCACGGCCCTGGCGGCTTCCAGGGCGCCTTCCTTGGTTTCAGCCGCCACCAGGGCCACGGCCTCGCCGGGATAGCGAACGACCCCTTCGGCCAACACCGTCTGATCCTTGGTCATGGGGATGATGCCGATTTGATTGATCCCCGGGATGTCTGCGGCGGTAAAGACCCGGACCACGCCGGGCATCTTTGCGGCGGCCTCGGAGTGGATCCTTAAAATTTTAGCCGGGGCCTCATAGGCACGGACCACGGCCAGATAAAGATCTCCGGGTCGGCCTTGATCGGCCCCGAAAAGGGTCAGGCCCTTGGCCTTTTCTTCCGCCCCGATTCGTCTTGGACTTTTACCGATGATTTGGAACATGGTCATTATTTGGCTTTGCTAAATTCAAACACTTATTAGACAGGATTTACCGGATTGCCTGGATTTTTGTGCCTTTTCTGAAGAAAAGCACAAACCCAATCGCCATTGAACCTGGATTCCGGCTTTCGCCGGAATGACGGGGAAAGACGATCTTTAACTTTTTGCATGTCCGTCAGCGATGAAACTTGAACTTTGAATAGTATTTTCGTTCTAAACCCTCATGGCCGCCGGAAGAGGGCACAGACGACGCATGAAAATACCGCCGTCGTAGGGGCGGGTTTTAAACCCGCCCCCACAGAGCCCAACAGAGATTAAGGACGATTAACAATCTATTCTTGTTTTAAAAAATCCTTCCGAACAGCCTGTTTTAAACCCCAGGCCACCAACTTTTTTAAGGCCGGAGCTTTGTAGTCCATTGACGACCTTTGCCCGCTTACCTTAAGCATCATCCCGGCCGCTTTTTCTCCGGCCACAGCAAAAAGTTTTTCATCAGGTTTTTGACCTAACAACAGTTGCTCGACTTCGGTCAACCTCCCCGGCCTGGGAAAAATCGCTCCGGCCGCTATTTGAGCCGCTGAAATTTTTCCGGAGGCATCCAGGGCCAACTGGACCGCCAGATTCATACGGGCAATGGCCACGGCCTGGCGGCGCATTATTTTGTCGAAGAAACAGGCTTCCGGCTGAGGAGGTGCTTTTAGAAAAAAAGAAACGATCAACTCATCCACGGCCAGGGCGTTATTTCCCGGGGAGGTGATGAGGTCCTCTACAGGCACCCGGCGGCTCCCTCTCGCCGAACGGACCAGGGCTTCGGCCGACAGGGCGACCAAAGGGGTGATGCCGTCCCCGGCCGGAGAGGCGCTGCCCACATTTCCGCCCAAGGTGGCCAATTGACGGACCTGGGGGGAGCCGATCCGGGAAGAGGCCCTGGCCAGCAAGGGCCATTTTTTTTGAATCTCCGGATGGCTTTCCAGGACCCGAAAAGGCACGGCCCCACCGATACTCACCTGATTGTCCTTAAAGTGTATCTCTTTCAGTTCAGGAAGGGCTGAAATGTCGAGCAGAAATTCTGGGACGGTGCCGCATTCCATTCGGTGTGTACGCATAGCCACCATGACGTCGGTGCCGCCGGCCAGGACCCGGGTCTTATCCCCTTGACGATCAAGGGTGTCCAAAGCCTCTTCCAGGGATTGAGCCGGGATATACTTGGGACCCATCAGCCTTTCCTCAATTGGGCGGCCGCCTTTTGAACGGCCCTGATGATATCATGATACCCGGTGCAGCGGCACAAGTTCCCGGCCAGGCCCTCGATCACCTCCTGCCGGCTGGGAGCGGGATTTTCTTTGAGCAGGGCGAAGGCGGCCATGATCATCCCCGGCGTGCAGAAGCCGCATTGGACCGCCGAAAAATCCACAAAGGCCTCCTGGATAGGATGCAGTTTTCCTTCCTTGGCCAGTCCTTCAATGGTCAGGACCCGCCGGCCCCGGACCTTGCCCACGGCCATTAGACAGGCATTGACGGCTCGTTCGTCCACTAAGACCGTGCAGGCCCCGCATTCCCCGACCCCGCAGCCTTCCTTGACCCCGAGCAGGCCGAAGTGCTCCCGCAGCACCGAAAGCAGGGTTTCACTGCCCGAGCATTCCACGGATACCGGTTGATCGTTTAAAATAAATTCGATTCTCATATTTTCCAAAAGCTGTCCAAGGTCCAAGGTTCAATGTTCAAAGTTCGGGGTCGGGG
>JACRCK010000265.1 GCA_016219065.1 Deltaproteobacteria bacterium
ACCCTGACGGAAAATTTCGAGCGCCTGATGCCTTCCTTCTGCGGAGCGTCTATCAATGACAAGCCGGCATCGATGCGTCGCAACGAATCTTTTATGCAATCGATTTTCGGGGGCCGGGTCCCCTCGATCCACGAGATCAACCAGTATCTGCACGCCTGGCGGGAGTTTTACCTGGAGATGGAGCACCCCACCCGGAAGGGGCAGACCCGCCAGGATGTGTTCGCCGCCGGCCGTGGCCCCGGGGTGGATATGGAAAGCCTGAACTACCTGATGCTTTCCATGGAGATCAAAACCATCGGTCGGAACGGGATCCGCTTCTTTGGCCGGAACTACTGGAACGAAAACCTCTACGGCCTGAAGGAAAAGGCCGTGATCCGCTACGATTTCAATAATATGAGCCATGTTTTTGTATATGACCAGACCGGCGGCTACCTGGGCCGGGCCGACCGGGTGGAGCAGGTCCACCCCATGTGGCGCCTGTCGGATACTCCGGAGGAGTCCCTGGCCGAGATCAAAGAGGGAATCAAATTGCGCCACCGTCTGACCAAAGAGACTAAAAATGTGGTCCGCCTGGCCGTGGCCGGGAAGCAGCGGCAGAAAATAGACGAGCTGCCCTGGGATGAAATGCTGCAGATAGCGCCAAACATGCCGGAGATCGTGGAACGGGTGGAGGACGAGGCGATCGAGGAAATGGCGGAAGACCATATCGAGGATGTCCTCGAATTGGTGGGCACGAAGGTGGTTATTCAGGAGCCAACGCGACCGAAGGAACCGCCCTGGGACCGCTGCTATGAGCGTTATCAATGGCTGCTCGATCAACCGGAATTGACGGACGAACAGCGGGCCTGGATGGAGGAATACAAATCCGGCCGGCTGGAGCCCGGAGAATATGAAATGATTTTTGGCAGGAAAAACTAAGGCCGGCGCCCTGGGCAGGAGTCACCGGCCTTAAAAATAACAGTAGAAAGGAGATCATAGTTTGAAAAAAGGCTTTGTGCAAACAAAAAGTGTCCAAAAGTTCATCTCCACCATGGGATCGCTTAACGGCCGGGGGGACGGCGTCCCCGGGATGGCCCTGGTCTTTGGGGAGCCGGGGCTGGGGAAGACCAGGACGGCCCTGTGGTACACGAATCAGGACGGGCATATGGGGTCTGGGGCGGTCTTCCTGCGAACCAAAAAATTAATGACCGGGCGCTGGCTGCTGGAGGAGCTGGTGGCCGAACTGGGGGAGGCCCCGGCCTGGAAAACGGCCGATCTGTTCCGCCAGGCGGTGGACCAACTGATGGGCCGGCCCCGCCTGGTGATGATCGACGAGGTGGATTACCTGGCTTACGACGCCCGGGTGATCGAGACCCTGCGGGACCTGCACGACATCACCGGGGCGCCCTTTGTCTTCATCGGGATGGATCGAGCCGATCAGAAATTGCGCCGGTACCGGCACCTTTACGACCGGTTTTCCGAGATCCTGAAGTTCAAGCCGCTGGACAAGGACGACGTGAAGAAGGTCGCCGCGGAAATGACGGACATCCAGTTCGACGCCGGCGCGATCGATTGGTTGACCGAACGCACCCAGGGGATGATCCGGCAGTTAATCATTGCCCTGCATCGAGCGGAGCGGGTGGCCCGGGCCCGGGGGTTGAAGCAGATAACGGCCGGGGACCTGGCGGGGAAATGATGCTGAAGCAGGTTGTCGAGCACCTGATCGGCTGCACCAAGGAGTTCACCCTGGAGGGGGTGGCGGAAGCTATGGGGTTGAAACGAAACGAGGTCAAATACCGGCTGGATCGGCTGGAGTCCGAGGGGCTGATCAAGCGGATCAAAGAGGTCAAGTGGCACCGATCCGCCAAAGATCCGCAGGACGGACAGGCCCCCAGGCTGATCACCTACCAGAAATGCGGGGACCTGGAAAAGCGGCTGGCGAAGATGACGGCCACCCAACGGGTGGACACCACCTGGGACAAAATGTGGCGGACCATCCGAGTCATGAGAAGGTTCACCCGTCCGGATCTGATGCAACTGGTAGGGGTGACGGAGGAAAATTCGCGCCATTTTACCAGGATATTGGCCCGGGAAGGATTTATCCGGGCGATTAATCCCAAGTCAAACCCCATCACCTGGGTGCTGGTCAAGGATCCGGGCCCGCAGCGGCCGCGGATACCCTATGAAAGGAAAGCAAATGGCTGAGTGGCTGGAATTATTGAAGCAGGCGGTAAAAAAACGGGGGCTGGGCCTGGTGGAGCGGGAGCTGGGGGTGTCGAAAACCACAGTCAGCCTGGTCCTGTCCGGGAAATACGGGGCCTCGACGGACAACATCCAGGCTTTGGTGGAAGGCATCTACGACCCGGCGGGTGTTTTTTGCCGGGCCTGGGAAAGACGTATCGATCCCGGGCAGTGCGCCGATCTCCGGGACCGGGCCAACAAGATCGGGCTGAAGGCCGGAAACCCGGACAGTTTAAGGGCATATTTGGCGTGCGGTAAGTGCAGTTTAAATCGAGGTTAAATGGAGGGGCTGATGAATGTTGAAATCATGGG
>JACRCK010000266.1 GCA_016219065.1 Deltaproteobacteria bacterium
GACCATAACCACCCTGGATTTTGAAGAGCGAACAGATATCCTGCTGGGGAAGGACCGGATTCTGATTTTAACGACCCAAGACGCCAAGGCCGAAGGACTGGAAAACAACCGCGGTGAAATCGCCGCTTTCTACGCCCGGCAGATTCAAAAAGCGATCGAGGATTACCGGGAGGCCCGCAAACCTAAAAATCTCCTGTTCGGCGTCTTGGATGCCTTGATCACCACCCTGATTCTGGCCTTTTTACTGATCCTGTTTCAGTTCTTTTTCCGGAAGGTGTACCGCTTCATTACGGCCTGGAAGGAAACCAAAATGAAAGCCCTCCAGGTGCAGGATCTGGAAGTGGTCAGCGCGGAGCGGGCCCGGGACTTTTTGGTCAACGCCGTCCGCTGGGCCCGGATTGTCCTGACGGTGGGACTCTTTTATTTCTATGTTCCCCTGGTCCTGGAGTTTTTTCCCTGGACCCGCGGCTTGTCCAACCGCATCAATACCTGGTCCTGGGATTCGGTGGCGTTGGTCGGTAATGCCGTTTGGGATTATTTCCCCAACCTCTTCATTATTGCGCTGATCGTCCTGTTGACCCATTATGTCATCAAGGGTTTTCGGTTCTTTTTTCAAGCGGTGGAGCAGGGACGGGTCAAACTGCCGGCCCTGGCGCCCGACCTGGCCATGATGACCTTCAAGCTCGTCCGTTTTCTGGTCATCGCCTTTTCCATCGTAGTGCTCTATCCTTACCTGCCCGGATCGGAATCGGCCGCCTTTAAGGGGGTGTCCATCTTCGTCGGGGTACTCTTTTCCCTGGGCTCCACGTCGGTGGTGGCCAATATCTTCGCCGGGCTCAGCCTGACCTACATGCGGGCTTATAAAATCGGCGACCGGGTGAAAATCGGAGAAACGGTCGGTGATGTGATCGAGATCAAAATGTACGGCACCCGGATCCGGACCATTAAAAATGTATATATCACCATTCCCAACTCCCAGATTTTACAGGGGCACATCGTGAATTACAGTGCCGAGGCCCGGACCCGCGGGTTAATCCTGCCTACTTCGGTAACCATCGGCTACGACTCCCCCTGGCGGACCGTCCACCAACTTTTAATGGACGCGGCCCTGAAGACCAAAGACATCCTGAGGAACCCGCCCCCTTTCGTGCACCAGACCGCCCTGAACGATTTTTATGTGACCTACGAGCTGAATGCCTATACCGACCAGCCCGCGTTTATGGCTCAGATTTACGGTGAACTGCATCAAAATATCCAGGACACCTTTAACGAGGCCGGAATGGAAATCATGTCGGCCCATTATATGCATGTCCGCGACGGCAACCGGACGGCCATCCCCGATGCCTATCTGCCGCAGGATTATGAGCCGCGGGCCCTGCGCCTCTATCAGAACCCTACGGCGGGGGAGGAAAGCTGGCGGACGGGAGGAAAGGCGCCAACGCCATGAGCCTTGTTTATCCATCGTTGTACCAGATCAATACCCGGGTCTGGCTCCGGGAATTAGCCGAAACCCTCGGGCGGCCGGCCACCCTGAACGATGTACCGGATTATTATCTGGACGGGGTGGCCGAACTCGGCTTCGATTACGTCTGGTTCCTCGGGGTCTGGCAGACCGGCCCGGCCGGCCGGGCCGTGTCCCTGTCCAACCCGGCGCTCCTGGAGGAGTGCCGCCGGTCCCTGCCGGATTTTAAAGAGGAGGACGTCAGCGGTTCGCCTTTTGCCGTCCGTTCCTATGCGGTCCATGAAGATTTCGGCGGGCCGCAGGCCCTGGAGAATCTGCGGGGCCGGCTGGCCTTAAGAGGCCTGCGGCTGATCCTGGATTTCGTTCCCAACCACACGGCCCCGGATCATCCCTGGGTATTTTCCCACCCGGAATATTATGTCCAGGGCCGCAGCGAAGACCTGCGGCGGGAACCCTACAACTACCGGGCCGTCGAAACCGGACAGGGCCCCCTGATCCTGGCTTACGGCCGCGATCCCTATTTCTCCGGCTGGCCCGACACGTTCCAGCTCAATTACCGGCACCCGGGCCTGCGGGCGGCCATGGCGGTGGAACTGGAAAAGATCGCCGGCCTGGCCGACGGGGTGCGCTGCGACATGGCCATGCTGATCCTCCCTGAGATTTTCGACCGCACCTGGGGAGAACGGTCTCAGCCGCCGGACGATTCCTTGCCGCTGGACGAGCCCTTTTGGCCGGAGGCCATCCGCCGGGTCAAAGAAAAAAATCCGGATTTCCTGTTTATGGCCGAGGTCTACTGGGATCTGGAATGGGCCCTCATGCAGCAGGGTTTTGATTACGCCTACGACAAGCGGCTGTATGACCGCCTGGAGGCGCAGGCGGCTTCGGCCGTCCGGAGGCATCTGCTGGCCGACCCGGAATATCAGCGCCGCTCCATCCGGTTTTTGGAGAACCATGACGAACCCCGGGCCGCCGCGACCTTCCCACCGGCGGTCCACCAGGCCGCCGCGGTCGTCGCCTTTTTCCTGCCGGGCCTGCGGTTCTTTCACGAAGGACAGTTGGAAGGTCGGCGGATCAAGATCTCCATGCATCTGGGCCGCCGGCCCCGGGAGCCGGTGGCTGCCGACCTGGAGGAATTCTATCAATGGCTCTTGGCCGTTCTGAAAAGAGCCGAAGTCAGGAGCGGCCGCTGGCGCCTTCTGGAAACCTGCCCGGCTTGGGAGGGAAATCCCACCGGGGAGCAATTTCTCTGCTGGGCCTGGGAAGGGACGCCCGACTCCCGTTTGCTGGTGGCCGTCAATTATGGACCGCTCCGGGGGCAGACCTTTGTCACCTGGCCCTTTGAACCGGACGGGCTTTTTCGGTTACGGGACCTGCTGGGGCCTTACCGGTATGAACGGGAGGGGGCCGACCTGGCCGACCGGGGTCTGTACCTGGATATGCCCGAATGGGGCTACCACGCCTTTGAAGTGAAATCGATTTAATATGGGAACATCTCGGAGAACGGGATGAAAGGACGGCCGATGGCCAGCTTGGTGATGACCCTGTTGTTAGGAATCCTTTTTTTCACAGCGGATGACGCCGGGGCCGTCGAAGAGCTCCGCTATCAGGTCCTGGAAAGCCAGGACCCCTTTGAAATCCGCAGGTATGCGCCGTTTGTCGCCGTCGAAACCCTGGTGGAAGGAGACTTCGATGCGGCCGGGGAAACGGGTTTCCGGCGGCTCTTCTATTTCATCGCCGGGCACAACCGGGTAAAACACCCGGCTTCGGGATCGGCTCCGGCGCGGTCGGAACCGGAATCGTTGATGATTCCCCTGACCGCCCCCATCTTCCAGGAAAGGGCCGCCGGAAAATATCGGGTATATTTGCCGTTGCCGGCCGATTACACGCTCCAGGCCCTGCCCGAGCCTTTGGATCCCCAGGTCAAGTTACGGGAGATCCCGGCCCGCCTGATGGCCGCCGCCTGGTACACCGGAACCTGGGGACAGGAACAGTACTCGGAGCAACTGGCCAAGCTGGTCGACTGGATCCCCCGCAGCGGCTTGAAAAGCGTCGGGGAGCCGGTTTATGCCCGTTACGATTCCTCCTATCTCTGGTTCCTCCGGCGCAATGAAATACTGATCCCC
>JACRCK010000261.1 GCA_016219065.1 Deltaproteobacteria bacterium
AGCCTAAAATAGTCGTCACCCCGGTCCCGCTGTTATAGCGGGATTAGCCGGGGTCCAGGGACAAGGTTATCTCAGCAATCATTTTGTTTTTATTATGAGACCGTTACTAATACCCAATAATCAATTGTCAATTGTCAATTCTCAATTATAAAGACCATGACAACAAAAACGGACCCTCGCAGCTACCCGGAAAGGCCCCTGGTCGGGGTCGGCGGAATTGTATTCCGGGAGGATCAAGTTTTACTGATTCGCCGGGGCCGGGAACCCGGCCGCGGCCGGTTAAGTATCCCGGGCGGCGGGGTCAAACTCGGGGAAGCCCTGGAGCAGGCCCTGCGTCGGGAAATGCGGGAGGAGACCGGACTTACGGTTGAACCGGTGGCCCTGGTGGACGTGTTGGATCGGATCATACCCGAAGACGACGGGCGGATCCGCTATCATTATGTTTTGGTGGACTACCTCTGTGTAATCAAGGGGGGCGGGTTACAGGCCGGCTGCGATGCCCTGGAAGCCCGGTTTTATCCATTGGAATCGCTGCCAAAAATGGAAATGACTCCGGGGACGGAAGAAGTTATCCGCAAGGGAAAATTTTTACTTGACAAACAAGTGTTTGATTAGTAATAACGGGTTAATTTTATTCTTCTTTATTTCCAGACTTTCCCCGAACCGGCAAAATAGAATAGCGTTTCCGTAGGTGTTGTTTTTAAGGTCAGCAGCAGCGGACCCTATTCTACAAAACGTGGTGATTTGCAGATTCGGGGCAGGCAGAAGCTAAAAATTAAATCAATTTCAGGGCGGAATTTATGGAAAAAGAGATGGAAAAAGAAGGAAAATCCAAAGGCGGTTGGATATTTTTCTGGGTGGGGGTGGCGGCTTCTCTGGTACTGGGCTGGCTCATTTTCCCCGGCCTGATTCACAGTAAAAAGGTGCAGCCGGTTCATTATAGCCATTTGAAGCATGGCGAAGGCGGTGCCGGACTGCAATGCGAGGAATGCCACGCCTTCCGGGATGACGGCAGTTTCGCCGGCATACCGCCTCTGGCCAAGTGCCTGGAATGCCATGAATCCCCTCAGGGCAGTTCCAAAGAGGAGGCGGATTTCATCAAGGTGGCCGAAAAACTGAAACAGGAGAATAAAAACATACCCTGGCTGATTTATTCGGAGCAGCCGGACAACGTCTATTTCTCCCATGCCGCCCACATCAAAATGGCCAAGATGAAATGCGAGGAATGCCATAAACTGGTCGGCGGGAAAACGGACAAAAACCCGGTGTACAATTACAAGTGGATTTCCGGTTATGCCCCCGAGGTCATGATGATGGAAACCTGCGAGGCCTGCCACGAAAAGAAGGGTAAAAGCAACGCCTGCTTTGTCTGCCATAAATAGGGAGAGGAACGAGATATGCCGACCATAGACCGCAGAGATTTTATCAAGTTCGTTATCGGGGGTGCTGTGGGCACCCTGGTTTCGCCCCTGCCCTGGGTCCCCATGGACGAGGTGGCCAAATGGAGCCAGCGCTGGGCACCCATTCCCGAAAGCGGAGAGTCCTCTTATCTGAATTCAATCTGCCTGCTCTGTGCCGGGGGTTGCGGAATCAAGGTCCGGCTGATCGAAAAGAAGCGGGCGATCAAGATCGACGGTCAGCCCAATCATCCGGTGAACCGGGGCGGACTTTGCCCCCTGGGGATATCCGGACTGCAGTATCTTTACCAGGAGTCCATACGGGTCAAAGGCCCGATGAAGCGTTTCGGCCTCCGGGGGAAAGGGGACTGGACGCCCATCTCCTGGGAGCAGGCCGTGACGGAAATGACCCAGCGGATGAAGGATTTGCGGGATAACGGGCTGGCGCACACCGTGGCCGTGCTGGACGGGCGGGGAGGGCAGGGCAGCCTTTCTTCGCTGTTTGGCCGCTTTTTGAAAGCCTATGGTTCGCCGAACCATGTACGGCCTTTTCAGTTGAGTCAAACCGAGGAAATGGCGACCGCGGCCCTGTTCGGAAGCCGCCGGTCGCTGGGTTATGATCTGCCCGGGGCCAAATATATTTTAAGTTTTGGCACCGCTCTGCTGGACGGCTGGGGAACCCCGACCTGGGTCTCCCAGGCCTATCAGGAGTGGCGGAAACCGGAGGGGCGGGCCCGGCTGGTTCAAGTCGAGCCGCTGGCTTCCACCACGGCCTCGCTGGCCGACGAATGGCTCCCGGTGCGACCCGGCACCGAGGCCGCACTGGCTTTGGGCCTGGCCCAGGTCATGCTGGCCAAAGGTTGGTATAACCGGGATTTTGTCCAGTCCCGTGCTTCAGGCCTGGAAGGCTTGAAAACCTTCCTGGACAGCCGGTACCCCCTCGAACAGGTAGTCAAAATAACCGGCCTGACTCCGGCGCAGATAGAAAAACTGGCTCAGGATTTCGGTTCGGCCAAACAGGCGGTGGCTTTGAGCGGCCGGGGAAAAGGGGAGCTGCCGGTAGGCCTGCTGGAAGCCGCCGCGGTTCAAATCCTAAACATCCTGGTCGGGGCGGTCAACCGGAGCGGCGGCGTCATGCCTATGGCCGAAGGGGGCTTTACCGCCAATTGGCCGAAAGCAGCGCTGGACGGGACCGCCGAAAAAGGGGCCGGCCAGCCGCGGCTGGACAGTGCCGCGGCGGGCAAATTCCCGGCCGGCCAGCCCCAGGTCAACCAGTTTTTCTGGAGCGGCGCTCACAAAACTCCTTATCCCGTCAACCTGCTGATGGTCCATGAGGCCAATCCCGCCTTTACTCTGAGCGGGGAGGCTTTTCAGGCGGCCCTTCAGGAAATACCCTATCTCGTCAGTTTTTCCTCCTTTTTTGATGAAACCACCGCAATGGCCGATTTGATCCTGCCCGCTCCGACCTTTCTGGAACGCTGGGATGATGCCTACGGGGTTCCGGGCGTCCCTTTCCCGGTTTACGGGCTGGCCAAGCCGGTACTTCCGCCCCTGCATGGGAACCGGAACGTGGGGGACAC
>JACRCK010000262.1 GCA_016219065.1 Deltaproteobacteria bacterium
GCCGTTGTGCTCAGAAAAGATGGATCCGGTTATACCACCCGGAGCGCCTCGGAGAAATTATTACTGGAGTGAAATTTGTGGATGGACTTGTTGAACAACGGATCGCCGCCTAAGCCCATACACAACATTTGACAATAACTCCAGATGATCAGGCCGCAGCCCACCAGACATTTATGACATATTGTCAAGAATTTTTAGCGATTGTGGAATGATCTTGCAAAAAAATTTATCCGGGTATATTTATGTCATAAATGGCATGAAGGTTAAAAATGGAAGAGAAAGAGTTTGACTATATCAACGTAATTCCCCTGGTGGACGTCATGCTGGTGCTGCTGACCATCGTCCTGACCACCTCTTCCTTTATCGCCACCGGGATGATCCCCATCGACCTGCCCAAGGTGGTCAAGAGCCGGGGTGAGATGCTGCGGACCCAGACCATCGAGATCGACCGCCGGGGAGCCGTTTACCTGAACACCAAAGCGGTTTCCCTGGAAGGTTTAAAACAGGGCCTGCAGGGGCAGGACCGGAACGTGCCGATCCTGATCCGGGCCGATCGGGAGATTGCCCTCCAGGGGTTCGTGGACGTGCTCGACCTGGTCAAATCGCTGGAATTCAAACGGGTCAGCCTCCAGACCGAGGAACGGCCATGAAGCCGCAGACCCAGGGGCTTCAGCTTTCCCTGCTCATCCATGCCGTCGTCATCCTGGGGGTCCTGGGCCTCAGCCTGGTAGCCGGAACCGCCCGCCGGCCCGTGGTGATTGACTTCAATCTCGAAAAATCTATTCCGGCACCGCCATCCCCGGTTCAAAAAAGAGAGGACCCGGTTCAGAAGACGGCCACACCTCCTGAGAAAAAAGCCATCCCGCCCAGGCCCCTACCGGTTCCCCGGGAGGAACCTCGTCCCCTGCCCCCGGCGGAGGCGCCGAAAGTCCGGGAAACCCCCACCTGGATTCATGCCACCTCTGATTTGACGGTTCCCGCGGAAAATCCGGGCGTTCCGAACGTGCCGGGCGGATTCAGCAAAGCGGAAGGGAAGACCGGGACCGCCGGAACGGCCCTCGGTTTCGGAAGGGGGGGAAGCGGCGGAGGCGGAGGGACTGCGGAGGCCGGAGCCGCTGAAAAGGCTAAAAGCCGCTATCTGGCCGAGCACTTCGCGTTCATTCGAGACAAGATCCTGCAAAATGTCGTCTATCCTCCCCTGGCCCGGCGCCTGGGCTGGCAGGGAAAGGTCGTCCTCACCTTTGTCATCAAACCCAACGGTATCGTTAAAGAGGCCCAGATGACGCAGGGTTCCGGGCATGAGCTCCTGGATCAAAGCGCCATGGAAGCACTAAAAGGAAGTGAACCTTTTCCTCAACCCCCGGCCGAAGCCCGGATTACCATTCCTATCGTCTATAAACTGAATTAAAAAAGGAGAAAAAATGTCAAAGGTTGATCGTAGAAAATGGGTACCTTTAATTTGCATTTTCTGGTTCCTGCTGCTGGCCGGATCGGCGCTGGCCGGTGGGGGAAAATTCTATATCGTCGGCATGGGCAGCAGCCCAGATTTGGTCACTCTCCGCGGTCTGGAGACGGTCAAACAGGCCGACATTTTCATCCTGGAGGAAAAGTCGGATCTGGAGGCCTGGAAGCAGTGGATCGGCGACAAGCCGGTCTGGTACCTGGGACATATCTCCCGGGTCTTCTATGGGGTCGATCCGCAGACCCTGAAAGACCCCAAGAAGCGGGCCATGGCGATCCGCAACGCCGAAGCCCGGAAGGAAATCATCGCCAAGATCCGCGAGGCGGTCGATCAGGGGAAGAAAGTGGCGGCCCTGCAATGGGGCGACCCGATGATGTACGGGACCACCTTTTATCTGGAAATGCTGCCCAAAGATTTCCCTGCGGAGATCATTCCCGGCATCGGGGCCTTTCAGGCCTCCAGCGCCGCGGTGAAGATGAGCCCGCCCTATGGCTGGGACACCAGTTCGGTCATCTTGACCATGACCGACTGGCCGGGCCGGAAGGATAAGAATAAGGAATTGATGAAGCACAAGACCAGCATGGTCTTCTACACCATGAAGCTGGACTATCCCGGGCTGTTCGAGCAACTCAAAGAAAATTACCCCAAGGCCACTCCGGTGGCGGTAGTCCTTTACGCCGGCGATCGTGAGAAGGAAAAGGTCCTGCGGAGTACGGTCGGCCGCTTCCTCAAAGAAATCGATTACCAGAATCTGCCCCACGAAATGCATATGCTGCTGGTGGGGAAGTTCCTCACTGTCGGCCAGGCTCGCAAAGAGGGGACGACCACCCATCATAAATTTATCAAGCAGCAGCACGGGGATGATCCCGGGGGGATGATTCCGGGACCAACATCCGGGAAATAGATATCTGGGATGATGCCGGGCTCAGTCCCAAAGGAAAAAGCTGGTATCAGGAGGCGGGAGCCAACATGGCCGACACCCTGATTCAGGCGGACCGTCAGGGGGGCTATACCCTGACCGACATGGGGACCTTTTTAAAATATGAATCCAAGCTGAGTTTGAAAGTCCTCTTCAAAGGCGACCCCCTGCTGTTGAATTACTACAGCGTCATGGCCGTCTGTCCGGACCGGTTTCCTGAGGCCAATTACCTGGCGGCCATGGAATTTATTGCCTTCGTTACCTCCCTGGAAGGACAAAAGCTCATCGCCGGGTATAAAAAGCATGGCACCAACCTGTTTTATCCCGAGGCCATCCCTTCGGTCCTCAAGGGTAAAAAATAAAGGCCGATGCCGGGAAAAGGTTTTTTAAATTTCTTCGTCATCCTGGCCCTATCCCTCTCCTGGTCCAATGGATCGGCCCAATCTCTCTGCACCGCTATTTACGGGTCGGGGGATCGGACTTTCGCGGTAGCTACCGGCAGCCCCGGTGAACTGGGCCTGCTGAAAATCCTGGGGGAGGCCTTCGCCCGCGAGGCGGGGGCCTCCCTGTGCTGGATGAAGGCCGGTTCCGGGGCCTCCTTTGATCTCCTGCGCCAGAAAAAAGTCGATGTCATATTGGTTCACGCTCCCGAGGCCGAAAAAAAAGCGGTTCAGGAGGGCTGGGCGGTCCACAGGACTTTGATCGGCTATAACGAGTTTTTCCTGGTGGGTCCGCCCGGGGACCCGGCGGAAATCACCGGTTCCGCCAGTGCCGCGGAGGCTTTCCGGCGGATGGCCGCCCGGAAGGCCCGCTTCTTCTCCCGGGGCGACGATTCCGGGACCCATCGGAAAGAAATGGCCCTCTGGCGCCAGACCGGCATTCAGCCCGCCGGGGAGTGGTACCGGGTGACCGGAACCTTTATGGGGGCCTCCCTGAAGAGGGCCCACGAAGAACAAGGCTATTTCCTGACCGACAGCAGCACCTGGGTGATGGAGCAGGGCCACCTGCCGCATTTAAAGGTTCTATATCGGGGAGATCCCTTCCTGATCAATGCCTACCACGGCTTGACCCAGCCCCCCGGGGCGACCCCGGGTGCCGAAACAGGTGCCCGGTTCCTGGACTTTTTGGCTTCGGATCCCGGACAGCGCCTGATCGGCGATTTCGGCAAAGAGCGTTTCGGCCAGGGGATCTATCAGAATGCCCGCCGTTACCTCAAAGAACTCAATTAAGACGTCGCCTCGGTTCCATTCCTAAACACCTCTTTTTCCCTGCTTTCCAACGCTGTTTATAAAAATACTTGACACCCTGTGTCTATATTGGCATATATGCCATAATTCACATAAGAAGGAGGAGGGTATGAAGGGGAAGAGGTGCCACGGTTGGCTTTCCGGTGGAGTGTTATTTTTTTTCGGGCTGTTTTTGTGGGGCCTGCCTCAGGGGGTTCAGGCCAAATCGGTGAATGAACAGATTCTGGAAATCCTGCTGAACAGCAAGATGGTTACTCCGGAAAAATATCAGGAACTAAAAAAGCAGGCGGAGGCCGAGGACGCCGAACTGCAGCGCCTGCGGGCCCTGGAAAAGAAGGTCAAGGAGGAGAAGGCCCCGGCCGGGAACGCCAAGGTGGATTTTAAAAAGGGCTTCACCCTGGAATCGGAGGACGGCGAGAGCAAGCTCAAACTTTCCGGACGGCTGCACGCCGACTACCGCTGGTTCCTGAACGACCATCCCAGCAACGACACCTTCCTGATCCGGCGGGCCCGCATTGCGGCCATAGGGACTTTTTACAAACATTACGACTTCAGCGTGGAATATGACATGGGCGAGGGCAATGCCCGGCTGAACGACGCCTTTATGAACATCCGTTACTGGCCCGAGGCCCAATTGATGTTCGGCCAGTACAAGGTCCCCTTCAGCCTGGAGGAACTGCACTCGGACAACTGGATTGATTTCGTCGAGCGTTCCCTGTCCGACAATTTCGCCCCGTCTCGGGATATCGGGATCATGCTGCACGGCAACATCAGCAAGGATTTCCTGTATTATCAGTTGGGCGTATTCAACGGACGGAAACTCAATACCAGCGACGTGGACGACCAGAAGGACGTGGCCGGCCGGATAACCATAGCCCCTTTTTCCAAAATGGATAACAAGTTCCTGAAAGGGTTTCACATCGGCGGCGCCTTCACCAGCGGGTCCGAGCATACCACCAATCCCTCGACGGACTGGTGGCGGTCTCAGTTTAAGACCGACGGCCAGACCACTTTCCTGCAATTTAATGATACGGTGGCCCAGGACGGCACCCGCAACCGGTTGGGAGCAGAACTGGCCTGGTTGATTGGGCCCGTGTCCCTTAAGTCCGAGTATATGACCCTGCAGTTGAATGATTTGACTTTCAACAAGCAGAAGGCCAGTTTCGACAACACGGCCGGTTATGTTTCCCTGGGCTGGTTTCTCACTGGCGAGGAGGAGCCCTGGCGGAACGGGCTGCCCCAGCAGATCACCCCGAAAAAGCCCTTTAAACTCGGCAAGGCGGGCTATTGTGGAGCCTTCCAGTTGGTCGGCCGATATGAATGGATCGAGATGGATCCGGACATCCTGAAGCTGGGTTTTGCCGATCCCAAAAGATACACCGACAAGGTCACCGGCTACACCCTGGGACTGAACTGGTACCCGAACGACCTGCTGCGTTTCATGGTTAACTATTACTATAATAAGTTCGACGACAACATTACCGTCAGTGGGAAGAAAATCGATGTCGAGCAGGGGATCCTGACCCGGTTCGAAATCGTTTGGTAGGCCGACGGTAACTGGTTGCTGTAAAAATGTCAGGGTGGGGACGACCCGCCCTGGCATTTTCGATATAACCCGGTATCACCAAGGAGGAGAAATATGAAAAAGAAGATGGTTATTTTTTTAGCGGTTACCTGGGCGGTCGCTCTAGTGTTGAACAGCGCCGTACTGGCCCAGACGCGCATCCGCTGCGCCTCGACCACCAGCACCCAGAATGCCGGGTTGTTCGATTATCTCCTGCCCCTTTTTGAGAAAAAGACCGGGATCAAAGTGGATGTTGTCGCGGTGGGGACCGGCGCGTCCATCGAA
>JACRCK010000028.1 GCA_016219065.1 Deltaproteobacteria bacterium
AGCGGTCCAAAGTGCCCTTTATTTCCGCAGCAGGGCGTTCTTCGGCGCCGAAAAAGACCTTCTTCCCGGCAGGGAGGGCCTTCAGGTAGAACAGACTCCGGGATACCGCCTGTTTCAGATCATCCAGGCTGCCGTCATCTTCCAGGGCCGGCCAGTCCGAAATCGGGACCCGTTGAAAAAAAAAGGCGGGAGCAACCGGGGAAGTATGCTGTATTGGTTTGTAATAACATGAAAAAATAGAAAGGGTCAGCAACAGGACCCCCGCTGTTTTCATTAAGCCCGACATGTTTTTCTTGTAGCCAAGTTGCGCTCATTAGTCAAACCCCTTTTTTCCCCTTGCCTTTCAACCCGGGAATCATTATACACCTAAAAAAACCGGTTTCCGAGGGTCCCCCCTGGATTTAATCCACGAGTGTGTTATTTTTAACACGCAGCAGGATAAACCGAATAAGGCGGAAATCGGCCCCTAATTAAATTATTTTATTTAAATCAATGATTTAAAATTAGAGACCCTTTCCGTTTCATTTTGGCACCTAATTTGCTAATGGGGAAATCAATATGACAACTAATCAACTAACTCTCAAACGTGAAATTGGCTGCGACGGAATCGGCCTTCATACCGGGAAAAAGGTCAATTTGACCATCAAACCGGCCGAACCGGACAGCGGGATCTGCTTCCTGCGGGTCGATCTCCCGGGTATACCGGTCATCGAGGCTAAAAATACCCAGGTGGTAGCTACCCAATTAGCCACTTCCCTGGGTTATAACGGACATCGCATTTCCACGGTAGAGCACCTGATGGCCGCCTTATCCGGACTGGGGATCGACAATGCGGCTATCGAGCTCAATGCCCCCGAAGTTCCCATCATGGACGGCAGCGCTTACCCTTTCGTCGAAATGATCCGTTCCGCCGGGGTGGAAAACCAACAGAAACCCAAAAAATACCTGGCCATCAAAAGGACTATCGAGGTCAGGGAAAACGGCAGTAAAATCACGCTGCTTCCCGGGGAAGATTTCAAGATATCCTTCACCATCGATTACGACCATCCCCTGATGCAGAACCAGTCCCTGACGGTAGTCGTCGGCGATGAGACCTTTATCAATGAAATCGGCCGGGCCCGGACCTTCGGATTTTTAGAAGAAGTCGAAAATCTTAAGAAGAACGGCTTTGCCAAAGGAGGCTCCCTGGAAAACGCTATCGTGATTGACCGGTCCGGCGTTTTGAACGGGGATGGTTTACGCTTCGAGGACGAATTTGTCCGTCATAAGATCCTAGATCTCATTGGAGATCTCTTCCTGGTCGGCATGCCGATACAGGGTCATATCGTCGCCCACAAATCAGGGCACACGCTCCATCAGGCCGCTGTCCGGGCCCTTTTGTCCGATCCGGGGAATTTTGAAGTCATCACCCCGATGAACGGTCATTGTTTACACGCCTAGTTTTTAGAGACGATCCCCCCGTTCCCCTTCCTTAGCCCAATTCGAGATCCCAAACCGGCCTGCTCCCGGATAAATTCCCGGAATTAATTCCGGGCCTCCCGGTCCCGGTCTTGCTTTTTTCCCATATTCTGGTAATATGGGTCCATGTTGGATTCCTGGTATAAAAAAATTAAAAAAACCGGCAAGTTATTTGTGGTAGGGCTCTTGTTGGTCCTGTCTCTGACCACTGCCCTGGGGGCCAAACAGGCCCAAATTGCCGACATCATCGTCACCAATAACCAGGACTCCCTTTTGGTCTATTTTTATACCAGAGGCTGTTTTACTCCGGATATGAACAAAGCCATCATGAGTGGACTTCCTACGACTTTCACCTTCTTTTTGGAACTTTACAAGCCTAGAAATTTCTGGCCGAACAAAAAGCTGGTGGCCTTGAAGCTTAATCACACCATTAAGTACGATTCCCTGCGCGAGGAATTTCAGGTCACCCTGAGTGAACGGGGAAATCAGACTTTTATACTCAAAGACTTCGCCAAAGCCCAGGAGATGATGGCCGACGTCAGTAACGTCCAGGTAATTCCGTTGAAACAGATGGAACGAAACAACCAGTACCATTTGCGGATCAAAGCCGAACTCAACAAGGTCACCCTCCCTCTTTACCTGCATTACGTCTTGTTTTTCGTCTCCCTGTGGGATTTTGAAACTGATTGGTATGTCGTGGAATTTATTTATTAATGAAGGCCATTCTCTCAGAAGAACAAAAAGAGCAAAAACGCCGTAAAAGAGAACGCCTGATCATCGGGATCACCTTCCTGCTCGTTATCGGTCTGACCTTTTGGGAAACCAAAATCCTGCGGACGGATATTCCTTTCACCACCACCCAGCGGGTGGTTGTTTTCGCGCTGATCAACATCAACATCATCTTATTACTGCTGTTGATCTTTCTGGTTGTCCGCAATCTCCTGAAGCTTTTTATCGAACGAAAGCGCAAGATCCTGGGGTCGCAGATCCGGACCAAATTGGTTCTGGGCTTCGTCACCCTGTCGCTGATTCCTACCATCCTGCTGTTTATAATCGCCTACAGCTTCATGACCACCGGACTGGATTACTGGTTCACCATCCATTTCGAGCGGTCCCTGCAGGATTCCCTGGATGTCGGCAAGGCTTATTATCAGGCTACCCAGAAAGGGACCCTGGTCTACGCGCAGCAGATCTCCCAGGATATCAGCCAGCACGGCTCGCTCCAGAATGCCGATCCCCGTCCCATCCAACAGCTGATTCAGGCCAAGCGGCAGGAATATGGATTGGCGCTGGTCCACGTTTTTCTGCCCAGCCTGGAACCCCGGTTTCAGGTTGATACCGCCGAGCCGTATCTGAAATTCTTTCAGCAGCCCAACCTATCTTCGATCGAGAAGGGGTTCCGTCCCTCCGGCTTTACGGATATCCAGTCCACCCGGGAGGGCGATTTTTTCATCGCCGGGGTCCCGGTCTGGGACCAGTCTGCTCCCCGTCAGGCCCAGGCGGCCCTGCTGGTGGTCTCCTATTTTCCGAAATCCCTCATGTCCAAAATGGATACCATCTCCGCCGGGCTGGAAGGCTACCGCCAGATGCAGTTGCTCAAGAACCCGATCAAGTTCACTTATCTGGTCATTCTTTCCATCGTCACGCTGCTGATCATCTTTTCCGCGACCTGGTTCGGGTTTTATCTGGCTAAAGGCATTACCATACCCATCCAGAAACTGGCCGAAGGCACCTTCCGCATCGCCCAGGGGGATTATAATTTTTCCATTGAACTGGAGGCCAAGGATGAATTCGGCCTGCTGGTCCATTCCTTCAACCGCATGACCTCCGATTTGAAGCAAAGCCAGGAGGAATTGGAACGGATCAACGAAGAGCTGCGCAAAAGTTACGAAGAAATCAACCATCGCCGCCAGTATATGGAAACCATCCTGGCCAATATCGGTGCCGGCGTCATTTCGGTCGATGCCCAGGGACGCATCAGCATCATCAATACCTCGGCCCGGGAAATGCTGCACATCAAAACCGAAAAAGTGCTGGGCCGGCCTTATCGGGAAGTGCTGCGCCCCGAACATCTGGCCATTGTCCAGGACTTTATCGCCAACCTGGATCTGCTCAAAAAAGGAACCCTGGAGCGGTCCCTGCAACTCCCCCTGCGGGACCGAACGCTGACCCTCCTGGTCAAGATCACCTTCCTCCGGGACGAAGATGGGCGGTCGTTGGGCATGGTACTGGTTTTTGACGATCTGACCGAAATCGAGAAAATGCAAAAGGTCTCCGCCTGGCGGGAGGTGGCCCGCCGGCTGGCCCATGAGATCAAAAATCCCCTGACACCCATCAAACTTTCCGCCCAGCGCCTCCGAAAAAAATATCTGGATCAACTGCCCGCCGGACGGGATATCTTCGACGAATGCACCCAGACGATTATCAACCAGGTGGATGAACTGACCCGACTGGTAAACGAATTCTTCGCCTTTGCCCGGCTGCCGGCGGTCCATTTGACCGTCAATGACCTCAACGGCCTGATCCAGGAGGTCCTGGCCCTTTACCTGGGAACCCAGAAACGGATCCGTTTTTCCTTCGAACCCGATCCGACCCTGCCGGCTTTCCGGATGGACCGGGAACAGATCAAGCGGGTCATGATCAATCTGCTGGACAACGCCGTGGCGGCCACCGACCCCGAGGGGTCCATTACCCTGCTAACCCGTTATGATCCTACGCTGAAGATGGCTCAGATCGAGGTGCGCGACACGGGGATCGGCATTCCCCCCCAGGACAAGGACCGCCTGTTCGAGCCCTATTTTTCCACCAAAAAGGGCGGCACCGGACTGGGCTTGACCATTGCCAGCTCCATTATCTCCGATCACCGGGGTCATATCCGGGTTAAAAACAACGAACCGCAGGGCACCCTCTTTATGATCGAACTGCCCCTGGAGGCCTGAGGGGAAAATTCGAAATTCGAAATCCGAAACAAATTCAAATGACCAAAATTCAAAATTCAGAACATCCGCTTATAAACCAGAGGGATCCACTGTGGGGGTGCATCATCCCAAAAATAGGGCAACATCCCCTCTGTGCGGGGGTGGCGGGTTGTTTCGGTCATTGGAATTTTGAAAATTGTTGTCTGTTTCGAATTTCGTGCTTCGGATTTCGAATTTAGCGATCCCCGTTGCTTGACAGAGCAACGTAGATCCTCCGCATTCATTTTTTAAAGGTAGAACAGGAAGCGCCATGTCTAAAACGGTCTTAGTGGTCGATGACGAACCGGAAATCCTGAAATCGGTCCGGGGCAATTTAATGGACGACGGTTACGAAGTCCTGGAAGCCCTGGACGGACCGGAAGCCTTGAAAAAAGTGGATGAAGACACGCCGGACCTGGTGCTGCTGGATATCAAGATGCCCGGCATGAATGGTATCGAAGTCCTGGAACTGCTCAAGCAGGGGCACCCCCAGCTCCCGGTAGTCATGATGTCCGCTCACGGCACCATTGAAACGGCGGTTAAGGCCACCAAATTGGGGGCCTATGATTTCATTGAGAAACCGCTCTCCCTGGAACGGCTCACGGTGGTCGTCCAGAAAGCCATGGACTACCGGCAGTTGGAAGAAGAAACGCTTTTTCTGCGCCGTAAAGAGGAGGCCCGCTATCAACTCACCGGTCATAGTGAGTGTCTCAACGAACTGCGGCGTCAGATTGAAATCGTCGCGCCGACGAGTGCCTGGATTCTGATTCGGGGGGAGAATGGGACCGGCAAAGAGATTGTGGCCCATACGATTCACCGCCTGAGCAAAAGGAGGAACAAGCCCTTTGTGGAGGTCAACTGTGCCGCCATCCCCGAAGACTTGATCGAAAGCGAATTGTTCGGCCATGAAAAGGGGGCCTTTACCGGCGCCACCGCCCAGAGAAAAGGGAAATTTGACCTGGCCCACGGCGGTACCCTGTTCCTGGATGAAATCGGGGACATGAGCCTCAAGACGCAGGCCAAGATCCTGCGGATCCTACAGGAGCAAAAATTCGAACGGGTAGGCGGGGGGAAAACCATCACCGTGGATGTCCGGGTCCTCGCGGCGACCAACAAGGATTTGGAATACGAAATCAGCCAGGGGAATTTCCGGGAGGACCTGTATTACCGGATCAATGTGGTCCCCTTGGAAGTGCCCTCCCTGAGAGACCGTAAAGAAGACCTGCCGGAACTGGTAGAAGATTTTCTGAAGGAATACGCTTATAAAACCAACACGGAAAAGAAATCGTTGACCCCGGTCGTCCTGGAAACCTTCCGGGAGTACGACTGGCCGGGTAACATCCGGGAATTAAAAAACCTGATCGAGCGCTTGGTGATCATGACGCCGGGATCGGATATCGAAACCAAGCACCTGCCGGCCCACCTGCTGAAAAAGACGGAAACGGAGGCCTTTCCTTGTGTGGATCCGGACTTTCTCAAGGAAACGGATTTCAGGACGGCCCGGGGCCAGTTCGAAAAAGAGTTTATCATTCGCAAGCTCCAGGAATTCGGAGGAAATATCGCCTACACGGCCGAGGCCCTGGGACTCGAACGCAGCCATTTACATAAAAAAATCAAAGCGTACGGAATCAAGGCAGAACATGGCGATTAAACAGCGGAACATTCAACTGGTGGTCAAGAACAACGTGCTGGCCCACCGGGAGGCTCAGAGGCTCCAGACCCGCCTGGCCGGAGAAAAGAACCTGCATCTCTATTGGGACCAGGAGGTGGAGCCTTCCCCGACCCGTGATCAACCCCTCGATCTGGTCGTGGTCCTGGGAGGAGACGGAACGCTCTTGAAGGCCGCCCGCCTGTACGGCGGCCGGGGGGCCCCTATCCTGGGGGTGAACCTGGGCGGCATGGGTTTTTTAACCGAGATCAACTTGGAGGAATTTTACGAGATCCTGGGAACGATCCTGGAGGGTGAATTCCAGACCGAAGCCCGGATGATGCTGGCCGCGGAAATCATCCGGCAGGGACTCGTCCTGACCCCCACTTCCTTTCTCAATGATGCGGTAATCAACAAGGGCGCTCTGGCCCGGATCGTCGACCTGGAAACCAGTATCGACGATCTGTTTCTGACCTCGTACCGCGGTGACGGATTGATCGTTTCCACCCCTACCGGCTCCACCGCGTACAACCTGGCCGCCGGCGGCCCCATTCTGCACCCCGCTCTTCAAACCATGATTATAACGCCGATCTGCCCTTTCACCCTGACCAATCGGCCGATTATCGTTCAAGATAATTCCACCATCGATATCCGACTGGGGAGCAAAGCCCGGGATGTCTGGGTGACCTTTGACGGGCAAATCGGGTATCCCCTGGAAGCCGGGGACCTGGTCCGGATAAAAAAAGCTCCGGTCCAGATCGAGTTGATCAAATCGCCTTTTAAAAATTACTTTGAGATTCTGCGCACCAAGCTAAAATGGGGATAGGAGGATGTCATGAAACGGATATTGTTAGTGGCCTTGATCACCACGCTGGGTTTGTCCCTTATGGGGATGGGGAAAATGGAGGGGGAAGGAAAACCGGAGGAAATCCCTACCCCGGACCGGGAAGTGACCGCCCTGATTGTCGACATTGAGGGGGTCACCTTGACCCTGTCCCAGTTCAGTATCAACGGCCAAACTTCCCTCAGCGGAAAATTGGGGGCCGGGAAAATGGCGATTCCTTTAGCCCAGGTCAAGACGGTAACCCTCGGAGCGGAAGCCAAGATCTTACGGGCCCGGGTAGACCTGGCCGACAACCAGACGGTGAACCTGATCCTGGACCGGGGACTGACCGCCTATGGGCGGACCCGCTTCGGGACCTACCAGGTGCAACTGGATCAACTAAAAAAGATCGATATCCTGGCGGTGAGCGAGAAAAAAGGTAAAAATTAGTCCTCCTCAGCGCAGCCCGGAATAGCGGGCCGGACGGGGGGCCGACCGGAAAACCTTGATCAGGATCATCCCGGTCAGGAACCCTCCGATGTGGGCGAACCAGGCTACCGCCCCGCCGCTCCCGGCATTGAGCAGTTGAATCAGAAACCAGAGCCCCAGGATCAAAACGGCCGGGACCTTGATGATCCGGACGATGATAATAAACAGAAAGAGCGTGGAAACGTTGGCCCGGGGGAAAAGGACCAAATAGGCGCCCAAAATCCCGGCAATGGCCCCGCTGGCCCCGATTACGGGGATGGTGGCGTTGATGTCGGCCAGGGTGTGAAACAAGGCGGCGAAAAATCCGGAAATAAGGTAAAACAGCATAAACCGCAGGTGCCCCAGGTAATCTTCGATATTATCGCCAAAAATCCAGAGGTACAGCATGTTGCTGGCCAGATGCAGAAAGCCGCCGTGCAGAAACAGGGAAGAAAAAACGGTCAGGATAGCCGGCAGGGCGGTGACATAGAGGAGGTCTTTGGCCAGCGGATGGGTTAAATTATAAGGGATGGCCCCATAGCGAAAAATAAGGGCCTCCAGTTGCAGGGAAGGCAGGGTCAACTGATAGATATAAACCAGGACATTGGCCGCAATGAGGCCGATAGTGACCAGGGGAAATTGCCCGGTCGGATTGTCGTCTTTCAGCGGGATCATGGAAAAATCAGGTTAACCCACATCTAACATTTCCTTCTGTTTTCGTATTAACGCGAATCAGCCCTGCCCTGCCAAGCCTCTTTTTCTTTTCTATCCAATCCGGTGCTAAGTCAAGGGATTTTTGGAGTTTTCTTTTTGTCCCTTGTATTTTCAGCCGACTTGGGTAAAAATAATAACGATGAAACAGGTCCATATATCCACTTTCGGCTGTCAGATGAACGATCGGGATTCGGAATTGATCGCCCAGATCCTGTCCGCCCATGATTACCGGCTGACCCAACGACCGGAAGAAGCCGATCTGATACTGATCAACACCTGCAGCATCCGTCAAAAAGCCGAAGAGAAAACCTATAGTCTGCTGGGGCGGTTGAAGCGGCTGAAATCCAGGAACCCCGAATTGATTATCGGGGTGGGCGGCTGTGTGGCCCAACAGGAGGGCGACCGGCTCCTGGAACGGATCCCCTATCTGGACCTGGTGTTCGGGACCCGTCGGATCAATGAATTACCCGACCTGATTCAAACCGTCAGGCAACAGGGCCGGCGCTTGGCGGAAGTGGGGATGGATCGTCCCGTCCGGTATCGCCCCTCGGAAAGGTCTTTTCGGTCCTCCTCCATCAAAGCCTCGGTAACCATCATGCACGGCTGCAACAATTATTGCGCCTATTGCGTCGTCCCCTATGTACGGGGTCCGGAATGGAGCCGGCCGGAAAGGGAAATCCTGGAAGAAGTTCGCAGCCTCGCCGCCCAGGGGGTGAAAGAGGTCCTGCTGTTGGGGCAGAACGTCAACTCTTATGGGTCCCCGGGGCGGGACGGGCCGGCCTTCGTCGCTCTGCTGGAGAAACTGGAGCCGATCGAGGGTCTGGAACGATTGCGTTTCACCACCTCTCATCCGAAAGACCTTTCTCCGGCTTTGATCGGCTGTTTCGGCCGACTGTCCAAATTGTGCGAACACATCCACCTGCCCTTTCAGGCGGGTGCCAATACTATCCTGGCCCGCATGAACCGGAGGTATACGCGGGAGATGTTTCTGGAACGGATCCGGGCCCTGCGGGAAAGATGCCCGGAGATGGCCATCACTTCCGACGTCATGGTAGGCTTTCCCGGGGAAAAAACGGTGGATTTCGAGCAGACCCTGGATCTGATCCGGGAAATCGGCTTTGACGACCTCTTCTCCTTTCGTTACTCGGATCGGCACCCGGCCCAGGCCTCCGGTTTCCCGGACAAGGTTCCCGAGGAGGAAAAACGCCGCCGGCTGTCGGAGCTCCAAGCCCTGCAGCGAGGAATTACCCTGGCTCGTCACCGGGGGCAGGAAGGAACCTGGCAGCCGGTTTTGGTGGAAGGGATCAGCAAGAAAGGCGGCCGGGAGTGGACCGGTCGGACCCGGACGAACAAGGTTGTCCATTTCAACGCGGACCAGCTGGAAGTCGGCCTGACCGTGGCCGTTTATATTGAAAAAGGGTACGCCCATTCCCTCAGAGGGACTTTGTCCCCTCAATCCTGAAGGGGGAAAAGCAGGAGGATTCATGCTGCTGCGGATGAAAGTATACGGTTTGACCATCGATCCCATGACCAACAGCCCCATCATCATTCTCAAGGATCTCGAAGGGGACAAGACCCTGCCGATCTGGATCGGGCTGCTGGAAGCCACGGCCATTGCCAGTGAGCTGGAAAATATTAAATTTTCCAGGCCCATGACCCATGATCTGCTGAAGAGTCTGCTCGACAACCTGGGAGCCCGGGTGGTCCGGATAGAAATCTGCGACCTGCGGGACAACACCTTTTTCGCCCTTATCTACCTGGTCATGGAGAACAAAGAATTTTCCCTGGACGCCCGGCCGAGCGATGCCCTGGCCCTGGCCCTGCGCAGCCAGGCCCCCATTTTTGTGGACGAGCAGGTTATCCAGAAATCCAAGGCCGTCGACCTGGGGGCCAAAACGGAAATCGATTCCGAAGAGGGCAAGAAGTGGGCGGAAATTCTGGAGGGACTGGACCCCGACGATTTTGGAAAATATAAAATGTAGCCTCCCGGGGAAGACCGCCGGCGCGGCGGCTTTCCCCCTTCACCGCCGCTGGCCGGTTTTAGTCCCCTGGCTGCTCTATTGGGCGGTGATTTTTTATTTCTCCTCCCAATCCCGCTTTTTTCTTCAGCCGCCGGAGTTTTTTTCTTCGGACAAGATGTATCATTTTCTGGAATATGCCTTCCTGGGGGTTTTGACCGTCCGGGTGGTTCGGGCTTACAGACCTCGCTGGTCTCCCGGCCGTCAGCTCCTGGGGGCCACCCTCTTCTGCTTACTCTACGGTCTGGGAGACGAATTCCATCAGTGGTTTGTCCCCGGCCGTTGGGCTTCTCTGGGAGACGTAGGGGCCGATACCTTCGGCGGTTGGGCGGGGGCGCGACTATATGCCTGGCGTATGGGTTCATCCCGGGCGGAAAAAGGGCCGGATGAAGTAGTTGTGGAGTGATGGAGTATTGGAGTGTTGGACAAAAAACGGATGTTCGGATATCAAACATGAAAAAAGTCTACAGGGAGTCATTGCGAGGAGTGAAGCGACGAAGCAATCCCCTGGAAGCAGATAATTGCTGCAAGGGGGATTGCTTCGCTCCGCTCGCAATGACGGGTTTTCGGGTTTTTGGGAACGTATCAATATTCAGCGTTCCACATTCAATATTCGCTTTTAGAGCATCACTCCATTACTCCATCACTCCATCACTCCAAATCACTTGAAAGGGAGAAATCGTTTTTATGATCGACCTGCACACCCATTCCCTGATGAGCGACGGGGTCCTACTGCCCTCGGAACTGGTCCGCCGGGCCGAAGTGGCCGGCTATCGCTATTGGGCCATTACCGACCATGCCGACCAATCCAATCTGGACCATATCGTTCCCCGGCTGGCTGCGGTCGCGGAAGACCTGAACCGTTTCAATCAGATCAAGCTCCTGCCCGGGATCGAACTGACCCACGTGCCGCCGGCGACCATCGCCCCTTTGGCGGAGCGGGCCCGGCGGCTGGGAGCCCGCTTGATCGTAGTGCACGGGGAGACCATAGCCGAACCGGTCCCCCCGGGGACCAACCGTGCCGCTATTGACGCCGGAGTCCACCTCCTGGCCCACCCGGGATTGATCACCGAGGAGGAAGTCCGTCTGGCGGCCGAGCGGGGAGTCTACCTGGAGATAACCTCACGGAAAGGGCACAGTCTGACCAACGGCCATGTGGCCCGTCTGGCCCGGGAGCTGGGCGCGCAACTGGTCCTGGATTCGGACACCCACGCGCCGGGGGATATCGTTTCCCTTTCCCAACGGGATCGCATCGTTCAGGGAGCGGGGCTGGAAGCGGAGGCCCTGGCGCAAATGGATTCGGCTGCGATCGAGTTATTTAAGCGGCTGTCGGCGGGGTGAGGCCAGAGGACAGAGATCAGAGGTCAGAACAAACGGTAGGGCGCGATCGCCGACCGCGCCGCTCTTACGGGCAGAGGGCAGAGGGGAGAGGAGAGAAAAGACGGGAAACCGCCAGGCCTGGGGCAGGCACCCGCCAAGCATGAAAATTTTATCCCAGTTTGGTTGTTCGTAGGGTTGGCGTCCCCGCCGACCGCTCGACCTTCCGGGTCGGGATGAAGTCCCAAATCTTACCGTGGAGACCCAACCAGTCATTCCCCTTATCGGGTTGGCGGGCGAGACGCCCGCCCTCCGTTTTTAAATTCGATGTTCGGCGTTCGATGTTCGACGTTCGTCTATTTTTGTACTGAGCTCCTCCGCCGAACGCCGAACGGTTTTTTCATATTAAGCGCCGGTCTCCCGCATTTTCATAAAAAACCAGTTCCGCGGTTCCTGGAATTTTATCAGGGTAAAACGGCCCCGAAACCGTCGGCCTTTCAGGAAGAAAACCCATTTTTCCGGCCGGGCTTCTTCCAGCACATACGCACCCTGATCCCAAATCGCAACCTCGCCGGCGCCGTAATTTCCTTCCGGAATGGTCCCCTCAAAATCGATATATTCCAGGGGATGGTCCTCAACGGCTACAGCCAGCCGCTTGATCCCGGGCGTATTCAAAGGTTCCTTGGGCAGGGCCCAGCTTTTCAGAACCCCCCGGTATTCCAAACGCAAATCGTAATGGAGTCGTTTGGCTTGGTGCCGATGAATGACGAAGTTCCTGGAAACCGGTGGTTCCATAATCGGTCCTTAGGCGCCCAGATCGGCTTCCACCATTTCCCGGATCATCTCCGCAAAGGAAGTGCGGGGTTCCCAGCCTAAAACGTGGCGGGCCTTGTGGGCGTCTCCGACCAAATCCAGCGATTCTGTTTCCCGGAAAAAAACCGGGGCGATTTCGACATGGGCCCGATAATCCTCCCCGATCGTTTCGAAGGCCACCTGCAGCAAGTCCCGCACCGAATGAGGGAGACCGGTGGCGATGACATAATCGTCCGGCTTTTCCTGCTGGAGCATCAACCACATGGCTTCGACGTAATCCCGGGCGTGCCCCCAGTCCCTGCGGGCCTCCAGATTTCCCAGGTGCAGCTTGCCCTGCCGGCCTTTTTCTAATCCGGCCACGAAGGAGGTGATCTTGCGGGTCACGAATTGCGGTCCCCGCCGGGGCGATTCGTGGTTGTACAAGATGCCGCTGGAAATATGCATCCCATAATGACGGCGGTAATATTCGCAGAGATGGAACCCCGCCAGCTTGGAAAGACCGTAGGCCGAACGGGGATGAAAGGGGGTCTGCTCGTCCTGGGGGCTTCGGTCGGCGTCCCCGAACATTTCGCTGCTGGCGGCGAAATACAGCCGGCCGTGAGGTCCGGCCAGGCGCAGGGCCTCCAATAGGTTATGGGTGGTAAAAAGGTTGGCGTTAGTGAATTGCCGGAGGTCGTCGAATCCGTGGGTGACATAGCTCTCCGAAGCCAGGTGATAACATTCCTCCGGCTGCAGGTGCTGCAGGATTTGCAAGGTCCCGGATAGGGAATTCAACTCCACCGGATGGAGACGGATACGGGAAAGCTGCGGCAAAAGACGGGTCAAGTGCATTTCCGGGTTTTCCAGAGCCGCCGTCCGCTCAATGCCGTGAACCTCATATCCCTTCTCCAGGAGCAGTTCCGTGAGGTAGGACCCGTCTTGGCCGGCTATTCCAGTGATCAGCGCTTTCGGCATAATGGTTCGCCCATCCTTTGCAGTGGTATCTATCCAGCTTAACAACCTCGGCCGGGGTTGTCAACCCGGCTGAGGAAAAGCGGTTTGACTTTTCCCTCCGCCCTGATTATGCTGGCTCCCGGATTAAAAAATATCACCGCAGAGCCGCGGAGGACGCTGAGGAATATTTTTTTGATTTGCGGGGAGGTGCCCGCAAATCAAAACAGCCTCATAGCTTCGCGAAAAACTTTTTCTTTTTCTTAATTCTTGATAGCGCGCGGTGTTAAAGAACCGCAGGCTGGAGGGTTTTCTAAAATCGGCATCTCCCGATTTTAGAAAAGGAAATTCTCTGCGTCCTCTGCGCCTCCGCGGTGAACAAACCCATGGCAACCAGGGTACTGAACATAGGCGTCATCTACGGGGGGATCAGCGACCAGAAGGTCGGCATGGATCAGTATGCCCAGCAGATCCTGACGACCATGAAACGACTAGCCCCGGAACAGCGCTTGGTTTTGATCGACCACCGCCGTCAGATCGATCCTTTCCGGGACCAATTCGAGCAACAGGTCCTGCCCCTGCCCCGAGGGCCGGCCGCCGTGTCCCGCTGGAACCTGGTGGAAGTCCCCCGGATCTTATCCCGGTTCGACCTGGTTTTTTCCCCCGGATTGTACGGCCCCCCCTGGCTCCCGGCCGGGGTCAAGGGCGTCATGGTAGTACATGATCTGGTCCGCTATCTTTTTCCGCATTTTTTCGTTTTCAATCTCATGCAGAAAATGCTGGACCGCTGGGCCTACCCGCGTATGCTCCGCAACTATCACCACCTGATCACCGTCTCGGAATCAACGAAACAAGATCTGATCCGTCTGTTTCGG
>JACRCK010000267.1 GCA_016219065.1 Deltaproteobacteria bacterium
CCCACCCGGTACCGAAACCATCTGGCGAGGCTTACAGCGCTTGGATGACATTACCAAAGCTTATATCGCCTTTGTCCTATCCCCTCAACCCCCTCCCTCTGCGGTCTCATGCCCCCAGGGTTGTGGGTAAAGATGAGCTTTACTAAAGGGGGAGAAAGGCTCTTTCCGACTATGCCTGTGATAACCAAGGAAATCGAAATAGACACCCGGGGGAACAATGAAATCCTGGACCTGACCCCCCTAGTTGAAAAGGGCCTGGCCGCCATCACCATAACAGACGGCAGCGTAACCGTTTTCATCCCCGGCTCAACAGCCGGAGTAACCACGATAGAATTTGAATCCGGCGCCGTAAAAGATCTGAAAGAAGCCTTCGAGCGCCTGATCCCCAGGGAAATGGAATATGAGCACAACCGCCGCTGGGGAGATGGAAATGGTTTTTCCCACGTGCGGGCCGCCCTGTGCAAGGCCTCCCTGACCGTCCCTTTTGTCGGTCAGCGCCTGCTCTTGGGCACTTGGCAGCAGATCGTCCTGGTCGATTTCGACAACCGCCCGAGAAGACGCCGCGTTATCCTGCAATTCCTGGGCGAATGAAGGCCGGCAACGCCCGGCATTGACAAATACATATACTGATGGCATATTAATGCATATGATCCGGATGAAAGGTTTTTGGCTATGAGAACCACGCTGAACATCGAAGATGCCCTGGTGGAAAAGGCGTCCGAATTGACCGGCGTCAAGGAAAAAACTGCGCTGGTGAAACTGGGACTGGAGGCTTTGATCGCCAGAGAGAGCGCCCGGAGGTTGGCAAAACTTGGGGGCACGGAGCGGCAGTTGCAGGCCGTGCCCAGAAAGAGGATGGCGGAGCGCGGTTGATGGTTCTGGTGGATACTTCCGTCTGGGTGCGCCATTTCCGGGAGGGCGACCCCCATCTGGTGCGACTGCTGGAGGCCGGGGAAGTGCTTTTCCACCCGTTCATCGTCGGTGAACTGGCCTGCGGCAATCTCAAAAACAGGCGGGAGATCCTCTCGCTGCTGGAGCTTCTCCCTTTGGCCGTCCAGGCCAAACACGGGGAGATCCTAAAATTCATTGAACAAAACCGCCTGATGGGGAAAGGTCTGGGATATATCGACGTACAGCTCTTGGCCTCCGCCGTTTTGACGGGGATTCCTCTCTGGACCTTGGATAAAAAGCTCAATGAAGCAAACGAAGGTTTGGACCAAGGAAGGCGCTTCTAAGCAGAAACCCAATACCATTTTTTCCAGATTCCGCCTGATGGAACGACAACAAGTTTTCAGCACCGGAGTGCAACACATCCGCCGGCTCAAGGCCGAGGGGAAGTTTGCCGAGGCCGCCGAATAGATCCGGATGGGCCTGGAGAAGGATCCCGAGGACCTGACCTTGAAGACCAGCAATGTCCTGCAGTGTCTCCAACTGGAATTGACTCCCCGCCTGAGGACGATCCCCTCCGGGACCTCCCTGATCCTCTTTTCCGACCACGGCTTCATCGAAAACCCCCATTTCGACCAGGCCGATAAATATCGCCAGCCCCGTTACCTTCATGGGGCAGCCTCACCGTTGGAGATCATCGTCCCCTGGGCCAGGTTATTGAAAATATGAAAGGACAGCAAGGAGCAGGGGATGTCCGGAGCGCTTCCAAGCGGAGGGTGGCTGCCGCAGGCCAACCGAAACCTCCCTCCTGATCATATCCGGCACATCGAGGCATATCGGCTCTAACCTGTTGACCTGTAAGAGCTTTCCATGGTAATTTAATCAATGCAGAAAGAGGCGGAGGGCTCCGGCCCGTGTTCGTTTAAAATCAAAGCGAGGAAGACCGGCCATGGGAATTAAAGAGAGGTCGCGTCACCGAAGTAGACGTATGGTCGCGAACTTGGCTGCAGATTTTAAAAATGCGGAACAGTGGGATTTGGACTTCTGGCAAAGCCAGACACCCGAAGACCGCTTATCCGCGTTGATCGCTCTGCGAAAAGATGTGGAAAAAGTCATCAGGGCCCGTTTGAAAACCACTCCAAAGGACCAAAAGGCCCCCTGAAAATGGACACCATCCAAGATTTCGAGGATATGCTTCGGCTTCTGGAAAAACATCGGGTCAGGTATCTCATTATAGGAGGCCTCGCGTTCATCTACCACGCTAAACCCCGATACACAAAAGACATGGATCTTTGGATTGATCCCGCGCTTGAAAATGTCAAACACGCCAATGAGGCTCTGGTGGAGTTCGGCAGCCCTTACTTCTTAGACCCCCGTAAACCGGAGGAAATCCTGCAGTTGGGACTGGCCCCGGACAGGATTGACCTTCTTCGCCACCTGGCCGGGGTCAGATTCGAGACGGCCTGGAACAAGCGCCTCAAGGGCAAATACGGAAATGCCCGAGTCAATTGGGTAGATATTGACAGTCTCATTCGTATCAAAAGTCGTATTGATGACCCTCGGCATCAAGAAGACGCTCGCATACTGCGCGAAGTAAGAAAGCGGAAAGCGGGGTCCCGGAAAAGCACTTAATACTTTACCAGAATTCCGTTAGCCTTAAAGAAAGGAAGATTCCCATGACCGACACCAGCAGACTGGATCAGACTTTTCATATTATCATGGAAAGGATGGTAGAGACCGGACAGGCGCCTCACTATACGGAGATGGCCGCGGCGTTGGGCGTTTCACCCGATGAAGGGCGGAAAGCGGTTCAGGAGCTTTTTTCTCTTCCCGGGTTCCCCGGGTGGCTTTTTCCGAACACCGATCACATCGCTTCTTTTCCCCCCTTCAACAATCTGCCCACCCAGTACCGGCTCACCGTTGACGGCCAACAGAAATGGTTCGCCCAGTGAGGGTTTGAAGCGCTGGCGGTCAGCTGGCTTTTTCCCGGAAAAACGGTCCGGATCGAGGCGCCCTGTCTGGATTGCGGTTTGCCGGTTCGGGTGGAAATGAAAGACGGGGTGGTGCTCGGCACTGAACCCGAGGCCCCGGTGGCCTATACCCCCGTCCCTCTTCGGGAATGGTTCAAAGACATTCCCTATGCCTGAAGCACCATGAATCTCTTCCGGTCGGAAGAGGATGTGCGCAACTGGAGCGGTTTCAAGGCCGGCACCGAGGAGGGGATCGTCCCCCTGGCGGATATGGCCCGGGCCTTTTCCGGGAATTTTTTCAAAAGACGCCTGGACCCGGATTACGTTTCCCGCCTGCGGGAATATATGAAGGAAATGGTCGGGGCCTTACAGGGAATGGGTTCCTTCTGGCAGATTCCGCGCCAATAAATGCGGGGTTTATGGAGGAGGAAGGCCGGGAGTTGCCACCGACGGTCAACCGGAGAGAAAACCGCATGAAGCCATCACAAAAGGAACTGTTCCAGTGGGCCGATCAAATCCCGGAAGCCTTGTGGAGCGACCTGGGTAATCATTCTCCGCAACAAGCAGCGGAGGCGGTTGGGGCGGACTGGGACGGGGATACCTTTAAAATCCCCTTAATCAACATCGATTACACCATCGATCCCGTCCAGCGACGAATCACCCAGACCCACTTTCCCGAGCAACCGGCCAGCTATCAGGCCGGGGTGGTGCTGCTTACCACCCTGGCCGCTTCCAAAGGGGTGCCGCCGAGCGGCCGGATGGTGGTACCGGAAGAGCTTCCCGGCGGCCGGGCCTTCTTCACCGGCGCCCATGCGGTGGCTACCGGACCGTTGGCCCAGGGTTTCGAAAAGGACCCCGATCGATTGATCGAGCGAGCCCGGGGTTTCGGCGGTGAAACGATCGATGGAGCCGACGTGGCGCTGCGGGTGCCGGGGTTGCCCTATGTCCCTTTATACCTTCTACTGTGGCGGGGTGACCGGGAGTTTCCC